>NZ_JASNRB020000001.1:0-519459 GCF_030411975.2 Massilia orientalis | reverse complement strand
GACACCGTCACCGCGTGTGCCTGTTCGGTGTTGCCCGCCCAGTCCGTGCTCCAGTAGCTCACCGTGTGCGTGCCGCTGGTGGTCAGCGTGACCGTGTTGCCCGTCTGCTGGGCACCGCCGTCGACCGTGTAGTACGTTGCAGCGACACCCGAGCCGCCCTGGTTGTCCGTGGCCGCGAAGGTGATCGTCGCGTCCGTGGTCACCGTGCCTTGCGGCGCGGTGGCGGTGGTGCTGGGTGCGGTCGTGTCCGCGGCGTTCACCGTACCGTACAGGCGCAGTTCCGTCATGTTGCCGAACCAGGCGTTGGCGTTCGTCATGCGGATGTAGCGGTATGGCGTGGTGCCGGTGATCTTCAGCGATTGCCACTCCGGCGTATTCCCGGCGAAGGTCGAGATGTTGGTCCACGTCGCATTGTCATTGGAACCCTGGACGACGGTGCCGTTGATCCGGCCCGAGTACTGGTTCTGGGGACCGATGACGTCGACGCGCGACAACACCGTGGTGACGCCGGGCCGGAAGTCGAACTTGACCCAGCCATTGTTGCCGCTGCCGTTGAGGCGCAAGTCGGTGTTCGTCGTCACGTTGCTGTCGAACAGCAGTTTTGCGTTCTTGATCACGTCGGTCGCATTGCGGCCGTTGGAATCGGTGACGGTGGCGATGTCGAGCACGTTGTCGATGTAGTCCTTCTGGTCCGCGATGGACAGGGTCGACGAATCGGTGGTGAACAGGACGGGTTCGGCGGCGGTGCCGTCGGCGGTCCTGTAGTTGAGGAGCAACTTCACCGGTCCCGGTGCCATGGTGGCGTTGACGACTGTCGTCGCCGTCCAGTTCAGGTTATCGGTCGTGGTGATGGTGGCCGGTTCGCCCTGGATCGTCGCGCTCACGTTGTTGATCGGCTCGGACGACTGGAACGTCAGCTTGATCGTATTCCCCGGCACGACCCGGTTCTTCAGCGCCTGGTCGGAACCCAGCGACACGCTGGTCAGCTTGTTGACCGTTTCATAGCGGGTGCCGAAGATCCGGAATTCGCCGAGCTCGAGGATGTTATATGTCCAGAGATCATGGATCATCGAGAGCTTGTAGAAGCGGTAGCGCTTCGTGCGGAACTCGTCCGCCACGTTCAGCGTCTGCCAGCCCTCGATCCCGAGCGTCTCGTCGGGCGAGATCCGGGTCCAGTTCTCATTGTCGTTGGAACCGAAGATGGTCACGCCGCCGACGCGTTCCGGGAAGCTGGTGCGCGGCTGGAGCTGGAACTTGTTCGCAGCGACCTTGAAGCTGGGACCGAAGTCCAGCGTGAACGTGTGATTGGTGTCGCGCGCGATGGTGAACGCGATGAAGCTGTCGGTATTGTCATCGACGCCATTCGCCGCCCAGTCGCCGAAGTTCGTGACAAGGTTCGTCTTGAAGAACAGGTTCGTGTAGTCCATGCTGCCGTCCTTCAGCAGCGGGGTCAGTTCACGCAGGCCGGAGACCGCGTTGCGCAATGCCCCCAGCTTCTGGAAGTAGGTATCGTCGGTGCCCGAGCCGATCGTGTTCTGCATGTCGGCGTAGGCACTCTCGTAGGCCGTCTTCGTCGCGGTGACGTACAGCGTGTCCGGCTTGAACGGCGCGGCGACGGTCGCCACGGCAGCCTGCCGGTCCGCGGCAACTTCGACGATGACACGCCTGGTGGTCACCGAGGTACCGTCCGATGCTTCGGCGATGAACGTGTAGGTGCCGGCCTGCGTGGGCTGCCACGAGAACGCGCCCGTACTGGTATCGAACGTCGCGCCCTGCGGCAGGTTGTCCATATTGTAGGTCACCACGTCGCCGGCGGCCGGGTCGGTGGCCGACAGGTCGAGCGTCACCGGGATGGTGGCGCCGGCATACGTGTACGCCGTCGCGTCGCCGGTGCCGGACTTGAAGACCGGCGGGCTCAGCAGGGTGCTGGACTTGACGTTGATATGGTCGATGTCGACCGTCGTACCGGCGCCGGTGACCTTGAGCGGCAGGAAGTCGCCCAGGTTCAGCGGCACCACGACGTAACGCCACTGGCCCCGCGTATTCGGCAACGCGAGCGACATGCCGTCGACGTCCATCATGGCCTGGCCACTGGTGCGGATGCGGAAGCCCATGTTGGGGATGGCGGCCCCGTTATAGCTGTACACGGCGATGCGCGTGCCCTCCGGCGTGGCTGTGGTTCTAACAAAACCGGTCGTGCCTTCGGTCTGCGCGACCGCATTGCCGTCGTACGCCGTGAACCGGTCTTCCACCTCGCGATACGGATCGACGATGGGGATGCCCAGGTATTTGCTGCCTTCCGCTTCGGCGGCCTTGGGAAGCGTCAGCCAGAAGTCGCCGCCGCCGTCGACGCCATCCCAGTTGTAGGCCTTGCGCTTGGCGTAGATCGTCGTATAGCCCGGTGCGAGCTGCTCCAGGTCGATGCCGCGGACGTATTTGTAGTAATAGAAGGCTTCCCAGGTGTTCTGGGAGAGCCGGCCTCGGTACGACGGATTCACGTTGTTGTACATCGCGCGGATGCTGCCATCCGGATTGACGCTCATGGCGACGGGCACCCATGGGATGTCGTAGCCGATCATGTATTTGCCCCACAGTTCGTGGACGGCCAGCAGGCGGTCGTCCATGAACTCGTACGGGCCGACGGCGTTGGATGCCGTCGACGGCGTGCCCGCCGCCGGATCGACCCTGGTACCCTGCGCCAGCATCAGGCGGGCGAGGATTTCCGAGTTGGTGAGGTCGCCGGCGCCGTGCGCCTGGTCGCGGCCCATTTCGACGTGCTGGATCTGCGGCGGAATCTCTTCGCCGGTGGCGTCATTGCGCGTCACCGTTCGGAACAATTGCTTGATCGAGCCAGTCCATGCGGGGTCGGGCGCATCCTTGTTGACGGTGAACCATTCGACGGCCTGGTTGTACCCGTCGCGGTCGCCCATGAAGATCGACCCGGACATCTTGGCGATGGTCGTGTACAGGTGCTGGTTCATGAACCGGCAGTTGCAGTTGTCGAAGGTCTGGATCACGGGCGTGACCAGGTTCCTCGAGAAGTTGACTGTATCGTCGTCCGTCCACGCGAGCGCCGGCGTCTGGGTGCTCGTGTAGCGCAGGATTTCCGCGGCCGCCGTCATGCGGCTCAGCGGGATCCCGGTATGGATGTGCGAGTCGACGAAATACACGTACTTCGACGGATCCATTTTCCCGTACAGGCGGATGATCCGCATGGCGTTGGCGCGATAGACGTCGTCGCCGGTCACGTAGTACAGGATCGCCTGCGTGTAGGCGGTCAGTGCGTCGTTGATGAACAGGCCGTTGGCGCCCTGGGAATCGATCCCCAGGATACGCGGCTGCGTCGGGTCGGCGCCATTGACGTTCGAGATGCCCACCGTACGCGACGCCTTGCCCGACTTGAGCATCATGTTGAAGTGGGTATTCCAGGGCTCCTTCTTCGCCAGGACCTGGGTCCGCATGGTTTCCAGGGTCGCCTTCGTGAGCCCGACCCCGGGATGCTTGAAGCCGTTCGCATCGATCGATTCGCTGATGACGGGCTGGTAGCTGGTCACCATCGTATCGATCGGGTCTGCGGCCATGGCGACCTGGCCCGGGTAAGGCACCAGCGTCGCGGCGATACCGATCGATACCGCCATGCAGGCGATACGCCTCGCCGCACGGTCGAGTTTAATTGTTCTCATGTTTGTCCCCCCATGTTTCTACCTCTTCTCGTGTTTAGGTTACCGATAACATCTTGTGCCGGAGCCAAGGCCTGGAAAAATCCCAAAATCTCGCTCCAGAGGTTTTTAATGTATGAAATACGCCAGTTTCCCAGCGGTATCGACAGCGCTGCCGTGCAAATCGGCCCGGTTGACTGGACAGGAATGTACGTTATCGATACCATACAATTGTAGACCGAATCCCCACCGGCGGACACAAATTTTTAACGATCAGGACCATCTGCAACGGACATGCCCACCTTTCCCGAACATGAACTCTCCCGCTGGTGCGCAGTCGCACTGTCCGGCCTGCTCGCTGCTGCCATGGCGGGCCCTTGCCAGGCCGGCGACGGCGTCATCTGGGGCGACTGGACCCGGTGGGGCGATCTCGGCAACGGCCGCTATCGCAATCCCGTCCTGCCGGCCGATTACAGCGACCTGGATGCGATCCGCGTCGGCGACGACTACTACGCGATTACGTCGACGTTCCAGTTTTCTCCGGGGATGGCGGTGCTGCATTCGCGCGACCTAGTCAACTGGCGCACGGTGGGCCACGCGGTGCCCGACCTCACGCAGATCTCGCCGGAACTGGACTGGACACGGATGAACCGCTACGGCCGTGGCATCTGGGCCGGCGCCATCCGCCACCACGCGGGCCGGTTCTGGATTTATTTCGGCACCCCGGACGAAGGCTATTTCATGACGAGCGCGGAACGGCCGGAAGGGCCGTGGGCGCCGTTGCAGCACGTGCTGCGGGAAACCGGATGGGACGACTGCGCCCCGTTCTGGGACGATGACGGCAAGGGCTACCTGGTCGGCACGCACTTCAGCGACGGCTACAAGATCCATCTGTGGGAACTGAGCGCGGACAACCGCAGCCTCGTGCCCGGGACCGACCAGGTGATCTACCAGTCGAAGGGCAGCGAGGCCAGCAAAGTGTACAAGTTCAACGGCGCCTATTACCACTTCTTCAGTGAGGTGCAGGGAGACTCGCGCGTGATGATGATGCGGCGGGCGCCGTCGATCCGCGGACCGTGGTCGGAGAAACGCCAGCTGATGCAGGCGGACCGCGCCGCCATGGAGCCGAACCAGGGCGGGATCGTCCAGGGCCCGGACGGCAACTGGTATTTCTTCACCCACCACGGCAGCGGCGACTGGGCGGGACGGGCCGCGAGCCTGTTGCCGGTCCACTGGATCGACGGCTGGCCGGTGATCGGGCAGCCCGACCGGGCCGGCATCGGCACCATGGTGTGGGAGGGACGGATGCCGGGCACGCCGTCGGTCCGCCGGTTCCCGCAAGGCGGCGACGACTTCGATGCCGCCACGCTCGCGCCCGTCTGGGAATGGAATTATCAGCCGCGCAAGGACAAGTGGTCGCTGGCGGCCCGTCCCGGCCATCTGCGCCTGCACGCCTTTCCCGGCCTGGACGGCGCCAACCTCCTCAAAGTGGGCAATGTGCTGACCCAGCGCGTCGCGCGGACGGGCAGCCAGTCGTTCGCCGCGCGGATCGGGCTGGCGGGGATGGCCGACGGCCAGCATGCCGGCCTCGTCCACTTCACGGCACAGCCGCGCGCCGCCAATCCCGCCGAATCCACGGCGTCCGCGGGCATCGTGATGGTGGCGGGCGAGCGTTACCTCGAAGTGTCCCGGGACGGCAGTTATACCCGATTGCAGCCGTGGAAGCACGATGCGATCTGGCTGCGCTCGACGTGGGGGCTGGATGGCAAGGCCACGCTGGCCGTCAGCGCGGATGGGGCAAGGTACGAGACCGTGCTGCCCGATTTTTCGTTGACGTGGGGCGCGTATCGCGGCAGCCGTGTCGGCGTGTTCACGTTCAATCCGGCCGGAGAACATGGCTACGTGGAGGTGGACAAGGTGACTTATCGCATCGACAACCGTCAGTATTAACTTGTCAACAAGAGGCAAATGGTCCACACTGTTTGTGTGATTATTTGTGATATTTCTCTTTGACTAGACATGAGCACCGTCACGCTGGACGCGGCCGTACTGCTGGACATCATCGACATCCAGACCGAGATCGCCTGCCAGGGCCTGGATCTGGGCGGCGTCATGCAGCTGGTCAGCCAGCGCGCCGCGACGCTGTGCCGGGCCGAGGGCGCTGCGGTGGAATTGGCCGAGGGCAATGAGATGGTGTACCGCGCGGCAGCCGGGCTGGCCCGGGCGCAGTTGGGGTTGCGCCTGCGGCGCGAAGGCAGTCTGTCCGGCCTGTCCGTGGACAGGAATGAAATCCTGCGCTGCGACGACGCCGAGCTCGACCCGCGCGTGGACCGCGTAGCGTGCCGCAAGGTCGGCCTGCGCTCGATGCTCGTCGTACCGCTACGCCATGACGACCATTCGGTGGGCGTGCTGAAAATCGTGTCGTCGTCGGTGAACGCCTTCGGCACCTGGCATGCGCAGGTGCTCGGCCTGCTGTCGACGCTCGTCGGCGCGGCGATCTACCACGCGGTGCAGAACGCGTCGAACGACCTGTACTACCGCGCGACGCACGATGCCCTGACGAGTCTCGCCAACCGGGCCCAGTTCTACGACAGCCTGCGCCAGCAACTGGCGCGGGCGGCGCGGTGCCATGGGCACGTCGCCGTCCTGAACATCGACATGGATGGGCTGAAAGCGATCAACGACAGTCTCGGCCACCGTGCCGGCGACGCGGCGCTGTGCGAAGTGGCCAATCGCATCGGCGCCGAACTGCGCGCGGACGACATGGCGGCGCGCGTCGGTGGCGACGAGTTCGGCGTGATTCTCGTCGGCGTGCGCGATCGCTGCAGCGTCGCGAGCAAATGCCAGGCATTGACGACGGCGATCGGCGCGCCGTTCGAGTTCGAAGGGCGCGCGTTGCCGCTGGGGGCGAGCGTCGGGTTCGCGCTGTGGCCGGAGGATGGGGACGACATGGAGCGGCTGATCGAACTGGCGGATCAGGCCATGTATCGGGTCAAGCATGGGCGGCGTGCGGGTGTCGGCGGGGGCTCCTGAGCAAGGGCGGGTAGAAGCGGGGGCCTCGCGTCATTTGTCGTCGAGTTTGGCCCTGTCGCGTCCGATAATCCGGAGCGACGTACTTGCGCTCTAACGCACGGGGAACTCGATGCCTTCGAATTTTCACGGGGATATGAATCGTGTATCTCGCAGTGAGATCAATCATCCATTCTCTCAGGCCCCGGATCGCCCATGGGGATAGGTGCTCTTCCATTCTGATCGATTCCCCAGGCGCTAACGACGTGAACTTGTTGCGTAGCGAGAGATCGGCAGGCGGGAATGCGCACATCGGGAGTATCTCTTGTGTTTCGTTGTCGATCAAAGCAGGGCATATTTTGTCCCGGCCATTGTCGAGGAGGTGGCCTGGCGCTTGAGTCATCAAAATAACGAAAGATACACGAGAACTTTTCCGGATTCTTCGCACGAAAAACCGCTGACCTTGCGCCCGGATTTTTTTACCTTTGTCTCATAAGCGTGGCATCCGGCAACTGTCGCGAGATCGAAATTCGCGTTCTTGTTCTTTTCCAGAATGCTGTGAAAATGGCTTGAAAGCCATGGGCGCGCGGCTTCTGGAACAATATAAATAGTTTTGTCGTTCGTGCCGCTCGTGAAACTTTCGGCATTCGTGACCGGTTCGATTTCCGCAACGAGGGTCATGTAATCTGTGCGGCCCGGCACGCCACCTTCGTATTCCGGCGTTCCGAACATTTCCCATCGGGCCGACTTCAAGGCGGGCGATAGATCAACGAGCTGTTGCAATGCCTTGACATCGTCGGAGGCTTTGAGTTTTTTGTCTTGGGCCGAGCAGCCAGAAACGCAGAGAACGGCTGCGGTAAATAGCATGGTCATGGAGAGGCTAGTCTTGGCCGGCCCCGGCTGGCACATGGTGCCCGTGAGGAATCGCTTCATGGAACGGTTCATTATGTTTCGTTATCTTTGGAGCGGCCATCCTTCGAACTTAGCGGCTGCGAACTCGTTCGTCGTCGCGACCGCCGTCCTGAATTCATTGTTTTTCGTACCATAACTTATCTCGATTCGAAACATCCACTTCTCCGTGGTCGATGATTAACGGAGATTTCAAATCGGTGACTCCTTCGACGTTTTTCCATCCGTCCTTGCACTCGATATGCGCCAATATTTTCCGATTTTTCCATACTTCAACTGCTGGAGCGCCCCGAGCCGGCATTGTCACGTCGTAGAGATGTTCGCCGTTCCTGAACCAGATTGTGTCTACCGCATTATTCCCGTAAATAAAGTCTGCCCGTTGAAATGCCTGATCAGGACGAATAACCCGATGCGTCATTTCGATCTTGGCAGGCTTGCCAAACCTGTATTCAATGTATGATGGGGCCCCGTCCGGAGCGGTACAGATAGATACGATCTTCGAATTCTTCAATTCACAAGAGAATACCGGTTTTTCATGCGCTTCGCACAGCGAAGTCGAGTGCGCCGGCACTTGGTGGCACGATGCCAATGCGAGGGCGAAGCCGAATTTGCGGACGATCCGCGAGAAAGTCGAAGTCATTATTTGAATGTCGGATAAGTTAATTCGTGAAAATTCAGGCGCCGCTCAGCCGCGCCGTCCATTGCCGGGTTGATTATATTCGTGACACTGTCGACGTCGGAGTTACTTGTTCCACCATCGGCTTGCTTGTAAACTGATTTATCGATCCAGAACCATATGGCCGAGCGAATAAAGTGCGGATACTCGCATACCGCATCGGGATTTTTTACGAAATCATCCCCTCCGTTGCTCCAGTACTGAGAGTAGTCGGCGTTGAACTTCTTGTAGTTGCCTCTCAGAGTAAGCTGAAAGATTCCTCTGCCCCGAAAGCGCCAACCATCCCCGCTTTCGGCCGGACCGTTCCCGCCTCTGCCACCATATGCTTTATTTGCAATCGCAACCGGATCTGCCTTATGAATGATCTTTGTCACTTTAACCTTCTTCTTTACTCCCTTGATCGTTTTTTCTACATACGTAGTCTCTTCCAGTCGTCCATCAGTATCGGCCTCTGCACGATGTTTGCGGTAATATGAAAATTTATCCAGCAACACGTCGGATCGATAATTGAGGTTTTCTTGTTTGGGCGACAACGCACTGCCTGCTTCCTGGCGAACCTGTGCAAAGAAATGCGCTCGACGTAGCGGAGTATCCAATTTATATCCGGCCAAGTCTCGATTGAACTCATCTGCAGCTTGCTGCAGATAGGACTCGGCGGCAGCGGGGAATATCTTCTTCAGTTGGGCGACAGTAATCTTATCAGTGGGGGACCTGTGTGCTTGATGTTCAGGCTCCGATTTGCCGTTTTTTGCTTTAACGGGTTCGACTCCTTGGGGGTGCTGGGCCGGGTCGGAACTTCTTTTAGATGGTGGCGGCGTTGGCGCTTTCGCTGGACTGGGGGCCGGCGACGGTGTATTTCGTTGTGGTGCCGGGTGTGGCTGTGTTTCGGACTTATGCTTGAACGTCTTCATGCGTTCGTTGACAAGTAAGCGCTTGCCGAGTACCGGTGTGACTTCATCGATGAGTTTAAAATCTTTCCTGACACGGGACCATGCGTAAACCTTGACGCTTTGCAGCGTAATGGGTTGGACCTCGACCCAGTTCTGGCTTTGAGTCGTTACGCCGCTTACAGCCTTACCATCGAATTCGATGCGATACTTGATATCCTCCATCGGTTCGAGGTAACGATTGACAAATGCGAACATGATCGCGCCAGGTTTTGGTTCATCATTCGTGTGCCTGAGTTTCTCCAGGTATTCCAGGAAATCCTGCCATGTACTCATGTTAACGAACCATCCTTATCTGAAACATCGTCATTCGAATTCGCTTGCTCATGGATGAATTGACCCCATTCATTATCGCCGACGATAATTTCGATCACTTCCGGGGTTTCCGTAAACACGCGTTCCGAAAGCGCGTCCGCACTGATTGTCCCGCGTGCGAGGAGACGTCCATTCTCTCCTTTGGTCCAGATTTCGTAATGGGCGCCAGCAAGTTCGGGGTCATTTTCCAGCATCCCTGCGATATTGATTTGCTGGCTGTATGACGCTGGGTACGGCGCAAGATTGACCAAGTGACCGGATGGGCCGTTGAACACGGCGGCACCGGATGCGCCTTTGTCAAAATAATGCTGCCCGCCTTTGACGGAAAACGTCCCCGGGCAAGCAAACGTAATGTCTTTCCCCTCCAGCGTGATCGACGCCTGCCCTGCCTGCAGCACGATCTTCTTGCTCGCCTTGACCTCGATCCCGTCATTGACCGAGATGACGGTGACTTCCTTGTCCGCCAGGATCTCGAGCTGGTCCGTATGCGCCTGCACCGACACCGGCCCGTTACCGGCGAACGCCTGAATGCCGCCCTCGTGCGCATACAGGGACGTCGCCTCGGCCGACACCGACGACAATGTGTACGCCGCCGTCACGTGCATGTCCGACTGCGTCGTCCAGTGCAGATGCTGGCCCGCGAACAGCACGGTCGACGCGGGCGTCGCCCAGTTGATGCCGGCCTGCGAATCCATCAGCACGACCGGCGCGCCGAATCTTTCGACGGGCGACGACGTATCGAGGTCGCGCGATCCGGGCGTCGGCTTCGCGGCATCCTGGCCGTTCACCGGGCCGGCGAACTTGCCCTTGTCGGCCGGATCGATCTGCGCGAGGAAATCCTTCTGCGCCTGCACGGCCGCCTTGCTGGTCAGCGCATGCTGTCCCGTCGCAGCGTCCAGCAGGGTGGTGCCGAGCGACTGCGCCGCTTTCAGGCTGTCTACCGCTTCGGCCGCGTCCATCTGCGTCGAGCTGACGCCGGCACCTTGCGCGGAGCGTGCGCGAGTCGTCAGCAGCACGCCTTCGGCGCCGCGCACGACGGCCCAGGCATCCGTGCGCAGTTCGAACCCGCTGCCGCGGTAGTGGCCGCGCTGCGCGCCGCGTGGCGCCTGGCGCACCAGGTGGCCCAGGTTCAGCTGCGTGGCCGCCGTGCTGGTGGCCAGGCGCATGCGCAGCTGGCCCTGCGTGTCGTCCAGCTGCCACTGGTTCCAGCCGGTCCCGTCGAACGTCTGCGTGTGGATGCCGGAGATCGTGCCCGCGTGGTCGACGCCGGAATCGACGCCCGCCGCGAACGGCGGCGCATCCGCGCCCGTGTACAGCTGCGCGACCACGAGGGGGCGGTCGATGTCGTTGTCGATGAAATCGACCAGCACCTCGGTGCCGATGCGCGGCGTGAATTGCGAACCCCAGTTGGGGCCTGCCAGCGCTTCGGCCACGCGCACCCACGTGCCCGAGCGGTCGTTGCCGGGCGCGCAGCCTGCGTCGTCCGTGTCGTGATCCAGGCCGCTGCGGTTCGCCGCGGCGCCGCGCTGCCAGGCGAATTGCACGCGTACCTGGTGGTCGCGCGTCGTCGTCGCGACGCTGTCCGGCAGGCCGACCACCAGCGCCGTCTGCGGGCCGAGCGCCGTGTGCGGCCGGGGCAGGGCGGTCGCGCGCGGGACGACGGCCACGGCGTCGCGCACGCAGCCGAACCGGTTGCGGTACGTGCCGGGTTCGACGCCGCCGCGGTCCACGGCCGCGATCTGCGCGCCGACGTTGTTGCGCGCCTCGTGCTCGACCCACAGCACCTTGAAGGCGTTGTCGCCGTCGGGGTAGCGGTCGTGCTGCGTCAGCGTGAACGCATGGCCCGGCGCGAGCCGGCGCGCGGCGCCTTCGCCTTCGAACAGCTTGTTGTCCAGTTCCAGCGCCTGCAGCATCAGGCGGCTGCGCAGGTCGGCCGCGCCGGCATCGGTGGCGATGCGTTCGCCGGCGCCGTCGTACACCGGCAGCAGCGGCAGCTCGCCTCCGTCCAGGATCGATTGCTGTTCGGCGGCGGGCGCGCGGACCTGGGCCGGATCCCAGCTGCTGATCGAGACGGCGTTCGCCTGCACGCGCCGGCGTGCGCGGAAGTCGTCGATGGCGTCGTCGGTGTCGGTGGCGCGCACGCCGTGGAACCGGATGGCGGCGTTGCCCGGCGTCGAGGGAAACTCGGCCGCGCTGTCGAAAATGATCACGCGGTGCCGCGCCTGGCCGTCGTCGGCCGTGACGGCCTGGTCGTGCTCGAAGCGCCAGGACAGGCCTTCCGATGCCATCAGGCGTACGAAGAAATCGTAGTCGCTTTCGCGGTACTGGGTGCAGATGGGGCGCGGCGGCAGGTCCTGCGTGATGTCGAAGTCGAAGCGCAGTTGCGGGTAGTCCGCGAACAGCTCGGTGACGATGTCGCGGACGTTCTTGTCCTGGAAGATGTAGCTGTCGCGGCGCAGGCGCAGCAGGGCCAGCGCGGGCTCCAGGCGCAGCCGGTAGCGCGCGACGCCGCCGTCGGCACCCAGCCATTCGGCTGCGGTGCAGATGCCGTGCCACGCGCGGCGCGACCCGTCGGGCTGCAGCAGGCCGACGGTCAGTTCTTCGCCGATGAAGCCCGCGAGATCGAGGTCGGTCGACGTGCTCAGTGCGTCGACGTCGAAACGATATACATCGTTGACGGCTTCGCGGCCACGCACCCGTTCGGCGAGCGGGGCTTGCGGCAGCGCGGCGTCGTGCGCGCTGGTCAGCGTGATGAGCCGGGCGTGTTGTGAAAGGCCGGTGCCGAAGCGGCGGAGTGCTTCGCTTAACGTTGCGAGGTCCATGTCAGAGCGGTGTCATTGTCGGGTTGATGGATCGCTGAAGGTGCCCAGGCGTTGCGACAGTGCGGTCCTGGCCGCCCTGATATCGCCGGTTGCGCCTGCGCCATTGATGTCGGCGGACAGGTCTTTTTCGACCTTCAGCGTGCCGTCGTTCGCGATGGACGCGATGGCGACCAGCTGCTTGCCGGCGTCCGATCTGAACATGGAGATGTAGTACGTCGCGGCGGGTGCGTCCAGCCGAGTAGCAGCGAGGACGCTGGCGCAGCCGGTCGTCGACGCCACGTCGGCCAGGTTTGCCGATAGCGGTTTGGTGCCGGCTTCCATCGCGAAATGGCAGGCGCGCGCATGGCCGTCCTCGAAGGTGGCAAATGAGGACGTGTCACCCGCTATGAAGTCACGTTCCAGGAAGCGCCATTGCGGGAACGTCTTGCGCATCATCGTCTCGCGTGCAAGCTTGATGCCGTCGGCTTGTTTCCTCAAGTCGGACGACGGGACCCCGTCGTTGAGCATCTTGTCCTCGACGAAGCCCTGGGCCGGGTCATCGTACACGTAATGGAAATAACGATAGGTATCGTCGCGCGTGTCCCGGTCCAGATATTCGATGGCAAGGTAACGCCTGTCCTGCAGGCGGAACGCCCTGATCGACGGTATCGCGACGCATTGCGGAAACGTGCTGCCGCTGTCCGCATCCAGTATGTCGATATAGCGTGGCTTCGCCGCGTGGGGGACGGCAACGAGAAGGCCGCAGCTCGGCGCCATGCCGTCCTTGTCGTAGAACGCGACGGGTACTACCGCCGGACTGGGCGAGCGCGCCAGCTGACGGAGTTCGGCGCTCTCCGCACCGCGTTCCTTGAGGAACCTGGCAACGTCGAGCTGCCGGGCGGAAGCCGGCAGGCAGCACGTCGCCGCGATGCTCAGGGCCAGGACTGGGCCAATGTCGTTCATGTCGGTGTCTCGCGGCGATCAGTCCGCGAAGGCGCTTTCAGAGAACTCGACCTTGTTGCCGCTCTGCGTGAATGCATACACCGTGCGGCCAGTCCTCTTGTCCGTGCGGACCTGCAGCGTCATCGGTACATTGTTGGCACTGAACGACGCGGGCATGGTCGCCTTGTCGAACTGCGCCGCGACAGCCGCCGCGGAAAACGGCGAAGCGTCGTCCGGGTTCGCAGCATTCCGCGCGAGCGTTTTCATCAGCGGCGTCCAGCGCTGCTTGTCGGACGAGGGCTGCGCGATGTAGATGTAGCGATAGCCCTTGATGCTTTTCATGTGGGCGGCGAACTCGGGATCCTTGCCGTATTTCGCCAGCTCGGCGTCGAGCGACGTTGGCGCCGTGTTCCTGACTTCGAAGCAGCAGGCGACGGTCAGCGTCGATCCGAGGCCTTGCAGGCCGCTAAAGACGGCCGGCGCGGACAACTTCTGGTCGGTCATGACGTAGACCGGCCGCGCGCTGACGTTGGCTCCGTCGGCCATGACAGGAATCTGTTCGACGACACCCGTGATGGGCAGGCCGTCGGCATGGCAACCGGCACAGGCCAGCGCGCAGAGGGGGAAGAAGAGATATTTTTTCATGGGCATCGATCAGTGTCCGGTGTCGGACCAGTGCATGTTTTCCTGTGGATAGTAGAGGACGCCATAGGTCGCGCCGATGTCGACCAGCGTCGAAAACCCTTTCACCTTGACGTCCTTGCCGTCGGCGTCCTTGACGGATTTACCGACATAGGCGCTCAGGTTCATGTCCAGCGCGCCGCCGAAGTTGTGGCGTGAGCGCTTGGGACGGCCGACTTTTTGCGACTTCGAATGCGGTTTGATGCCGTAGCCCTTGCACATGTCTTCCGCCGCCTGTTTGGCGGCCGCGAGATCCGGCTTGCCGTCGGAACCACGATGTGTCCAGTCGATGGCAACGTTCGGCCAGGGCGGGACGGTGGTCGGGTCGGTACCACGGCAGATCATGAACGACCAGTACATCAGGTAGGAGCGTTCGATTGGACGGAAGACGGCGTTGATCTTCACGCCGACGCCCGCGGCCTTGAGCGCGGCGATGAAGCGCGTCGCCTTCGGACGGAAGTCGGCATTCAGGCCCGCCAGCGTGTTATTGCCGAGGAAGCGTCCGCACCACTGCTTGCCGCTGGCTTCCAGCTGGGGGCTGCTCAGTACCGTAATCGGATGATTCTTGTCGGTGCGCTGGCGGTCGACCTGGACGGCGGGTGCCGGGGAAGGACGTGGCTTCGGTTGCGGCTTCGGTGCCGGTTTGGCTGGCGCCGCGGCCGGCTTCGGGGGCCATGCCGGTTTCGGCGCGGTCGCGGTTGCCGCGGCCTTGCCGGGGATGCGCAGGTGCTGGCGCGCGAAGATCCGGTCGCGGTCTTTCAGCCCGTTCGCCGCGACCAGTGCATCGACGGTCACGCCCGGATATTTTGCAGCGATCGTGCTGAGGGTTTCCCCGCCCTTGACGATGTGGATCAGCGGCGCCGTCCTGGCCTTGGTCTCGTGGACCTCGGCTTTGCTTTGCATCGCGAAGTACGGCGCGATGAACGTACACGCGTACCCGGTGCCGGTGTCGAGCAGATCGCCGATCTTGTCGCCCACGTTGTCGAGGTAGAGCGACAGTTTGTCCTCGAACAGCTTCGGGTACAACAGCGGCAGGGCGCCGCCGGCATCGGTCTTGACGGTGATCTCCTGCTTGCCGCCCTTCAGGGCGACCGGCTGCCCGGCCAGCGGCTGCTGCAGCTTGTCGCGCAATTCCGCCGTCTTCGGTTTGCCCAGCGGGACGATCTTCCCGGGGATCCAGCCTTCGTGCTTCGCCATCGCCGCCGTCAGTTTCTTGAACTGGTCGTCGGTCAGCGCATCCAGGCGCGTGGACTTGTCGACGCCGGTCGCCTTGCTCACGGTGGCGATATAGCCGTCGGTGTCGTTCTCATTGCGCGGCGCGTACGCCTCGATCATCGATGCGATCGAGTTGTCGCCGTAGACCTCCTTGAGCAGGCGAATGCGCTCGGCATCGCCGGTCGCGCGGTCGGGAAAAATCAGGAAGAGGCTCTTCGGGTTGGATGTGCGCTGGGCATAGCCGATACTCGTGCTGACGACACGCCTGCCCGGTTTGGCCATGTTGCCGGGATTGTTGGTGCGCCACGCGAAGGAGCCGCCGATGTACAGCGTCTCATCGCCGTTCTCGTCGAAGTAGTGGACGGTCTTCTTTTCGCGATAATAGGTCGCACGTACGAACATCGGTTTACCCCTCAGCGGCCGAAGAATTCATGGCCGATCGCATCGCGTCCATCCACGTACTGGCCCTTCGAACGTTGCTCGCTGTCGCTCTTGAACAGCGGAATATCCTCGTTCTCGTTGAACCGGACGACTTCGAAATCGAACGGCGTCTTGCGCGCACCCTGCGCATCGGCGCTGGGCCCGACTTTCGTCGCCTGGACCGCGAACAGGTGATTTCCTTCGACGTAGAACGCAACGGCCTGCGTATTCGCATCGCCGGACTCGTAGTTGCGGAAGTTGTAGCCCAGGCCCTTCGGCGTGCTGGTCGTCACCTGCAACCACGGATCGCCCACGCCGTCCGGCATCAGGTACACGGTGAACGTGTCGAAACTGCTCGCCGTGCCGTTGGCGACCATCCCGCGCACGATGCGCAGCGACATCTTGCCCAGTTTGACCTCGTTGACGCCGTAAGTGAGCTTCACCTCGTTGTGTGCCGGCGCCGCAACCGCCGGCGCATGGACAGCGAACCAGGCAGTGGCGAGTGCGGCCGCCGCGACGTTACGCAAAACCTTCATGTTCTTCTCCATCCTCGATGTGTGGGACGACGGCATCATGCTTCGCCATCTTCGATTGCCTGCAGAATCGCGGGATCCGCAAAGACCAGGTGATCGAGCAGCTGGCGCTCGAACGCCGCGTCGTAGGCCGGCAGTGCGCCTTCCGGCGAATCGTCTGCCTGGTCGACGACGGCCGCAGCATCATGTTCCCCGCCTTCGCGGGCGTCGTGGTCATGGTCCTCGCCCCCGCAACCGCATGCCGTGTCATCGTCCGCGTGGTCGACGCGGTGCCACTCGCCGGGCTCGCCGAGCAGTACCGTGTAATCCCTCTGCGTCTGGTGGAAGACGCGTTGCGTCGCGCCGTTGTCGTCCAGTTTGCCCTTGGCGACCAGGGTGCCCGTGTGGTCGATGAAGCGGTAAGGCACGGCGCCGCTGCTGCTGGCGCCGATCAGGTCCTGCAACGGCCTGTCGACGATGACGCGCGTGCTCAAGCGGGCGGGGACAACCTCGACTTTCAAGGGTGACGGATGCGTGAAGTCCAGTTCCGGTCCATAGGCGCGCTGCGGCCCGGCGAACTCCTTGTGCGTGGCCTTGAAGCTGACGGTGCCGGGGCAGTGCAGCATGATGTTCCCGCCTTCCAGCTTGAGAAACGCGCCCTGGGCCGTCATCAGCAGGTGGTCTTTCGCCGCGCTGATCACCGTCCCGGAAACGCTGGCACAGGTCACGGCTTTGTCGGCCGTCAGGCGCGCGGGGCCGGACTGGCTTTGTACGCTTGTCTTGCCGCTGGCGGCATGCAGGCGGATCCCCGTTTCCTGGTTCGGTTTCGTGGCGCTGGCCGCTTTACCGTATGTAAACAGGCTGATGCCGGCCTTGACGGCATGATGTATTGCCCCTTGTGCGGCGGCGTTGACGTCCTGGCCTGCGACAATCGCGCTGGTCGCACCGCTGACGAATACCGCGCTTGCCGGCGTGGCGGCCGCAATGCCGGCCGGGCCCGTGAGCTGGATCTGCGGCGCATCGAAGGCGGCGGCACCTTGCGTGCCGGCCGACTTCGACGTGCTGTCGATCGCGGTAGCGCCGGACGCCAGCTGGGCGATGGCCGTCAGCTTGTCCGGAGCTGGTTCGTCCACCAGCCCGGCATTGTGTTTTTGCGCGGTCTGCGCCACCGACGTCGCGAGCGACTGCGCGGCGTCGATCTGCTGCCGGGCCGGGCGCGCATCCATCTGCGCGGCATCCGCCCCGCTCCGGTCGGCGGAGACGAGGAGGCCAAGGCGTCCGCGCACCGCCATCCCATGCTCCGCCTTCAGCTCCGCCCCCAGCCCCACGGCCCCCAGCCGCTGGTTATCCGTCTGATGCACGAGATGCCCGAGATTCAGCTCCTCCGTCCCCCGATGCGCCTTCGCATGCCGCTGCAGCGCTACGCGCGCCTGCCCCGGCGTGTCGTCGAACACGAGCTGGCTGTAAGCCCCGGCGCCGTTGCCGCTGGCCTGCATGGTCTGGCTTTTCAGGCCGGACAGGACGGCCGCGTGGGCGTGCGCGCCGGCCGCGCCGGGGAACCACGCGCCCGCGTTGCCGGTCGCGGCGCCCGGGCCGCCGGCCACCGTGTTGTGCTGCGCGTCGTCCGCGCCCGCACCGTTGTAGACGGCACCGATCACCACGGGGCGGTCGATGTTCCCGTCCAGGAAGTCGACCAGGACTTCCTGCCCGACGCGGGGCAGGGCGTGGCTGCCCCAGTTGGCACCGGCGACCGGCGCAAGCGGCGTCGCCACGCGCACCCACGTGCCGGCGCGGTCGTCTGCCGGGGCGCCCGTGTGGCCGTCGGGCGCTGGATGATCGAGGCGGCTGTGGCTCGCTTCGCCGCGCTGCCAGTGGAACTGCACCTTGATGCGGTGGTCGCGGTCCGTGTGGATCGCGGTGCCCGGTGGGCCGACGACGATGGCCGTCTGCTGGCCTTGCACTGTCGGGTGCGGATGCAGCAGGCGGCCGTGGCCGTCCAGCCGGCTGTCGCGGTACGGCGTCGCGGCGGGGATCGCGTCGAAGCTGTTGCGGTACACGGGGCGTTCCGCAATGCGTGTGCCGCGCGCGTGCAGGCTCGCCGACAGGATCTCGTCATTGAGCGCGGCGACCGGATCGTGGCCCAGGTGGCGGACGAGCGTCGACGCCGTATCGGCATCCAGGTTGTTGTGCGCGAGGTGGCGTACGCGCACGAGCAGGAAGGAGGCGGCCGCGCTGTCCCGGGCGCCATGGTCCGCCAGGGTGAACGTCGTCCCCGGGGTAAAGGTCCGCACGGTGCCGGCGCCCACGTGGACGACCTTGCCCGCTTCGAGCGCCTGCAGCTGGCGCTCGGCGATGCGCCCGCCGTGTTCGCGGCTCGTGTACGCGTACACGCCGGGAATGTCGCGGCTGGCCAGTTCGACCGGGGCCTGTCCGGCCGCGCCGACGTCCCGTGCCTGGCGCGCGCGATAGTCCCAGCTGCGCAGTTCGATGGCGTTCGTAGCGAGGCGCGTCTCGGTGCGCCAGCGGTCGATGCTGTCCTCGCGCATCACGGCGCCGGATTGCGTAAAGCGGACGAGGGTCTGCGTGTTCGGCTTGAACGCGTCGTTGCTGTCGGCGATGACGAGCGTGTGCGCCCCGAGCGTCGCGCAGTCCGGATCGCCTTCGTGCTCGAAGAAGGCGAACAGGCCTTCCTCGCTCATCAGGCGTCGCACGAACGCGAGATCGCTTTCCTGGTACTGCGTCGTCAGGCTGCGCCGTGGGTAGAGCGAGCGGTCGACCTGGAAGCGCCACGCGGGCGCCAGCCTGCCCTTGCCGTCGTACGCGGAAAACACGGTGTCGATGATGTCGACGATTGTCTTGTCCTGGAAGACGCGGCTGTCGCGGCCGAGCGCGAGGAATGCCGTCCAGGGTTCGATCGTCAGCGTGTACCGGGCCAGGCCGCCGTTCGCGCCCGTCATCTCGGCCGCCGTGACGTGACCGTGGAAAGGACGCACGCCCTGGAACGGCCCGGCCAGCAGCTCGAGCAGCACGGGCTGTCCCAACAGCGATTTGAGCCCCAGCCCCGCATCCGTCGACAGGGCGGACACGCGCAGCCGGTAGCCCGTGCCGATCGCTTCCTCGCCGTGCAGCGATTCGGCCAGCAGGACGTCGCCGCCCAGCGGCGTATGCAGGCGCAGCACGCGGCTCGACTGGGTGAAGCGCGCCACGAGCGCCTGGATCGCCTGGGCCGTCGGTGGAAGAGAAGGTGTCAGCATACGCGGAGTTCTCGTTGTCGCATGGTTCAGGTGCCGATGAATGCCGCGCACAACGCATCCAGCGCGGACTTGAGCGAGACGTCGGACCGCTTCAGGTGCCTGGACACCTTGTCGACGGCATAGTCGGACTCCACCTGGTCTTCGACCCAGTCAAGGTCGTCGAAGGCGATGTGGCGCTCGCTGCCCGCCTGCGGATCCATGATCGCCTGCAGCGTCTGGGCCGAGGCGCCGCCGAAACCGAGCACGAGGCGCGGCCGCGTGCCGATGCGCGTCACGAACAGCGCGAGCTCGAAATCGGCGCGCGCGAGGAACGGCGCGATCGCATGCATCCAGTAGGCGCCGACGAGGCCGCGGTACAGCGGATCGGCAGGCAGCGGCAGGACGAGGCTTTTCTCCAGCCGGCTCGCGCTGCTGGCCAGGACGGGCTGCAGCAGCATGCCCAGCGCCAGCAGCACCCGGCGCACCGAGCCCGCGTAGCCGGCCTGCGCCAGCAGCGCCTGCAGCGTGTCGAGCGACTGCAATTCGACGAAGTCGGCAAATGCCGCCGCGTGGGCATCCGCACGCACGTCGAGTTCGACGACCTGGCCGGCCGCGGCACGGAGCGGCGCGTCGGCGTCGACGGCCGTCACCAGCCCCTTGCTGAGCGATTCCAGGCGGCTCCACAAGAGACCCAGCAGCAACGGTGCGGACGGGACAAACGCGCCCGGTTCGGCCACGTCGAGCATGCCCATCATGAGGAACGGGAAGCGGCGTCCCGACTCGTCGCTGCTCGCGACGATGTGGCCGGCGATCGCGTGCCGGCGGCGCGGACCCGTGATGACGAAGTGCAGCGGGGCGACTGCGTCGTAATTCGCCTTCCAATGCGCGTCCGCCGTCATGAGGTCCATGGCGCGCGCGAGCCAGTCGTCCAGCAGCTTGACGAGCGCCGGGTTGTCGGAACCCTTGACGAAGTCGCCGCGGCTCGGGATCTTGCCGAAGTAGCCGATCGACACGTGGGTGGACGCGAGACTCATCAAGCGGCGGCGGAAGCGGTGACACCGGCCGGGCAGACCACGGCGATACTACGATGGACCGGATCGGCATTGCCGACGCACAGGACGGCGCCCGCGCCATCCAGCGCCTGGCGGCGGGCCAGCGCGAGCGCGGCCAGGAACGGCACGGCACCCGACTGTCCGCAAGCCGGCCCGGTGGTCCTCACGTCGATGCCTGCATCGAGGTGCGGCAGGTCGTCGTGGGCCAGTGCCATCGCCTCGAGGACGCGGTTGCTGCGGTGGTCGGCATCCGCGAACAGCGCGGACACGGTGGACGCGTCGACGGCGGTTTCGGCCAGCACCCGTTCCGCCAGCCGGCGCAGGTCCGCGGCGTCGATGCGGGGCACGGCGTCGGCCGATGCGCCGCGCGTGGTGCTCGCCGCCTGCAGCGTCGGCGCCGCGTACGCGGTATCGGCCAGCAGGAGCCCCGCGGCGCCTTCGCCCGGCACCAGTCCCTGCGGATGGGCGGCGGAGAACAGGGTGCCGTCGGCCGCCATCCGGTCGACGATCGCCTGGTCGATGCGCGAATCGAAGGCGAGCAGGATAGTCAATGCCGGATCGTTGTTCGTCTGGCCGGCCAGCACCGACAGCAGGGCGCTGGCGGCGGCCGCGGGTTCGCCCGGCGGGGCGGGGCTGACCGCGACCTTGTCCGCGGCCCAACCGGC
The DNA here is from genome assembly GCF_030411975.2 of Massilia orientalis. Classification (NCBI taxonomy): domain Bacteria; kingdom Pseudomonadati; phylum Pseudomonadota; class Betaproteobacteria; order Burkholderiales; family Oxalobacteraceae; genus Massilia; species Massilia orientalis. The sequence continues at coordinate 498,423 of NZ_JASNRB020000001.1, read as the reverse complement.
CTGCGCGGCGACGTGGACGAACCACGCGCCGGCCGCCGTGCGCTGTGCGGCGGTCCAGTCTACAGGCGCCAGGGGCACGATGCGCAGCAACGGGTCGTCGACGGCGGCCAGTGCCGCGGCGTCGGCAAGTTCGCTCACGACGCTGCTCGCCAGTTCGAGGGCGCGCCAGTGCGCTTCACCGAAGCGGATGTCAGACTGGCCCTGTGCCGCGAGCCATGGCTCGGCCTCCGCGCGCCATGCGGCGTCGCCGGCGGACGGCACGCGCATGGTCATCACGGGATAGCCTGCGTCGTCGACGAGCTCCGGGTCCAGGTCGGGGCGCGCGCGTCGTGCGTCGAGTGCGGCGGCCAGTTCATCGACCAAATCGCCGTGGCGCGTGCGCACGGCCGCATCGACCAGCGCCAGCGCGGGCAGGCGCGCCGCCGCGGCGGGAACGGGAGTCGCCGGGGCAGTAGTCACGGGAGCCGGTGTCGCGCGCGCGAGGCGACGGACCAGCAGCACCCCGGCCAGCACGGCGAGCGGCAGCGCGACCAGGTACGTGACCAGGTCGGACGTGGATGGCGCGCGGTCGGTGCCGCGCCAGGTGAAGATGGCGCCACCCCAGAAGGCGCCGAACGTCAGCATCGTCAGGATGCCGCCGCGGATCCATGTGCCCATCAGGTCCATCTCCGCATCCGGCTGCGGCGGCACGGGTTACACATGATCGACCGTCGCCTGCTGGCCGGCGATCAGCGTGGCGCCGCAGCCGGCCTTGTCCCCATGGCGGGCGGCGGCCTTGCCGTCCACGATGAACGTGGTGTCGCCGCTGACGATGGGGGAGCGGCCGTGGCGCGGACACACGGTCATGTCGCCCACGCGCGCGATGCCCTTGCCGTCGCAATCGCTCAGCGTCGACGCTTCGATCACGCTGCCGCCGTGCGATGTCCTGTCACCCAATACGATCAATGGTCCTGCCATGCTTTTCTTCCGTCACAGTTACAAATGCTCAGCATGCAATGTTACATGCAGACAATATTTTTCCCGCATTATAGCTGGGCAAAACCGTGTTCTTAATCACGGTTTGTAACACTTATGCAGTTTCTTTCAGGCTATAGCGTAGCGGTCGCGATTAGCGTAAAGTTAAGTTTGTTAAGTATGGATGAGTTGGAGAGTGTGTCTTGCAGCAATCGATGACCCAGGCGCTGGAAGCGCTGGCCGCCCTTGCCGGATTCGACAGCGTGACCCGCCTGTACGCGTTGCGGGTCGGGGATGGCGATACGGATCTGCCGGGCGGTGAACTGCTGGTCGAGGCGTTCGTTGCCGACGATGCGGTGCAGGGCCTCGGCGTACGCGACGTGATCGCGCTGTCGACCAGCGCCGCGATTGATCCATCGTCGCTGCTTGGCCGTCCGGCCGCCCTCGAAGTCACCTTGGCGGACGGTACGCGTGCCGATTTCGCCGGCGAGATCTGCGCGGCCGCGCAACTGGGCAGCGACGGCGGGCTGGCGCGCTACCGCGTGCGCATCGCCCACTGGGTGTGGCGCCTGGCCCACGTGCGCAACAGTCGCGTGTGGCAAGACAAGTCCGTCACCGACATCGTCGACGACGTCTTTTCCGCCTATGCACCCGACGCGCGCTGGCGCTGGAGCGACGACGTCGGCCCGTTCATGGACGGTGCCAACCCGCGCAGCTACTGCTGCCAGTACCGCGAATCGGACCTGGCGTTCGTCGAGCGCCTGCTCGCGGAAGAAGGCCTGACGTGGCGCTTCGAACAGGCCAACGATGGCCCGCGCATGGTGCTGTTCGCTGACAGCCGCGATACGTCCGCCGTGGCCGAGGACCCCAGCATCGACGCCGGCGGCGCACGCTTCCATGGCGCGCACGCGCGCGAAAAAAGCGACAGCGTGCAGGCGCTGGCGGCGCTGCGCAGCGTCGGGGCAGCGGCGGTCACGCTCCTCAGCTACGACTACAAGAGCAAGCAGGCGGTCGCCGCGAACTCGCCGTCGCGGCTGTCGAATGGCAGCCTGCCGTGGCTGGAATCGTTCGACACCCCCGGCCAGTACGCGTATGCCGACAGCGCCGACGCCCGCCGCTACGCCGATCTGCAGATGGAAGCGCGCGAGGCGCGCAGCCAGTTATGGCGCGGCCGCTCGACCCTGCGCACGCTGCGTGCGGGCACGCGGCTGACGGTGACCGGCGCCCCGGTGACCGCGCTCGGCGCGGCGGCGCCGTTCACGATCCTGCGCGTGACGAGCGTCGGCGTGAACAACCTGCCGACTCGGGCACAGGATGCGCTGGCCGAGTTGTTCGGCCCCATCCCCGCGCTGCTGGAAGAAATCCTGCGCGACGACTTGCCGGAAGACTTCGGCCTGGCGCTCGCGCAGGCGCGTACGGCCGGCTACGCGAACTGCTTCGAAGCCGTCGCCGCCGACGTCGTCTGGCGTCCGCAACTGGACGGCAGTGAAGGCCGCAGCCACCCGCGCCCGACGGTTGCGGGCGCCCAGAGCGCGATCGTCGTGGGCCCCGACGGCAGCGACACGCCGCGCGGTGCCGACGAACTGTATTGCGACCGCCTGGGCCGCGTGCGCATCCGCTTCCACTGGCAGGACAGCGGCGACGCCACGTGTTGGGTGCGCGTGGCGCAGCGCCTGGCAGGCGGCGGCATCGGCAGCCAGTTCCTGCCGCGAATCGGGCAGGAAGTCATCGTCCAGTTCATCGAAAACGACATCGACCGCCCGGTCATCGTGGGCGCCCTGTACAACGGCCAGGGCGAAGGCGGCGTGTCGCCGACCCCGGGCGGCGAACATCGCGACGCCGGCACCAATCCATTCGACGCCGCGCACGATCACGCAACCTCCGGCCAGGGCAACCTCGCAGGGGGCAACAGCTCCGTGTGGCACGGCGCGTCGGCCGCGCTGGCCGGCCACCGCAACGCCGCGGCCCAGTGGGGCGTGCGCACGAAGGAATTCGGCGGTGCGGGCTACAATCAGCTGCTGTTCGACGACACCGACGCGCAGGGCCGCGTGCAGCTGCGCACGACGCACGCCGCGACGGAACTGAACCTGGGCCACCTGATCCACGGCGCCGACAACTACCGCGGCAGCCTGCGCGGCCAGGGCGCCGAACTGCGCACCGATGCCTATGGCGCGCTGCGCGCGGGCGCGGGCTTGCTCGTATCGAGTTATCGCATCGAGCACGATGCGTCGTCGCGCGAGCCGGTGGGCGACAACGTGGCCGGCATCGCGCTGCTGAAACAGGCCGTCAAGCTGGGCGAGACGTTCAGCGAGGCGGCGACGACGCACAAGACAGTGGGCCTGGCAGCGCACCTGGGTGCGACGAAGGCCGGCACCAGCGCGCTGGATGCGAAGGCGGCGCCGTTGCAGGCCATGTTGAATGCGGTGGCCGGGACGGTGGCGCTGGATGGCGCTGCATCGGGCGACGACAAGCTGCCGCACGTGGCGGCGCCCGTGATCGCTCTGTCGGCGAAGGCCGGGCTGGGCGTGACCGCGGCGGATGCGGTGCAGCTGTCGAACGGCGAGACGGTCAGCTTGATGAGTGGGCAGGACACGCAGTTCGTCACCGGTGGCGCCATGCGGATGCATACCGGGCAGGCGATCGGCATACTGGCCGGCGCCGTGAAGGCGGGCGAAGGCGGCGTCGGGCTGCAGATGATCGCGGCGCAGGATGCGGTCGACGTGCAGGCGCAGGCCGGGACGCTCGATGTGCAGGCGCGCGATGACGTGCATGTCGTCAGCGCTCATGCGCATGTGGACTGGGCGGCGGCGAAGCGGATCAGTTTGTCGACGGCGGATGGGGCGAATATCACCATCGAGGGTGGGAATATTACGGTGCAGTGTCCGGGGAAGATTGCGGTACATGCGGGGAGAAAAAGCTTCACGGGCGGGGCCCGGTCCAATTTCGCCATGCCGCACCTCCCTCGTGTTGAGCTGAAAAAGGATGAGATCGAATTCCGTTATTTCACTGATTGGGGAGAAGCGATTGTTGGGCGTCCGTTCAAGGCATTTTTAAGTGATGGCACGGTTAGAACGGGTACCCTTGATGCCGATGGCTATGCCCGGCTCGGCGACGTACCGACCGGTGTCACGGCCCGCGTGGAGTATCAGCGAGACACGAATCCAGCCAAGTCGCATGTGCGCGCGGAGCTCGACGACGACGTCAACGCGTTTTTTGCTGCTTCGATCAACATGCTGCCAACAGATGCAGACGAATCGGGTGGAAACACGGAATGAGCGAGCGCAAATCGATTGTCGATGATGTCTGGTCCAGCGCGATTGGAGGACTGGATTGGTTGAAATCCGTTTTATTCGGTGAGTTCGCGGACAATAGGCCATTGTCGGTGGTCATTGCCGACATGCTGGTCAGTTTCGTCCCGGGGGTCGTAATCGTTACCAGCGCACGAGATGCCGTCGCAGTCATTGTCCGGCTTGCACAGTATCCCGAGAAGCGGGATGAGACAATGGAATGGATCGTTCTCGCTGCCTGTATGATAACTCTGGCCTTGCCGTTGGCAATGGCCGCAGGTGGAGCAGTGGCGGCAGGCGTCGGTGCCGTAGTCGGCGGCATTGCAGGTTCCGAGTTGGGTGCAGCCTTGCGTGCGGTTATGCTCTTGCTCATCAAAGAGGCTGCGAAGCTTGGTGATGTCATCAGATTTCTCCAGAAATTTGTAAAAGGCGACTTGATCGGTTTTCTTAGAGCAATCAAGTTCAGGATGTATGAAAAAGCGTTGTTGCAGGCTTTTGAGAAGACAGTAAACAAGCTTATCGAAATTTGCAGGGGCCTACGTGCGCATCTTGAGCGTTTCAAGTATTTTAGTGAGGCACAACGAGCAATCGCGACATTGAGCCAGTGGGAGAGGAAGTTCTACGCCGTTCAGGCAGCCGCGATAAGGCAGCTGCCAGTGGCGTTGGTCGAGCTTGATGCGAGACTCGCAAAACTTCTCGCGCAGGTCGCGCCAAAGGAATCGCACACGGCTATCCCAGCGGTAAAGGCAGCGCGGCCAGAGAAGGTTGAAATAATTGTTCAACATATCAACGACACGGTTGGTAAGCCTTTGAAGCCCGCTTATTCCGAGAATTCCGGCCGCGGCCCCCGAAGCGGTGTGGCCCAGCCTAAAGCATCGAACACATCTAAAAAAGATGGTAGTGCTAGTGGAGGGGGTAACTCAGGAGCGCCTCCTCGCAAAGATTTGCCCGACCCTCCAGAGAAACCTAACGAAGGTCCGAACTCCAAACGGCAAGAGGTGCTTGCGGAAGATTTTGCAGCGGTATATGCGAAAGCCCCCGCCGCGAAAGCGGAGATCGACGCGCTGGCGGATGAGATAGCAGCAAGATATGGTGGTCGAGTAGCCAAGGCGCCAATCAAATCCGAAAAACGCGCCATGGAGAAAATCATGAATGACTACGAGGGCGACCCCACACGAATCAAGGACTTGGCGAGAAACACGATTATCGTCCCGAGTGAGAAAATCGATGATGTAGTGCGCGACCTCAAGGAGGCCGGCGCAGCAGTAAAGCGCATTGATCCTGAGACTGACCCGTTTGGATATAGTGGAGTCAATAGTAATTTAAAAACCAGGAGTGGTCTGATCTCGGAGATTCAGGTGAATTCGCCAGAAATGATTTATGCTAAGGAGTCTGAGGACCTTGCACGCGGAATTTTGGGTAACGATACATACGAAGAAATTGCAAGGAAGGTCAAGACTCCAGGTGGGCAAGGCCACTTATTATATGAGATAGGCCGCACATTGCCTCCGGAGTCGGAACGCCTTTCTCAAATTGAGGCTGAGAGTAGGTCATACTACGAATCTATAAGAAGGCTTGCGAATGGGAATTAGTAAATCTGCGTTAGGTAAAGATCGCGACGTATTTGTTGATTATGAACTTGAGGAGGTGATGTTCCGATGGGATGCGCAATCGGGCCAGGTATTCCGGAAATTCTATGGTGCGGATGATGAGACGTTACTGACAGATCATTCGAACCGCTTATTCAACGATGTGCTGAGATTTGGCGACGAAATTGATGCCGCGACTTACGCGCTCGGCAGGGCGCGCCGTTAGTTTTGTTCGATCGTTTCGCCCATCAAGCCTGAATTGCGCCGTCTCGTGTGATCACGGCGCGGTCTCGCTACAATCCTCTTGAGGAGGATCGTTCAACACCCTCCGCTTATCAGTCCATTGGCGAAATACGGCACCTCCGGACAATAACGGCGCCCGGCCGTCGTCTCGACCTGATTCCACTGCCTGGTTTCGGTGCGCACTGCCTTGAGTTGTCCCGCTGCGTCACGCTTCCATACCGTGATGTCGCCCGATGCGTGGGATAATTCCTGCGATTCGCAGCCGCTGAAGTCCTCGAACGTCAACGTCAGGCGATCGCCGACCTGTTCTACCCGATCGGGAAATTCGATACGCCCGTCCCGATACTCGGGAATCGTGTAGCAATACAGGATCTTCTGGCCGACCAGCACCGGCACTTGCACGCTCGACGCCGTGGCGGCTTCCTTGAGCCGCGCGCCATCCCAACGATACGTCGTCACGCCATGTTCGCAGCACCCGTTACGCCATTGGGAAACAATGGTTTTGAATTTCTTGTCGAACTCGGGGGAGGTAATCCCCTGCAGCGTATCCGGCGCATCGACGAAGCGCTGCGTGCGCGGATCGAATAGCCAGGTCTGCTGTGGAATGTTCGGTCCCGCCGGCAAACTGAGCGCAATCGTCAGATCGGGGAGCCCATCGAAATTGGCATCGACGAGCGACGGAATGAAGACGCTGCCAGGACCCTGGGAATCGGTTGCCAGTTCCTGCGCGAGCTGGCCCTTTCGATAGATCCTGATGGCCGATACATGAGGCGCTGCGTCGCTGTCATCCGATGCATTCGGCATCGCGTCGGCAACGAGGCGAAGCTCGAACGGCATCGGTTGCGTATCGCGCACGTGCAGCGGAAACGTCTTCCTGCCATCGGGCGATGTCCAGGTTCCCGAGGCATTATCTCCGTCCAGGTTCACGGTCCAGCGGCCGGTCGCGATGTTCTTCGCAGACTGCGAATCGCGCTCGGCCAGCTTGAGCGTGTTGGCTTTCACCGTACCCGTCAGCTTAAGCTGATGCCGGGTTTTCTTGGAACAGGGCTCATAGCAATACCAGCCCGACACATTTCCGGCGATGCGGGTCAGCGCCATACTGATCGGCTTTGTGCCGAGTGTGCCGGACAGCACGCGTTCCCAAACAGTAAATTCAACCCGCGGCACCTTCGCCTCCTGGGCAAAAGACCGTCCATGCGCGGACAGCAATGAACAAGCCATGACGGATACGAAAATGTTGCGCATTTTGCTATCTATGAATGATCCGCTCGAAGTCTACATGGAATCCCGAAACCGAAAAATCGCTATTTATTTGTATGGATCTTGATTTCGCCTAGCATCGCTACAGTTCGATTTCACAGAGGGCCAAACGATGGTACGAATGGATGAATCGCTGGTCGCATGGCTCGACGGGCACGCGGACAAGCTGGACTCGGACACGCTGCATGCCGATGCGCTGCCGGCCCATCTGGCCGAGGCCGGCCTGTTCGCGGTGGGGGTGCCCGAAAGCGAGGGCGGGGACGGACGCCCCTTGAGTGCGGCCGTCGATGTCGTCGCGGGACTCGCCGAACATTCGCTCAGCGCCGCCTTCGTCTACTGGGCGCAGCGCGCCGTCATCGCCTGCATGCTGGCGAGTCCGAACCGGGACCTCCTGCGCCGGCTCGTGCCGGACCTGTTGCGTGGCCGGCTGGCGGGTGCGCCCGGTTTGTCGAATGCGATGAAATTCCTGGGCGGCCTGGATCGGCTGCGCATCACGGGCGCCGCCGCACCGGACGGCATGCGTCTGAACGGCACGGTGGCCTGGGCGACGAATTTGCGCAGGCACGGATTCGTCGCCGCGATCGCTGTCGGCGACGAACAAGACGACAATCCATCCGTGTTTGCACTTCCCCACGACCTGCGCGGCGTCACGCGCGAACCCGACCTCGATCTGCTGGCGCTGCGCGGCACCAACACGGCCGCCCTAAGGCTGGACGACGTCGCGCTCGATGCGTCCTGGCAGATCCACCCGCAGGCGCGGGTTTTCCTGCCCTCGATCCGGCCCGCTTTCGTCGGTCTGCAATGCGGTCTCGGTTTCGGGCTCGCGCGCGCATCGCTGCGGGCAGGGCGCGCGGCGCTCGGGAACCGCCCGTCGGTCCTGTGTGGCGAAATCGACGCACTCGATGCAGACATCGCAGCGTGCCGGCAGACGCTGTGCGCCAGTCTCGATGACGGTAGCCTGCGCGAACGGCCGCGCGACCTGCTGACGCTGCGCCTGCGGATGGTCGACATCGCGGCGGCTGCCGTCGCGCTGGAGTTGCAGGCGCTGGGAGGACGGGCGTTGCTGCGCGCGGAAAGCGGCGGTTACGCCCGCCGTGCGCGTGAAGCAGCGTTCCTGGCAGTCGTGACGCCGACGGTGGCCCACCTCAAAGGCGACCTGGCCAGGCTGGCGTAGTTCGGATTTCACACACTTCACAAATGTTGTCTATACGAAATTATTTTCTTGCCAGAATGAGTAAATACCAGATAACATTTGCCTCAAGTCAACTTTGAGGGGCCGGCCTGCGGCTTCTGCGTGGAGTGAAGATGCTGAGCCGCCTGCCCGTGCTGTGGAAAGTCCTGTTGGCGCCGGCCATTGCGATGTTGTGCATGGGGGCTTACCTGACCTTCACGGCCATCGTCTTCAAGCAGAACAACCTGCGCCTGGCGGACGTGCGCGACGTGCAGTATCCGGTGCTCGATGCGCTGACGGAGAACACGGGCGCCCTGGACAAGATCATCGACGTGCTGAACTCGGCGGCCGCCGCCGGTGAACCCGAGCAGATCGCCGGCGCCGACGCCCTGGCTGCGAAGGTGGCGGACAACTACCGCCGCGTGCGCGCGCTCGACCAGGCCCATGAGGCGGACCTGGGCCGGCTGGCGCTGGAGTTCGACACGTATTACAAGACGGCCCGCGTGATTTCCGACGCCATGGCGAATCACAACGGCATGCCGGCCAAGGACAGGCTGCAGGCGATGGCCGCGGCGCTGGCGACCTATCGCAAGGATGTCGCGGGGTTCCGTACGGCGGCGCGCGACCGCTTCACCGGCACCGTGGGCGCGGCGACCGATTCGTCGAACCGGGCCGTGCTCGGCGGCGCCGTCACGGGCTTGCTGGGCCTCGTCGTCACGCTGGCCTTCGCGCTGCTCGTCGCGCGCACGCTGGTGCGCCAGTTGAACGAGGCGGTGCGGGTGGCGGAAACCGTCGCCGCGGGCGACCTGACCAGCATGATCGCCGTGGATGCCCAGGACGAGACGGGCAAGCTGCTGAAGGCGCTGCGGGACATGAACGGCAGCCTGGTGCGGATCGTCAGCGAGGCGCGCAGCGCCACCGACAACATCGCCGCCACCTCGGTCCAGATCGCGCAGGGCAATGGCGACCTGGCCGGGCGCACGGAACACCAGGCGCAGGCGCTCGTGCAGACGTCGTCGTCGATGGGCGCGCTCACCGGCACGGCCAAGGAAAACGCGGCGAATGCCGCGCAGGCCAACGAACTGGCCGGATTCGCCGCCAATGTCGCCACGCAGGGCGGCGCCGTCGTCGGGCAGGTGATCGCCACGATGGAGGCGATCCATGCGTCGTCGCGCGAAATTGCGGACATCGTCGGCGTCATCGAGGGCATCGCGTTCCAGACCAACCTGCTCGCGCTGAACGCGGCCGTCGAGGCGGCGCGCGCCGGCGAACACGGGCGCGGCTTCGCCGTCGTGGCGAACGAAGTGCGCAGCCTCGCGCAGCGTTCGGCGGCCGCGGCGAAGGACATCACGGCCCTGATCGGGCGCTCGGTCACCCAGGTCGAACTGGGCACCACACTGGCCGACCAGACCGGCCGCACGATGGACGAGATCGTGAGCAGCGTCCGGCGCGTCACCGACATCATGGCCGCGATCGCCGAAGCGAGCAAGGCGCAGACCGCGGGCATCGAGCATATCAACGATGCCATCGCCCAGATGGACATGGACACGCAGAGCAACGCCGGTCTCGTCGACGAGACCGCGGGCCTGGCGAGCGCGCTGCGCGAGCAGGCCGCCAGCCTGGCTGCCGTCGTGAGCGTGTTCACCCTGGCGCGCCAGGACGCCTTGCCGCAGCCGGCCGCGCGCGACAGGCTCGCGCTGCCGGCATCGAACAGTCCCGTCGCGCGGCGCCGCGCCTGACCCGCATCCTTTTCAACACCACACCATCATCATGAACAGAGTCCTTCCCGCTGCGGCATCCGCCGTGGCGTTCGCGGCGTGCGCCGTGGCGCCCGCGCACGCCGAGATCAGCATCATCGTGTCCGCCCACTCGTCGCTGGCGCCGCCCGTGACGCAGGTATGCCAGGCGTTCCTCGGCAAGATCAAGTCTCCGACCCCGATCAACCTCACGGAAAAGAACCCGTTGCGCGACGAGTTCTTCGCCAAGGCCTGCAAGAAGGACCCGGTCCAGGTCCAGGCCATGTGGGGCAAGCTGATTTTCACGGGCACCGGCACGCCGCCCGCCGAGGTGGACTCGGGCGCGGCGATGCGCAAGGCCGTCGCCGCCGATCCGAACGCCGTCGGCTACATCGACAGGAAGGACGTTGACGCCACCGTCAAGGTCATCGCCACCGCCAACTAACCGATAAAAAGCATGAAGAAACTGATGATCGCCGCGCTGTTGTCCAGCGCCGGCATGGCACAGGCCAGCGACTTGAGTATTTCGGGGTTCGCCACCGTCACCGCGGGCAAGGCCTATGGCGGTTCCGACGGGGAGTTCATGGGGCAGCCGTGTCCCTGCTTCATCGGCAATTACGAGCACGGCGCCGTCTACCACGGCAACGAATGGAGCCTCGCGCGCGAATCGCTCGTGGGCCTGCAGGCCAGCTACCGCTTCACCGGCAAGCTGTCCGGCACCGTCCAGGCGGTGGCGCGCGCGTCGGAGCACGGCAAGCCGGAAGTCGACTGGGCCTATCTCTCGTACGACGTGGCGCCCGATACGACGGTGCAAGTGGGCCGCCGCCGGCTGCCGATCTACGCGTACTCGGACAGCGTCTACATCGGCTACACGCTGCCGTGGGCGCGCGTGCCGCAGGACATCTATGGCTGGGAAGTCGGCGCCTACAACGGCGTGAACGTGCGCCATTCGCGCAGCTTCGGCGACTGGGCCGTCACCGGCACCGTGTTCGCCGGCCAGGAGACCACGGAGAACAACACCGAGCAGCGCAAGATCTATTACGGCTACCGCGTCGACGACGACTGGAAGCACATCCTGGGCGGCTACCTCGACGTGTCCAACGAGGTGTTCGGTGCGCGCCTGATCTACATGCAGAACTCGATCGACCTGTCGATGTATCCGCCGGGCGAAGACCCGACGTTCGCCCGGGGCACGCGCCAGCGCATCGTCGGCCTGTCCGGCAGCATCGACTACGGCAACTGGATGGTGCGCGCGGAAGCCAACCGCTTCATGCGTCCCGCGCTGGACTACAAGTCGTCCAGCTGGACGGCGACGGTCGGCTACCGCATCGGCCAGTTCATGCCGATGGCCGGATTTTCCTCGTACAAGGAAAAGCAGACCGCGACCTATACGGAAACGCAGAATGACAACACGCGCTTCGTCGGCGTGCGCTGGGACTTTCGCAAGAACATGGACCTGAAGGTGCAGTGGGACTCGGTGAAGGATTCGAGCGCGTACGATTTCACCAAGAACGCGAAGATGGTGACGGTGACCTGGGACGTGTTGTTCTGACCCATCCGGTTCCGTGCGACATCGACGGTGGGCATTCGTTATATTTAGATTAACAATGCTCACCCGCTGTCGAGAGGAACATGAAGGTATCGAGGAATCGCTTCATGCCGCGCCGCTGCGCCTGTGCGGTGCTGCTGGCGCTGGCCGCCGGCGCCGTCCAGGCGGACGACGATCCGCTGCAGGAAACCGGACATAGCGACGACCCACGTTCATACAAAAGCTATGGCGCCGCGGCGCTGGAAATCGCCACCTTCCAGCTGCTGCTGAACCGCGTGGATCACGCCTTCGTCCGCCCGGACGATTACGGCGTCAGCGTCGGCTCCATCCGCCGCAACCTGCACAGCAGCTGGGTGGTCGACCGCGATCCGTTCGAGATCAACCAGCTGGGTCACCCGTACCAGGGCTCCGTCTACTTCGGCCTCGCGCGCAGCAACGGCCTGACGTTCTGGGAATCGCTGGGCTTCGCGTTCGCCGGCAGCGCGGTGTGGGAAGTCGCGGGCGAGACGACGCCGCCGTCGCGCAACGACCAGATCACGACGAGCTTCGGCGGCAGCTTCCTCGGCGAATCCCTGTATCGCATGGCGAATCTCGTGCTGGAGCAGGGCTATGGCCTGTCCCCGCGCTGGCGCGAGGCCGCCGCGGCCGCGGTGTCGCCGCCGCTCGGCTTCAACCGCTACGTGCGTCCGGGGCGCGGGTCCGGGATCTGGCCCAGCAACAGCCCGGAGATCTACGCGCGCCTGCAACTGGGCGTCGGCGGCGTCTCGCACAGGAACGTCGGGCCGTCGCAGGCGCCGCACCGCAACGAGGTGTCGGCCGACTTCGCGCTCGACTACGGCCTGCCCGGCAAACCCGGCTACACGTACCGCCGGCCCTTCGATTATTTCCTGTTCCGCCTGCGGCTGTCGAACATCCAGGGCATCGAAAGCCTCGCCTCGCGCGGCCTGCTGTGGGGCGCGCCGTATGCGCCGGGCCGCAACGTGCGCGGCATCGCGGGCCTCTACGGCAGCTACGATTACCTGGCGCCGCAGCTGTTCCGCGTGGCCAGCACGGGCCTGTCGCTGGGCACCAATGCGCAATGGTGGGTGGCCGACGGACTCGCGCTGCAGGGCCACGCATCGGCCGGCGTCGGCTACACGTCGACGGGCACCGTGCGCGCCAGCACGAGCGGCCAGTACAACTACGGCTTCGCGCCGCAGGCGATGCTGATGCTGCGCGTGATGGGCGGCGAGAAGATCGCGCTGGACCTCGCGGCGCGCGAATTCTTCAACGGTAAATTGACCAGTCCCGAGACCGGCGGCACGGACCGCGTGTTCCGGGGCGACGCCACGCTGACCTACCGCCTGAGCGGCCGCCATGCGGTCTCGCTCAAGTACATCACGTCGCGCCGCACGTTCGCGTTCGCCAACGTGCCGGAGCGGCAGCAGCGGCGCGACACCATCGGTCTTTACTACACCTGGCAGCCATTCCGCGGCTCCGGCGCCGTCGAATGGTAGGGCGCTCGCCACCGTTGTAAAACGTTTTACTTGAGGCTATATTGCAGCGGATAACCTTGGTGGAGAGAATATGGAGAAAAAACGCTTTACGCGCACGGCCATCGCCTGTGCGCTGATGGCGCTCGCGGGCGCGGCGCAGGCCGACGTGAGCCAGCGCGTGGAAGCGCTGTTGCGGCAGATGACGCTGGACGAAAAGGTCGGCCAGCTGAACCAGTTGTCGGGCAAGAACTTCAGCACGGGCCCGGGTTCCGACAAGGTGCGCGACATCGAGCGCGACATCCGCGACGGCAGGATCGGCTCCATGCTGAACATTCGCGGCGCGGCCGAGACGCGCCGGGTGCAGGCGCTGGCGCTGCAGTCGCGCCTGCACATTCCGCTGTTGTTCGGGCTCGACGTCATCCACGGCTACCGCACCGTGTTCCCCGTGCCGCTGGGCGAAGCGGCGTCGTGGGACCTCGACGCGATCGAGGAATCGGCCCGCATCGCCGCGCGCGAGGCCTCCGCGGCCGGCGTCCACTGGACGTTCGCGCCGATGGTCGACATCGGCCGCGATCCGCGCTGGGGCAGGGTGATGGAGGGCGCCGGCGAAGACACGTACCTGGGTTCGCGCATCGCCGCGGCCCGCGTGCGCGGCTTCCAGGGCACAAAGCTGGGCGGGCTCGAATCCGTGATGGCCACCGCGAAGCATTTTGCAGGCTATGGCGCCGCGCTCGCCGGCCGCGATTACAACGCCGTCGACATGAGCGAGCACCAGCTCTACGAGACCTATCTGCCGCCGTTCAAGGCCGCGGCGGATGCGGGCGTGGCCACGTTCATGAACTCGTTCAACACGCTGAACGGGATCCCGGCGACCGGCAACGCGATGCTGCAGCGGGACATCCTCAAGGGCCGCTGGGGTTTCAAGGGTTTTGTCGTCAGCGACTGGGGCTCGGTGCGCGAGATGGTCGTCCACGGCTATGCGAACGACTTGCCGGATGCGGCCGCGAAGGCCATCACCGCGGGCAGCGACATGGATATGGAAAGCAGCGCCTACGCCTCGTCGCTCGCGAACCTCGTGCGCAGCGGCCGGGTTGACGTGAAGCTCGTCGACGATGCCGTGCGGCGCGTGCTGACGAAGAAGTTCGAACTGGGCCTGTTCGACGATCCCTACCGCTTTTCCGATCCCGCGCGCGAGAAGGCAGCGCTGGCGGATCCGCGCCACCGCGCGGCCGCGCGCCGGATCGCGGCCGAATCGATGGTGCTGCTGAAGAACGACGGCGGCGCGCTGCCGCTGCGCAAGGACGCGCGCTCGATCGCCGTGATCGGACCGCTGGCGGATGCGCGGCGCGATCTCGAAGGCGGCTGGATCGTGGACTCGAATGCGGCGACGATGGCGAGCCTCGTGGATGCCGTGCGCACGCATGCGGGACCGGGCACGCGCGTCGCGTACGCAGCCGGTTGCGACGTGGCCTGCCGCGGCACCGACGGCTTCGCGGCCGCGCTGGACCTCGCGCGCGCGGCCGACGTCGTCGTGCTGGCCGTCGGCGAAAGCTGGGACATGTCGGGCGAGGCGAAATCACGCGCCAATATCGGCCTGCCGGGCCGTCAGGCGGAACTGTTCGACGCGCTGAAGGCGATCGGCAAGACCCCCGTCGTGGTGATCATGGCCGGGCGTCCGCTGATCTTCGAGAACGTCGCGCAAGGGGCGAACGCCATCCTGTACGCGTGGCACCCGGGCAGCGAAGGTGGTAATGCGATCGCGGACGTGCTGTTCGGGGACGTAAATCCGTCTGCGAAGCTGCCGATGACCTTCCCGCGCAACATGGGGCAGATCCCGATCGGCTACCAGCAATACCAGACGGGCCGCCCCGTGCTGGACAACGGGAACAGCGTCTATCGGTCCGCCTACATCGATTCGCCGAACACACCGCGCTACGCGTTCGGCCATGGCCTGAGCTATACGACGTTCGCGTATGGCGACCTGCGTCTCTCCAGCACGCGGATGACGCCCGACGGGAAGATCACCCTCCAGTTCACGCTGACGAACAGCGGACGCGTGGCCGGCGCCGAGGTCGTGCAGTTCTACCTGCGCGACCCCGTGGCGTCCGTCGTGCGGCCGGTGAAGGAACTGAAGGGTTTTCAACGTATCGCGTTGAAACCGGGCGAGCATCGCACCGTCAGCTTCACGGTCGACCGCGACACCTTGTCGTTCTTCGACCGCAAGCTGGCGTGGGGCGCGGAGCCGGGGACGTTCGAGCTGATGGTCGGCAGCGCATCGGACGACATCCGGCTGCGCCAGACCATCGAGCTGACCGGGCCTTGAAGCCCCCGGAGCGCCGTCGGAAGGCGGCGCTCGGGTTCACCGGGCCGCCTTGTCCTTATCAGAACGTGAGGTCGGCACGCACGCCGAAATAGCGGTGCCAGTCGCGCGGCGGCAGCCATTCGGTGGTGTTCACGGCATGCGGCGTGTTCGGCGCCTTCGGGCTCCACGTGCTGTTGGCGATGCTGTTGTTCAGGCCCGCCGCGTACTGGCGGTCGAACAGGTTGTTGATGAACAGCGTGGCCTTCCAGCGGCCGCCCCGGTCCGCGGCGCCGAACGTCAGGTTCGTGATGCTGTAGGCGCCCTGGACCGTGTTCGGATCCTGGTTCAACGAGAACTGCGTGCGGCTCTGGTAGCGCGTGGTGGCCGCGATGAAGCCGTCGAAGGGCAGCGCGGGCAGCGGCACGTCCAGCTGGCCGCCCAGGTTCACCTTGACTTTCGGCGCGTTCGGCAGCGTCTTGCTGGCCAGGTCCTGCACGTTCGTGTTGTTGAATTCGGGGCTCTGGTAGCAGCCCGGCCCCGGCACGGCCGCCGTACCCGCCGCGTTCAGCACGTTGTAGCAGGGGCCGTTGCGGAATTCGCGGATCGTCGCCTCGGTGTAGGCGAGGCTGCCGTTCAGCTGCAGCCGTCGCGTCACGCGCGCGCTGCCTTCCAGTTCCACGCCCTGCGTGCGCAGGCCGCCGATGCTGTTCAGCGCCGTGCGGAAGATGCCGTCGTAGTCGAAGAAGCCGGCCGACTGCTGGAAGTTGCGGAAGTCGGTGCGGAACGCGGCCAGCGAGAACATCGCGCGGTTGTCCCACAGGCTCTGCTTCCAGCCCACTTCGTAGCTGCGCGCCGTTTCCGGCGCCACCGGCGGACGCGCCGCCAGCACGGCCGTGAAGCTCGACGTCAGGTCGTACGCGATGCCCTTGTGGCCCGTCGAAATCGTACCGTACACCATCGTGTCCTTGTCCAGCCGGTGCTCGAGGCCCAGCTTCCACGTGCGGCTCGTGTTGCTGTCCGAACGGGTATAAAACTCGGTCTGCGCGAACGCCTGCGGCGGCACCGTGTAGCGGCGGAAGTTGTAGCCCGTGTCCTCGTCGTTCAGCCGCGCGCCGACGATGACGCTCGTGTCGGGGCGGAAGTCCCAGCTGCCCTGGCCGTAGACCGCCTTGTTGATGTTCCAAGCGTCCGCGCCGTAGTTCGTGCCGTAGTTCTGGATCAGCGGGGCCTTGGCCAGCTCGCGATTCAGGTCGTTCTTGCCGTACCAGAGCCCGGCCACGTAGCGGATCGGACCGCGGTCCGGCGACGTGATGCGGAATTCCTGCGTCGTCGACTTCACGTTGAACACGCCGTACTGGTACAGGCCCCCGTGCATCTGCGTGGGCGCGCCGTTGGGCAGGGCGAGGAACTGCAGGATGTCGATGTCGGTGGCGTCGTTATCCTGATAGTCGTCCATGTGGTACTTGCTGTAGGACGAGATGGAGCTGAGCGTCAGGCCGTTCGCGAGGCCGTAGTCGATCTTGAGGCCCGTGCCCCAGTCGTGGAACTTGCCGCCCGTCGGGTAGTCGTTGCGCACGTCGCGGTTGGACGGATTGATGTTGATCCCCGCGAGGACGACGGACTGCGGCAGCTGCGGCGCATTGCGATACAGGCCGCCCGGTGTCATCGACGTGAACGCGGTCGTGCAGCAGAATTTCTCGGTGCGGTTGTAATGGGGCGTCAGCGTGAACGTCAGGTCGTCGGTCGGGCGCCATTCGAACTTCGCATTCAGGTTGTCGCCCTTGCTGCCATTGAGCTTGCCGCCCGTCGTCAGGTTGTTCAGCGTGCCGTCGTAATTCGTCTTGCTGGCGGCGACGCGCATGCGGAACGTGTCGGACACGGCGCCCGACACGCTGACGCCGGCGCGCCATTCGTCGTCGTTCGTCGCGAGCAGGGTCGCCGTCGTCCTGACGGGGCCGCCGATCGGCTTCGTCGTGATGTTCAGCGCGCCCGCGATCGAGCTCTTGCCGAACAGGGTGCTCTGCGGCCCCTTCAGCACTTCGATGCGGTTGACGTCGGCGAGGTCCTTGAACGCGTTGGCCTGCATGCCGAGCGGGATGTCGTCGACGATCACCGCGACGTCGGCCTCGACGCCGATGCCCAGCGAGTACGTGCCGACGCCGCGCATGTTGATGCTGAAGTTGCCGGGCTGCGTGCCGTACGACAGCGTCAGTGCGGGCGACAGGGCGGGCAGGTCGTCCAGTTCGCGCACGTTGGAACGCTGCAGGACGGCGTCGCCGAGGACCGTGATCGACGCCGGCACGTCCTGCAGATTCTGGGCGCGCTTGTTCGCGGTGACGACGACGGTTTCCAGTCTGGCGGGTTCGGGCTGCCGCGCCTCCTGGGCATGGGCGCTCATGGCGAGCAGGGCGATGGCGGCGGCCACGGGCTTGGGTGTGCCGGGGTAACGCATGTGAGTCTCCTTGTTATCGGTCTGGCCGGTGGCGTCACTCGATTGGCAACGTTTCCAATTCCGGCGAAATAAAAAGACGGTACGCTCCGTCCGTCTGAATCATGAAGGAAAACGATTGTCCACAACAGGTCAAGTAATCGCAGATACCTCGAAGTTACATTTCAGGTTAAACGTTTTCCTTCAAACGGCAAAATAACCTAACCGTGCGCTAAAGACAAGGGATATGAATTCGGAATCGCGCCGGCGAGCGATCAATACAACACGAGCGGCACAATGTAACGGTGGGTCACATTCGTTGTTGCATGGATACATAAGCTGCCTGTATTGCATGGGATGCCGACCCGACGCACAGGCGATCGCATACACTCGGCTGTTTGTCGAATCGTCGGGGTGGATGTTGTTTCGTAAGGGAGCCAGTGCGTTGTTGCAGTCGCAAGCCGGACAGGCGGGGCAGGATCGTGTCGACGCGCTGGACGGCGGCCGCCGGCCGCTGAAGGTCGTCACGATCGCGCTGATCGTGATGGCGTGCCTGACCTCCGTCGCCGTCATGGCGTGGAGCGGCTATCACTCGCGCGCGCTGGAATTGTCCGGCGCGTCCATCTCCGCGTCCAACACGGCGCATACGCTCGCCAACCAGGCGAATTCCTCGTTCAAGATGGCGGACACGGTGCTCGTGTCGCTCGTCGACAAGGTCGAAGTGGAAGGATGGTCGGCCGCGAACATGGCGCGCCTGCGCGCGCTGATGATGAAGCACATGGCGGACATGCCGGCGCTGCAGGGCCTGTTCATCTACGACGAGAAGGGCCGCTGGATCGTGAATTCCGCCGGCACGCGCTTCGATGGCCGCAACAACAGCGACCGCGCCTACTTCCAGTATCACAAGCAGCACCCGGGGCCGGGCGTGCACGTCGGCGGTCCGATCATCGGCCGCACGAGCGGCGCCTGGATCATTCCCGTGTCGCGCCGTATCGACCATCCCGACGGCAGCTTCGCGGGCGTGGCGCTGGCGACGATCAAGATCGACTTCTTCCGCACGTTCTACGAAGGCCTCGACATCGGCAGCGACGGCCGCATCATGATGACGCTGGACGACGGCACCCTGTTGCTGCGCGTGCCGTTCGACACGGCCAGTATCGGACGCGACACGCGGAAAGATCCCGTCTTCCGCCTGCGCGGACGCGACGCCGAGATCGACGGCGCGACGTTCATCCGCACCGAGTCGCGCGTCGGCGACTATCCGGCCCGGATCACGGTGCTGCGTTCGAAGGACGTGGCGCTGCGACCGTGGCTGCACAGCGCGATCCTGTCGTACCTGGCGCTGTTCGTGCTGATCGCCGGCCTGCTGCTGCTCGGGCGGCGCGCCGTGCGCCAGATCGGGCTGCGCGACCAGCTGCAGCGCGACCTGCTGACGACGAAGGCGCTGCTCGAGACGGCGAATGCGTCGCTGTCGGCGATGGCCTATGTCGACGGCCTGACGGAGCTGTTCAACCGGCGCTACTACGAGCAGACCTGGGAGCGCGAGCACCGGCGCGCGTTCCGCAACCGGGCGTCGCTCGCGGTGCTGATGATCGACGTCGACCACTTCAAGCGCTACAACGACCGCTACGGCCACCTGGCGGGCGACGAATGCCTCAAGACCGTCGCACAGGCGATGCTGCGCGGCCTGCGGCGCAGCGGCGACCTGGCCGCGCGCTATGGCGGGGAAGAGTTCGTCGTGCTGCTGCCGGACACCGACCTGGCCGGCGCGCGCGAAGTCGCCGAAAAAATCCATGCCAGCGTGGCCGCGCACGCGCTGCGCCACGAGGCATCGCCGCTGGGCGTCGTCACCGTCAGCATCGGCGCGTACGCCGCCGTGCCGGAGCAGGCGGACGACCCGGACCGCGCATTCGGCGCGCACGCGGACGCGGCCCTGTACCGGGCCAAGGAAGCAGGGCGCAACCGTACCGCGACCTGACCCTATAATGGGCGCCATGAACTCGGATTTGTGGAACACCCTGGCGGCGCGCCGCCATGTGGCCCTGCGCCGCCTGCAGGCGCCGGGCCCGGACGACGCCGCGCTGGCGCGGATGATGGACGCGGCCGCGCAGGCGCCCGATCACGGCTGCCTGCTGCCCTGGCGCTTCGTGCTGGTCCCGCCGGAGCGGCGCGACGATCTCGGCGCCGTGTTCGAGGACGCGCTTGCGCAGCGCGATCCCACGGCCGACGATGCAGCGCGGGCGTCCACGCGCGCGAAAGCCTTGCACGCGCCGTGCCTGCTCGTGGCGGTCCTCGTCGACGCGCCCGGCACCTCCGTCCCGGTCGAGGAAAAACTGGTGTCGCTGGGCTGCGCGCTGCAGAACGTGCTGCTCGCGGCGCAGGCGCTGGGCTTTGCCAGCGGTCTCGCGAGCGGCGGGGCGCTCGACACGCCGGCCATGCGCCGCCTGCTGGCCCTCGACGCGCACGAGCGTGCGGTCTGCTTCATCGGCATCGGTACTGGAGAACCGAAAAAAACGCCCCGGGTGCGTCCGCAGCCGGGGCAGTTCTTCACAAGCCTGTAATTTCTACTGCACGAGCGGCGTCGCGCTCCCTTCCAGCGTGATGCCCTCGATGCGTGCGCGGCCCACGAGGATCTGCAGGTACTGGTGGATGCCCCGCTGCAGCGCGGCCGTCGCGAGCCATGCGGCGACCTGCGATTTCACCGTTTCGAACGGCAGCAGCGAGCCGTCGATGCGGCGCAGCACCTGGACGATGTGCAGGCCGAAGCGCGTCTCGATGGGGCGCGCGGCCAGCTCGTTTTCGCCGAGGCGGAACAGCACGTCGTCGAATTCCGGCACGCAGTCGCCGCGGCTCAGTTGGCCGAGGCTGCCGCCCACGGCGCCGGACGGGCAGTTCGAATACTGCGCCGCCAGTTCGCCGAAGCGTTCCGGCGCGGCCCGCAGCGCCGCCAGGATGTCCTCCGCCGTTTCGCGGACGAGGTCCAGGGGCACGGTCGGCGTCACCTGGAACAGGATGTGGCGCGCTTCGACCATTGCGCCGCGGGTGAACCTGTCCGGGTGGTTCCGGTAGTAGGTGAGGCACGCCGCCTCGTCGGCCTGCGGCACGCTGACCTGCTGCGTCAGCAGCGCCTCGACGCGTGCGTCGTCGTCGGCGCCGGCAATCCCGAGGCGGTCCGCTTCTTGCAGCAACACGGTGCGCAGCACGACTTCGTGCACCGATGCCTTCAGCGGGTTGGGGGTGCCCTTGTGGTGCGGCAGTTCCTGTTCGATCTGGCGGTCGTCGATCTCGACGCCGTTGACGGAGATACCCATGATTGCTCCTTAGCGCGGACGGACCAGCTGGAAGGCACGGCCCAGGTAAGTCACCGCGCCGAAACCGCTCCAGATGTGGACGAGGCGGGTGAACGGGAAGATGACGAACAGCGACATCCCCATGAACAGGTGCAGCTTGAACACGAGCGGCGCATCGAGGATGAAGCCGGCGGCGTCGCCGCGGAACGTCACGATGTGCTGGGCCCAGGTCATCAGCAGGACCATCATGTGGCCGTCCAGGTGACCCGCCGACACGAAGATCGACGACAGGCCCAGCAGGAGGGTGCCCAGGATCCACAGCAGCACGATCTTGTCCTTGAACGTGGTGGCCGTGCGCAGGCGCTCGTTGCCGAGGCGGCGAGCGAGCAGCAGCAGGATGCCGACCAGGCACAGGGTGCCCATCACGCCGCCCGCGGCCATCGCGAACAGCTGCTTGGCGCCGTGCGTGACGCCGAGCGTATCCCACACCCACACGGGCGTCAGCAGGCCGACGGCGTGGCCGCCCGGCAGGCCGATGATCCCGACGTGGAACAGGATGCTGCCCAGCCGCAGCTGGCCCCTGTGCAGCACTTGCGTGGATTCGGAGCGCCACGTGTATTGCTCGCGGTCGAAGCGGATCAGGCTCCCGAGCAGGAAGATCGCCAGCGCGATGTACGGGTAGATCCCGAACAGGAATTGATTTATATAGTTCATGCTGCCTCCTCCTGATGCACGGCAGGACGCGTGCCGCGCGGGTAAAAATTGATCGGTTGCGGGCCCGACGCCTGCGGCTTGAGCAGGGGCTCGACGCCGTCCGCGCCGGGGCCGAAGGTTTCCAGCGCCTCGTCCATGTCCTTGATCGGCGGCTCGGACAGTTCTTCCGCCGCGACCGGGGACAAGCCTTCCAGCACGTCGAACACGCCGGCATACGGGCTGCCGTTCGCGGCCAGCTTGCGGCCGATGAAGGCCAGCACGTGGACCGCGTCGCCCAGCAGGCGGCCGGCTTCCTGTTCGTCCAGCTGCGACAGGAATTCGAGGAAAAGCGGCACGAAGTCCGGCAGTTCGTCGCCCTGCATTTCCAGGCCGTGCTTCTTGTACTCTTCCATCAGGTCGACCATGGCCTGGCCGCGGTCGCGCGATTCGCCGTGGATGTGCTCGAACAAATGCAGCGAGTGCGACGGCGTGCGGTCGAACGTCTGCACGTATTCCTGCTGCAGCGTGATCATGTCGTTCTCGGCCAGGTGCGCCAGCAGCGGCGCCACCCGGGCGCGCATCGGAAGCGGCAGGCCGTCTTCCAGCTCGGGCAGGGCGGCGACGAGGTCGCCCTCCGGGTAGAGCAGCAGCGCGGACAGGATGCGGTAGTGGGTCATGTCAGGCTCCTTCCGTTTCTTTCTTCTTGCGCGATTTGGGCATCGAGATGAAGATCGTCGATCCCTGTTTCTTCTTGCCGAACAGCGAGGCGTCGCTGGTGCCGTCCGAGCAGCCGTTACCGAACGAGAAGCCGCACGAACCCTTTTCGTTGAAGCTGTCCTCGGCCATCTCCTTGTGGCTGCTCGGGATCACGAACCGGTCTTCGTAGTTCGCGATGGCCATGATGTGGTACATGTCTTCCACGACCGCCTGCGACAGGCCCACCTGGCGCAGCACGTCGAGGTTCTCGACCTTGTCCACCGACTTCGAACGCATGTAGGCACGCATCGCCAGCATGCGGTCCAGCGCATGCACGACCGGCGCTTCCTTGCCCGCGGTGAGCAGGTTGGCGAGGTAGCGCACGGGGATGCGCAGGCTCTTCGTGTCTGGCAGGATGCCGTTCATGCCCATCTTGCCGCTTTCGGCCGCGGCCTGGATCGGCGACAGCGGCGGGATGTACCAGACCATCGGCAACGTGCGGTATTCCGGGTGCAGCGGGAACGCGATCTTCCATTCGACGGCCATCTTGTAGACGGGCGAGCGCTTGGCGGATTCGAGCCACGAGTCCGGGATGCCCTGGCGGCGCGCTTCCGCGATCACCTCGGGATCGTGCGGATCGAGGAACAGGCCGAGCTGCGCTTCGTACAGGTCCTGCTCGTCGGCGACCGAGGCCGCGGCTTCGATCTTGTCGGCGTCGTACAGCAGCACGCCCAGGTAGCGGATGCGGCCCACGCAGGTTTCCGAGCACACGGTCGGCTGGCCCGCTTCGATGCGCGGGTAGCAGAACGTGCACTTCTCGGCCTTGCCGGACGACCAGTTGTAGTAGATCTTCTTGTACGGGCAGCCCGAGATGCACATGCGCCAGCCGCGGCACTTGTCCTGGTCGATCAGCACGATGCCGTCGTCCTCGCGCTTGTACACGGAGCCGGACGGGCACGATGCCACGCAGGTCGGGTTCAGGCAGTGCTCGCACAGGCGCGGCAGGTACATCATGAAGGTGTTCTCGAACGTTGAGTACATCTCCTTCTGCACGTTGTCGAACAGTTTATCCTTGCTGCGCTTGGCGAATTCGCCGCCCAGGTCGTCCTCCCAGTTCGGACCCCATTCGATCTTGTCCATCTTCTTGCCGGTCAGGACGGAGATCGGACGGGCGGTCGGCGGCGTCTCGGACAGCGGCGCGTTCTGCAGCCGCTCGTAGTCGTACGTGAACGGCTCGTAGTACTCGTCGATCTGCGGCAGGTTCGGGTTGGCGAAGATGTTCGCCAGGATTTTCAAACGGCTGCCCTGGCGCGGTTCGATCTTGCCGGACGCGGTGCGTTTCCAGCCGCCGTTCCACTTGTCCTGGTTCTCCCATTCCTTCGGGTAGCCGATGCCGGGCTTCGTCTCGACGTTATTGAACCATGCGTATTCCACGCCGTCGCGGCTCGTCCAGACGTTCTTGCAGGTCACCGAGCAGGTGTGGCAGCCGATGCATTTGTCCAGGTTCAGCACCATGCCGATTTGTGCTCTGATTTTCATGTCTTTACCTCGTTATCTTTTCAAGCACCCTTCGGGCTGGCGACGCGTGCCAGCGCGGGTTCGCGGTCTTCCGTCTCGTGCTTCGGCGTGCCTGCCGGCCGTGCCGGGGCGGGGCGCGCCGGTTGCTGCTCGCCGTTCGGACGCGATTCGTCGCGGGCGCCTTCCATCCAGTTCACGTCGCGCATCTTGCGGACCACCACGAATTCGTCGCGGTTGGAACCGACCGTGCCGTAGTAGTTGAAGCCGTACGACAGCTGGGCGTAGCCGCCGATCATGTGGGTCGGCTTGGTCACCGTGCGCGTCACCGAGTTGTGGATGCCGCCGCGTTTCTTCGACATCTCCGCACCGGGCACGTTCACGATCTTTTCCTGGGCGTGGTACATGAGCGTCATGCCTTCCGGGACGCGCTGGCTCACCACCGCGCGCGCCGTCAGCGTGCCGTTCACGTTGAACACCTCGATCCAGTCGTTGTCCTCGATGCCCGCCGCTTTCGCGTCGATCTCGGACAGCCACACGTGCGGGCCGCCGCGCGACAAGGTCAGCATGCGCAGGTTGTCGGAGTAGGTCGAGTGGATGCCCCATTTCTGGTGCGGGGTGATCCAGTTCAGCGCCAGTTCCTTGTTCCCGTTCGGACGGCGGTTCATGATCGCTTCCGTCGTCTTGGTGTTGATCGCGGCCTTGTACACGCACAGTCCCTCGCCGAAGTCGCGCATCCAGACGTGGTCCTGGTAGAACTGCTGGCGGCCCGTCAGCGTGCGCCAGGGGATCAGTTCATGGACGTTCGTATAGCCGGCGTTGTAGCTGACTTCCTCGCTTTCCAGGCCCGACCACGTCGGCGACGAGATGATCTTGCGCGGCTGCGCCTGCACGTCGCGGAAGCGGATGCTGTCATGCTCGCGCGGAATGGCCAGGTGCGTGTGGTCGCGGCCCGTGATCTTCGACAGCGCTTCCCAGGCCTTCACCGCCACGTGGCCGTTCGTTTCCGGCGCCAGCGTGAGGATCATCTCGGCGGCGTCGATCGCCGTGTCCAGGCGCGGCTGGCCTTTCGACACGCCTTCCTCCAGCACGGTGCGGTTGATGCCGCGCAGGACGTCCACTTCATGGCCCGTCTTCCAGTCGATGCCCTTGCCGCCGTTGCCCACTTTTTCCAGCAGGGGCCCGATCGACGTGAATTTCTTGTGGATCTGGCGGTAGTCGCGTTCCACGACCGTCATCGACGGCATCGTCTTGCCCGGCACCGGCTCGCACTCGCCGAGGCGCCAGTCCTTCGGATCGAACGGCTGACCGAGTTCGCCCGGGGTGTCGTGCAGCAGCGGCGTGAGGATCAGGTCCTTGCGGGTGCCCAGGTGGGCGCCGCCGATTTCCGACAGCTTGGCCGCGATGCCCTTGTAGATTTCCCAGTCCGACTTCGCTTCCCACAGCGGCTGCACGGCTTCGGACAGCGGGTGGATGAACGGGTGCATGTCGGACGTGTTCAGGTCGTCCTTCTCGTACCAGGTCGCCGTCGGCAGCACGATGTCGCCGTACAGGCACGTCGTCGACATGCGGAAGTCCAGCACCACGAGCAGGTCCAGCTTGCCCTCGGCGGCCGGGCGCACCTTCACGTCGCGCGGCTTGACGCAGGCGTCTTCGTCGCTCATCAGCGCGTTCTGGGTGCCCAGCAGGTATTTCAGGAAGTACTCGTGGCCCTTGCCCGAGCTGCCCAGGATGTTGGAGCGCCACACGAACATATTGCGCGGGAAGTTCGCGGGGTTGTCCGGGTCGTCGCACGAGAAATTCAGCTTGCCGGCCTTGATCTGCTCGACCGCGTACTGCGCCGGGTCCTGGCCCGCGCTTTCCGCGGCGCGGACGACGTCCAGCGGGTTCGTTTCGAGCTGCGGCGCCGACGGCAGCCAGCCCATGCGCTCGGCCTTGGCGTTGAAGTCGATCAGCGCCATCTCTTCCAGCTTGCCGTCCGCCGTCGGGCACAGGATCTCGGACGTGTGCAGCTTCTCGTGGCGCCACTGGCTCGTGTGGGCATAGAAGAACGACGTGCCGTTCATCTGGCGCATCGGGCGGTTCCAGTCCAGTGCGAAGGCGAGCGGCGTCCAGCCGGTCTGCGGGCGCAGCTTTTCCTGGCCGACGTAGTGCGCCCAGCCGCCGCCGCTCTGGCCCACGCAGCCGCACATCATGAGGATGTTGATGATGCCGCGGTACGTCATGTCCATGTGGTACCAGTGGTTCAGCGCCGCGCCGACGATCACCATCGACTTGCCGCGGGTGCGGTCGGCATTGTCGGCGAATTCGCGCGCCACGGTCACGACGTCTGCGGCCTTCACGCCGGTGTGCTTCACCTGCCATGCGGGCGTGTACGGGACGTCGTCGTCGTAGCTCTTCGCGGCGTTCGGGCAGATGCCGCGGTCGACGCCGTAGTTCGCCATCGACAGGTCGTACACGGTGGTGACGAGCGCGGTGGTGCCGTCGGCCAGCGTGATGGATTTCACCGGCACGTTGCGCAGCAGGAGGTCCTCGGCGTCCTTGCCGCCGAAGTAGGGGAAGCCCACCGGGACGATGCGGTCATGGCCGTCCAGCAGCGACAGCTGCGGATCGATCGGATTGCGGGTGGCGCCTTCCTTCTGTTCGAGGTTCCACTTGCCCGATTCGCCCCAGCGGAAGCCGATCGAGCCGCTCGGCGCGACGATCTTGCCGGTCGCCTCGTCGATGACGAGGGTCTTCCATTCCGGGTTGTTGGCTTCGTCCAGGTTGTTCGCCAGGTGCGACGCGCGCAGGAAGTAGTCGGGGACCAGCGTGCCGTCGCGCTCCTTCAGCATGACGAGCATCGGGAAGTCGGTGTACTGCTTGGCGTAGTCGCGGAAGTACGTCGATTTGCCGGTGGCGTGGAATTCCTTCAGGATCACGTGGCCCATGGCCATGGCCAATGCCGCGTCGGTGCCCTGCTTGGGTGCGAGCCAGATGTCGCCGAACTTGGCCATCTCGCCGAAGTCGGACGACACGGCGACGGTCTTCGTGCCCTTGTAGCGCACTTCCGTGTAGAAGTGGGCGTCGGGGGTGCGGGTCATCGGGACGTTCGAACCCCATACCATCAGGTACGTGGAGTTGTACCAGTCGGCCGATTCCGGCACGTCGGTCTGCTCGCCCCACACCTGCGGGCTGGATGGCGGCAGGTCGCAATACCAGTCGTAGAAGCTCATGGCGACACCGCCGATGAGGCTCAGGTAGCGGGTGCCGGCGGCATAGCTGACCATCGACATGGCGGGGATCGGCGAGAAGCCGATGATGCGGTCCGGGCCGTATTTGCCGATCGTGTAGGCGTTGGCGGCGGCGATGATCTCGTTGACCTCGTCCCACTTGGCGCGCACGAAGCCGCCCTGGCCGCGTACGGATTTGTAGCTGGCGGCCTTCTGCGGATCGTTCGTGATGTAATCCCAGGCCGCGACCGGATCGCGGGTCGCGCGCGCTTCGCGCCACAGCTGCATCAGGCGGCCGCGCACCATCGGGTGCTTGACGCGCTGCGCCGAGTAGACGTACCACGAGTAGCTGGCGCCGCGCGGGCAACCGCGGGGTTCATGGTTCGGCAGGTCCGGGCGGGTGCGCGGGTAGTCGGTCTGCTGGGTCTCCCAGGTGATCAGGCCGTTCTTGACGTAGACCTTCCAGCTGCACGAGCCCGTGCAGTTGACGCCGTGCGTCGAGCGCACGATCTTGTCGTGCTGCCAACGCTGGCGGTAGGCCTTTTCCCAGGTGCGGTCTTCGTTGACGACGGCCCCGTGGCCATTCGAAAACGTCTCGCTCGGTTTGCCGAAAAACTTCAGGCGGTCCAAAAAGTGACTCATGGTTTCTCCAACGGCGCGCCGGGGCGCGCTCTCGATATTCGGTGTGGTGCAGCTGTGTTCAGTCTACGGACCGGGCCGACTACGCGGTATTCGCAAGAAGTCGGTCCCGGCCCGGATTAGGGAGTAGGCCGTCTACTCCTTTATGACTAGCAGGTGATCTCGGCACCCTTGCGGGCATAGAACCACCAGGTGACGGCGATGCAGGTGACGTAGAAGCCGATGAAGCACCACAGGGCGGCGTCGGCGCTGCCCGTCAGGGCGATCGAGGTGCCGTAGCTCTTCGGGATGAAGAAGGCGCCGTAGGCGGCGATGGCCGAGGTGAAGCCGAGGACGGCGGCCGCTTCCTTGTTGGCGCTGGCGACGGCCTGCGCTTGTGCGCCTTCCGACTGGCCCTTGGCGGCGCGCTGGTGCAGGGTCAGGAAGATCACGGGGATCATGCGGAAGGTGGATGCGTTACCGACGCCGGTGCAGGCGAACAGCACGAGGAACATGCCGAAGAAACCGGCGAAGCTGCCGGCGTGCAGGAAGTGCAATACGCCCAGCACCGCCAGGATCATGCACACGAACGTCCACACGGTGACGCGGGCGCCGCCCAGCTTGTCGGCGATGAAGCCGCCGGCCACGCGGGCCAGGGCGCTGACGAGGGGACCGACGAATGCGTACTGCAGCGGGTTCACTTGCGGGAACAGGGTGCTGGTCAGCAGCGGGAACGCGGCGGAATAGCCGATGAACGAGCCGAAGGTACCCACGTACAGCCAGCACATGAGCCAGTTGTGCTTGCGCTTGAAGATCACGGCCTGTTCGGCGAACGAGGCCTTGGCCGACGCGAGGTCGTTCATGCCGAACCAGGCGGCCAGCGTGCTGACGATGATGAACGGCACCCACACGAAGCCCGCGTTCTGCAGCCACATCTGCTTGGTGGCCGCGGCCTTGGTCCACGTTTGCGCTTCGCCGCCGAACAGCGCGAAGGTGATCACGAGCGGGACGACGAACTGCACGGCGGAGACGCCCAGGTTGCCGAGGCCCGCGTTCATGCCGAGGGCGTAGCCCTTCTGCGCTTTCGGGTAGAAGAAGCTGATGTTGGCCATCGACGACGCGAAGTTGCCGCCGCCGAAGCCGCACAGCAGCGACAGCACGAGCATGGTCGGGTAGCTGGTATTCGGATCCTGCACGGCGAAGCCGATGCCGAGGGCGGGGATCAACAGCGACGCGGTGGAGATGGCGGTCCATTTGCGGCCGCCGAAGATCGGCACCATGAACGAATAAAAGATGCGCAAGGTGGCGCCCGAGAGGCCCGGCACGGCGGCCAGCCAGAACAGCTGGTTGGTGCTGTACTTGAAGCCGATGGCCGGCAGGTTGACGACGACGACGCTCCACACCATCCAGATCGCGAACGCCAGCATCAGCGCGGGGATCGAGATCCAGAGGTTGCGGCTGGCCGTGGGCTTGCCGCGGCTGTGCCAGAAGGCGGGAACCTCGGGTTCCCAGGTCGAGATGAGGTAACGACTCACGATGTTCTCCTGTGATTATTGAAGTGGTATCAAGCGGCCTTGCGCAACGGCTTGGTTGAGGAATGCGCCGGTGCGGCGACGGCCGCCCTGGTTTGCGGTTTGAACGAGAAATGCATCCAGACGAGGGACACGCACACGGTCCCGTACAGCAGCATGAAAGAGCTGGAACGGATGCCGGTGAGGTCGACGATGGCGCCGAACATGATCGGCAGGATGAAGCCACCGAGGCCACCGGCCAGGCCGACGACGCCCGAGACGGCGCCGATGTTGTCGCTGAAATCGTCGGCGATGAAGCGGAACACGGATGCCTTGCCGATGGCCATCGCGACGCCGACGACGAACAGCAGCAGGGTGAAGGTCACGGGGCCGAGGCCGATGTGCAGGTCCATGGTGCTGGAGACCGTCTTGACGCTCATCGTGGTCTGCGGATACGACAGGATGAAGAAGCACACCCAGCACACCCACATCACATACCAGGTGACCTTGTAGGCGCCGAACCTGTCGGAGATCCAGCCGCCCAGTGCGCGCAGCACGCCGCCCGGCAGCGAGAAGCATGCGGCCAGCAATGCGGCTTCCTTGAGGCCGAAGCCGTATTCGCCTACGTAGTATTTCGTCATCCACAGCGCCAGCGCCACGTAGCCGCCGAACACGACGGAGTAGTACTGGCAGTAGCGCCACACGCGCGGATCCTTCAGCACGCGCATCTGCGCCGCGAAGCTCTCGCCGGATGCGGATTTGTGCGACGGATCGGAATACGTGCCGAACCAGAACAGCAGGGCGGTGGCGACCATCACGGCGGCGTACACCTTGGGCAGCGCCTGCCAGCCGAGGGCGGCGATGATGGCGGGGGCCACGAACTTGGTCAGCGCGGAACCGGAGTTGCCGGCGCCGAACACGCCCATCGCGAGGCCGCGCCGCTCCTTGCCGAACCAGCGCGCCACGTACGGCGTGCCGACCGAGAACGAGCCGCCGGCCAGGCCCACGAAGAGGCCCAGCACGAGGAAGTGCCAGTAGGCGGTGGCATGGCTGATCATCCAGATCGGCAGCGCGCAGGCCAGCATCAGCGTGAAGAACACGATGCGGCCGCCGTAGCGGTCGGTCCAGATGCCGAGCGGGACGCGCACGAGGGCGCCGCTCAGCACGGGCGTGGCGACGAGGAGGCCGAATTCCGTTTCGTTCAGGCCGAGTGACGTCTTGATGGGGATGCCCAGCACCGCGAACATCATCCAGATCGCGAAGCAGATCGTGAATGCGAAGGTACTGCTGACCAGGACCGCGAGGGGCCGTCTGTCGGTGCTCATTTTTGTTCTCCTGATAAAAGCACGTGGTGATGCCGGAAGCGTACGTGGCGGGGGCCAGCCCAACCATTGGCCGGAGGGGTGGGCGCGGCAGCGCAATGGAGCTAGGCGCCCTAGTCATAAAGGCGTAGGTCCGTGTACGATGGCGCTTATTGCCCTCTATCGCCCCTATTGCGCCCCAGTCGCACGGAACCGCTTATGCCGCACGCACTCAGCCCCGAACAGCTCAGCAACATCATCGACATCGCCGAAAACGCCGTGATCTGCACGGACGAGCGGCAGAAGATCATCCTGTTCAACAAGGGTGCGGAACGGGTGTTCGGCTGGACGGCCGCGGAGGTGACGGGCCAGGACCTGGCGATGCTGATGCCGCCGCGCTTCCGTCCCGGCCACGCGGAGCGGGTGGCCGGCTTCCAGCACGGCGAGCGCACGGCCCGGCGCATGGGCGAGCGGGGCACCATCTACGCGGTGCGCAAGGACGGCAGCGAATTCCCGGCCGAGGCGACGATCTCGAAATCGGCGGCGGGCGGGCGCGTGATCCTCACGGCGATCCTGCAGGACATCTCGGAACGCAAGGCCTACGAGCGCGAGCTGGAACTGGCGCGCGACCGCGCCGAAGCGGCCATGCAGGCCAAGAGCATGTTCCTGGCCAATATGAGCCACGAGATCCGCACGCCGCTGAACGCCGTCATCGGCATGACGAGCCTCCTGCTGCACACGGAGATCGACGACGAACAACGCGACTACACGGAGACGATCCGCTCCAGCAGCGAGGCGCTGCTGGCCATCATCAACGACCTGCTCGATTATTCGAAGCTGGAAGTGGGGCGCCTCGACCTGGAGCGCCACGCGTTCGAGGTGCGCCGTTGCGTCGAGGAAGCGCTCGACCTGCTCGCGCCGGGCGCCAGCGACAAGAACCTGGATCTCGCGTACATGATCGAGCCGGGCGTGCCCGCGACGATCCTCGCGGACGCCACGCGGCTGCGCCAGATCCTCGTGAACCTGCTGTCGAACGCGATCAAGTTCACGCACCACGGCGAGGTCGTCGTCACCGTGTCGGGCGAGCCGCGCGAGGAGGGCGGCTACCGCCTCGTGTTCGCCGTGCGCGACACGGGCATCGGCATCCCGCCGCACCGCCTGGACGACATCTTCCACTCGTTCACGCAGGTCGACGCGACGACCACGCGTAAATACGGCGGCACGGGCCTGGGCCTGACGATCAGCCGGCGCCTCGCGGAGATGATGGGCGGCGGGTTGACGGTGGACAGCGAGCCGGGACGCGGCTCGACGTTCAGCGCGGCCATCGTCGCCGACGCGTTCGACGACCAGCTGGCCGAACACGTGCTGCGCGACCGCGCAGCCACGGTGCGCGGTCGCCGCATCCTGATCGTCGACGACAATGCGACCAACCGCCGCATCCTGATGAAGCAGGCGCTGTTGTGGGGCATGTCGCCGCTGGCCGCGGCGTCGGCCGTGGAGGCGCTGGACCTCGTGCGCGACGGCCACCCGTTCGACGTCGCAGTACTGGACATGCAGATGCCCGACATGGACGGCGCGCGCCTGGCGGGCGAACTGCGCAAGCATCGCGACAGGGCCGCGCTGCCGCTCGTGCTGCTGACGTCCGTCGGCCAGCGCCACACCGGTGCGGACGGGGAGGCCGTGCGCGAATTTTCCGCGTGGCTGAGCAAGCCGATCAAGCCGGCCGCGCTGCTGGAAGCGCTGCAGCAGGTGCTGGGCGAGCGCCAGGCCGCGGCGCGGCCGGCGCCGGCGCCGGCCCGCGAAGAGACGGATCTCGCCATCCTCGTCGCCGAGGACAACACGATCAACCAGAAGGTGATCCGGCAACTGCTGCGCCACCTGGGCTACCGCGCGGACGTCGTCGGCAACGGCCTCGAAGCCGTGGCGGCGCTCGAGCGCCAGGATTATCCCGTGATCCTGATGGACATGCAGATGCCGGAAATGGACGGCCTGGAGGCGACAAGCCGCCTGCGCGAGCGCTTCCGCGGCGCCAACGCGCCCTACATCATCGCGATGACGGCCAACGCCATGCCGGGCGACCGCGAACGCTGCCTGGACGCGGGCATGAACGACTACGTGCCGAAGCCGATCGAGATGGACGTGCTGGACAAGGCGCTGGCCGCCGCGCGCGACCACGTGGCGGCGCGGCGCACAGGACACGCCGTTCTGGACCCGGCCCGCATCGCGCAGCTGCGCGCCATCGACGACGATGCCTCACTGCTGGAGGACGTCGTGAACGCGTTCGTGGGCGAGGTGCCGCAACTGCTGCACAAGCTCGACCACGCCGTGCGCGAGCACGACGGGCAGCTGCTGGCGGCGACCGCGCACTACCTGTTGTCGAGCATCGATTTCGTCGGCGCGAACCGGATGCGGGTGCCGTGCACGAACCTCGAACTGATGGGGAAGGCGGAGAATTTCGAGGATGCGCAGGAGCAGATGGCGCTGCTCACCGCCGCGTATGAGGACGCGAAACAGGCGCTGCTCGCGCTGCGCTGATCAACCCTGCCGATCCGGCCCGCTGCCGATCCCCTGCTCGACGGCGAACACCGCCGCCTGCACGCGGCTCGACAGGCCGAGCTTCTTGAGGATGTTCTGCACGTGGATCTTGACCGTGCTCTCGGCCAGGTCGAGCACGCGCGCGATCAGCTTGTTGCTTTCGCCGCGCGCCAGGCAGGCGAGGATCTCGCGTTCGCGCGGCGTCAGCTTGTCCAGGTCCGACGGCGGCGCGGCCGGCTTGGGTTCGCGCTGTTTCTGCAGCTGGGCCACGAGCTTGGCGGCCATCGATTCGGCCAGCACGGATTCGCCGGCGGCCGCGCGCTCGATGGCGCGCTGCAGGTAGTCGGCGTCGATGTTCTTGATCAGGTAGCCGCGCGCGCCCGCGTGCAGGGCGGTGGCCAGGTCTTCGCCTTCCTCGGACACGGTCAGCATGATGACGGCGGCCTCGGGCCAGCCCTGCAGGATCAGTTCCAGGGTCTCCACGCCGGTCATGCCGGGCATGTGCAGGTCGAGCAGGATCACGTCGGGCTTCAGTTGCATCGCCCGCTTCACGCCGTCGATGCCGTCCGACGCCTCGCCGACGACGGTGAAGCGCGGATTGCGCTGCAACAGCGAACGTACGCCGCTGCGGAACAACGTGTGATCGTCGACCAGCAGCACGCTGATCGGCTCGAGGGCTTCTTCCATACACGACTCCATTCGATTCAAGCGGCCCGCCGGTGCGCGCTGGGGACGTACAGGCGGACGGTGGTGCCGGCGCCGCTCCCGGATTCGATGGCCAGGTCGGCGTTGATATGCCGGGCCCGTTCGCGCATGATGTGCAATCCCACGTGGCTGTCGCCGGACGCGGGCACGGCGGCGGCATCGAACCCGACGCCATTATCGCTGATCGATAGAGAAAAGTCTTGGCCGTCGCGGACCTGGACGAGCACCTTGTCGGCATGGGCGTGTTTACGGATGTTCGACAACGCTTCCTGCACGATGAACAGGAGCTGCAGCTGTTCCTCGCGCGGGAACGGCAGGCCGCCGCCCCCTTCGGCCTTGAAGCTGGCCTCCACGCCCGTCTGGTCGCGGAACTTGCGCACGGCCTTGCGCAGGGCGCTGTTGAGGTCATCCTCTTCCAGCCGGCTGCGGAAATTCTGCAACAGTTCGCGCACGTCCTCGTAGCTTTCCTTGACGCCCGCGCGCAGCAGCGGCACGATCGCGGCCGCATCCTGCTGCTGCCCGTCATGCAGCGACTGTTCCAGCATCTGCACCTGCAGGTTCAGGAAGTTCAGGCCCTGGGCGATGCTGTCGTGCAGGCCGCGCGCCACCATGTTGCGCTCTTCCGAGATGGCCATTTCGCGCTCGCGCGCCGCGAGCCGCATGTTCTCGATGGCAGTGCCCAGCAGCCGGCCCAGCGTTTCGAGCAGGGCGGTCTCGCGTTCGTTGAATGAC
The DNA here is from genome assembly GCF_030411975.2 of Massilia orientalis. Lineage (NCBI taxonomy): Bacteria > Pseudomonadati > Pseudomonadota > Betaproteobacteria > Burkholderiales > Oxalobacteraceae > Massilia > Massilia orientalis. The sequence goes on along the minus strand of NZ_JASNRB020000001.1, from coordinate 463,621 downwards.
GTCTCGCTACGGAAATGCAGGCTGAATACGCCGAGGTGCTGGTCCTGGGCGAAAATCTGGAACACCGACACCGTCGCGAACCCTTCGCGCGCGCAGCGCGACACGTCGGGGCCGGGCACGGCGCGCAGCAGCCGCACGACGGGGTGCTTGCCCTGCGCCGCCTCGCCGCACAGGCAGTCGCCGACCGGCATGCAGCGTTCGGCCTTGACCATCTCGTCGGACAGGCCGGCCTGCACGATGAGATGCACCTTGTCCGTATTGGCGTCGATGAGCCGCACGGAGCCGCCGTCCGCGCCGAAGTAGCGCATGATGCGCTCGACGAAGCCTTCGCACATCGGCTCCAGCGTCTGGCGCACCTGCAGGAAGGCGGCGCTGTCGTACAGCAGCGCCAGTTCGCGGTTCTGGCCTTCCAGTGCGGCCGTCTTCTCGCGCACCTTGTCTTCCAGGCTCGCGTAGACCTGTTCCACGCGGTCGGCCATCCGGTTGAAACCGGCCGCCAGCTGGCCGAATTCGTCCTGGCTGGCCACGTCGAGGCGGACGCCGAAATCCGTGTCCGCCATGCTGCGCATCCCCGCTTGCAGGCGCTCGACCGGGTCGACGATGAGGCTGAACATCAGGTACACGAGGACGACGGTCCCGCCCATCGCCAGCGCCATCAGCGCCAGCTGCGAGCAGCGCAGCCAGAACGTGCGCACCTCGTTGTCCCGTTCGATCAGGCCCACGATGGCGTCGATCTGGGCGACATAGGCATCGACCCGGCCGAGGAAGTCGCGCAGCGGCGGCAGGCGCTCGTCGCCCCGTGCCTGCAGCACCTGCAGCGCGAGCGGCCGCAGTTCGCGCTGCCAGCGCAGCGTGGCCATGGAAAAGCTGTCGCGGATGGCGGCCGTCGGCGGCAGGCCGAGGGGACGCTGCGGGTCGCCGCGATCGATCAGCGCGAGGGTCGCATCGATGGACGCGATCTGCGCGCGCGCGTCGCGCGCGTAGCCGCCGCCGGGCGCGCGCACCTCGCGGCCGAGCAGCATCGCGAGCCGGTATTCCTGCTTGCGCACGCCGCCCGTTTCGTTGATGGCGGCCGCCGAGCCTTCCAGCTGCCACGACAGCCACAACGTCGTGCCGATGGCGGTCAGCGCGAGCAGCAGGAAGCCGACCAGGGCCCCGGCGATGCGGGTCGACAGGCGCAGGTGGCCCGGGATCGGCGGATAAGCGGGCGGCGTCGTCATGCCGCGGCGTCCAGCGGCTGGACGAGGTTGAGGAATTCCTGCTTGCGCGGGGAGTAGGCCAGTAGCTCGCCGGTCCCGATGTCGAAATACCAGCCGTGCAGCGCGACCTTGCCCGCTTCCACGCGCCGGCGCAGCCACGGGTAGGTCATCAGGTTGTCGAGCGAATGGAGGATGCTGGCCTGCTCGGCGGCGCGGCAGCGGGCGTCGTCGTGCTTGTGCGGCAGCGCGCGCAGCACTTCCGCGCGCACCGGCTCCGCGATGCGCATCCAGCGCGCGACGAAATCCGTCTCCTCGGTCACGCGCTGGCCCGACATCAGGGCCCGGATGCCGCCGCAGCGCGCATGCCCGAGCACGACGACGCGCGCCACCTCCAGGCCGCATACGGCGAATTCGATGGCGGAACTGACGCCGGCCGACGCGTCCGCGGTGCACGGCGGGACGAGGTTCGCGATATTCCGGACAACGAAGATGTCGCCCGGGTCGCAGCCCGTCAGCAGGGCCGGGTCGACGCGCGCATCGCAGCAGCCGATGACGAGCGTGGACGGATGCTGGCCGTCGCGCAGCGAGGCGCGCACGACCGGCTCGCTCATGAAACGCTGCTGGAAGCGGGAAAAGCCGCGGATGAAGCGTTCGATGTCCTGCATGTCAGCCTCCCGTCTGCGACATGAAGCGCACGATTTTCTCGGGCCGCGCCGTGAAGTCGTGCTGGTGGGGTTTCAGTTCGATGGCGTGGCGGATCGCGGCTTCGAGCTCCGCGTCGCTGGCGCCGGCGCGCAGCAGCGGGCGGAATTCGAATTTCTCTTCCTGGCCCAGGCACAGGTACAGCGTGCCGTCCACCGCCAGGCGCACGCGGTTGCAGGTGGCGCAGAAATGCTGCGACATCGGCGTGATGAAGCCGATGCTGCTCCTGCCGTCGCGGGTGGCGAGGTAGCGCGCCGGTCCGCCGCCCAGTTCCAGCGCCTGAGGCACGAGGTCGAATCGTTGCTGGAGCCGTTCGCGCACGGGCTGCAGGTCCATGTAGGCCGCGTTCTGGCCGGTTTCTCCCATCGGCATCACTTCGATCAGGCGCAGCACGAAGCCGTGGCCGATGCAGAATTCCGCCATGCGCTCGATCTCGCCGTCGTTCACGCCGCGCATCGCGACCATGTTGATCTTGATGGGATCGAAACCGGCCTCCTTGCCGGCCATGATGCCGTCCAGGATGCGCGCGTGGCTGTCGCGGCCCGTGATCGATTCCATGCAGGTGCGGTCCAGCGTATCGAGGCTGACGTTGATGCGCGCGACGCCGGCCTTGCGCAGCGCCTCGGCGTGGCGGCGCAGGGTCGTGGCATTGGTCGACAGCGACAGGTCGTCGACGCCGGGGATGGCGGCGATACGGCCGGCCAGGTCGGTCACGTGGCGGCGCAGCAGCGGCTCGCCGCCCGTCAGGCGGATGCGGCGCGTGCCGAGGCGGGCGAACGCACGCAGCAGGCGCTCGATCTCGTCGAACGTGAGCCAGTCCTCCGGCTCCTCGAACCCCTTGAAACCCGTCGGCATGCAATACGTGCAGCGCAGGTCGCAACGGTCCGTCACGGACAGGCGCAGGTATTCGATCGTTCGGCCGTAGCGGTCGCGCAACATTGCGGTTCTCCAAAGGGGTGATGGTGAAGATTGTAGAGACCGCGCGCCACTCTGGCTGTCGGCATGACGGATGACGGGAGCTAGTTCTTTCGGCGTATGTCGGGCCACGCAGGCTGCCGCTAGACTTGATTTCCTATCGGCAAGAATGTGTCGAAACGAGAGGAATTCATATGAAAATGTCAAACTTCAGGATCGGCACGCGCCTTGCCGCCGGCTTCGGCCTCGTGCTGGTGCTGCTCGCGCTCGTGGTCGCGGTCGGGCTGCAGCGCTTCCACGACGTCGGCCGGGCGACGGCGACGCTGATCGACGACGACTGGGCCAAGGCGGAAGCCGCCGCCACCATCGACACGATGACGCGGGCGAATGCGCGCCGCACGCTGGAACTGTTCCTCGCGCCGGACGACGGCTACCGCACCCGGGTGCGCGAGAAAATCGCGTCGAACCGGCACGAGATCGACGGTGCGCTGGCCACGTTGCGCAGCCTCGTCGCCAGCGCAGAAGGCAAGGCCGTGCTGGCCCGGGTGACCGAGCGGCGCGAGGCGTACGTGGCCTCGTTCACGCAGGTGAACGCCCTCGTCGACGCGGGCAAGCGCGACGAGGCGCAGCAACTGGTGCTGGCGGAAACCCTGCCGCGCCTGGACGTGTTGCAGCAGGCCGTGCATGACCTCAACGTGCTACAGAAGGGGCGCGCGGTCGCCGCGGGCAAGACCGTGCAGGACCGGATCGCGTCGGGCCGGGTGCTGATGCTGGCGCTGGGCGGCGCCGCGCTGGCCGTCGGCCTCGTGTTCGCCGTCCGCCTCGCGCGCTCGATCGTGCTGCCGCTGCGCAGCGCCGTCGCGGTGGCGCAGCGCGTGGCCGGCGGGGACCTCACCAGCCGGATCGAGGCGGGTTCGCAGGACGAAGTCGGCGAGCTGCTCGGCGCGCTGGCGGCGATGAACGCGAGCCTTTGCACGATGGTCGGCGAAGTGCGGCGCGGGACCGAGACGATCGCCACGGCGTCCTCGCAGATCGCGAGCGGCAACATGGACTTGTCGGCGCGCACGGAGATGCAGGCCAGCGCGCTGCAGCAGAGCGCCTCGTCGATGGAAGAGCTGACCGGCACCGTGCAGCAGAACGCGGACAATGCGCGCGCAGCGAACGCGCTGGCGGCGGCCACGGCGACGATCACCGCCGAGGGCAGCGACGCCGTCGCGCGCGTGGCGGCCACGATGGACGAGATCAGCGACGGCGCGCGCCGCATCGCAGACATCACCGGCATCATCGACGGCATCGCGTTCCAGACCAATATCCTCGCGCTCAACGCCGCGGTGGAAGCGGCGCGCGCGGGCGAACAGGGCAAGGGCTTCGCCGTCGTCGCCACCGAGGTGCGCAACCTGGCGCAGCGGTCGGCCGCCGCGGCCCGCGAGATCCGGCACCTGATCGACGATTCGACCGCGAAGATCGCGGGCGGCACCGAACTCACCGGCCGCGCGGCCGACACCATGCGGCGCGTGTTGGCCAGCGTGCGCCAGGTGACGGGCATCATGGCCGACATCACGGCGGCCAGCGACGAGCAGCGCATCGGCATCGAACAGGTCAACCAGGCCGTGGGCCAGATGGACAGCGTGACGCAGCAGAACGCGGCCCTCGTCGAGCAGGCGGCCGGCGCAGCGCAGGCCCTGCAGGAACAGGCGCATACGCTGAACGACACGATCCGCATGTTCAGGCTCGAATCCGCCGGGCGCGTCTAACGGTAGCCACGTTCGGCGTTTTGATCAACGGGAACGGCAACCTTACCTTCCAGATAAAACACGCAAGCGCCTTCCAACTCGACACGGTCGCCGACGAGCCGGCACGTCAGTTCGCCACCACGAGGCGAAGCCTGGAATGCGCGGAGTTCGGTCTTTCCCAGGCGTGCACTCCAATACGGCGCGAGTCCGCAGTGAGCGCCGCCGGTCACCGGATCTTCAGGTATTCCTTTGGCGGGCGCAAAATAGCGGCTCACACAATCCCATCGCCGGTCTCCCCGAGCGGTGACGACGACGCCGGGGCGGTCGAGCCGCGCGATCGCGGCAATGTCTGGTGCCAGGCTACGGACGGCCTCCATATCCTGCAGTACTGCGATGTAATTAAAACCGTCGTCCAGCGTCTCCACTGGCTCGATTCCCAGTGCTTCGGTCAGCCTCTCTGGAAGTGGTATCGATCGCGGCACGCGTACCGGAAAATTCATCACGTACCGGTCGCCCATGCGCTTGACGGTCAAGGGGCCGCTCGCCGAATCGAACGTCACCGTCGTGCGCCCTGGCTGCAGCCGCTCCATGACGACGGCAGCGCTTGCAAGCGTAGCATGGCCACACAGCGGCACTTCAACCGTGGGCGTGAACCAGCGCAGGCGGTAATTGTCACCGTCCGGTACCAGAAAGGCACTTTCCGGAACATTGTTTTCGGCAGCAATTTGACGTAGGAGTCCATCGTCCGCAAACGTCTCCATCAAGATCACAGCGGCCGGGTTTCCCCCAAAAAGCTGGCTGGTGAATGCGTCGACTTTATAGATTGGCAAACTCGTTACTGAACGATGCATGGGCTTGCGTGTTAACAGTGGAGACATTGCGTACGTCGCAACAGCGCAACGATGGCGGTTGCGTTGATGGCCGACATTGATGAACTACGAAATGGTTGGTTCCGGGTTGAACCGATCAGCGACGCTAGTCTGGCCAAAGAAGCGGTCTATTTCGGCTTGAGGGTATTGCGAGACCCGGGCCGTCTGGAGACGTTTGCACTTCTCGAGGGGACCGAGCGATTTATCGGGCGGGCAGATACCTAGAAGTTCCAGATGGGCCAGCCCAGGGATTGCCGTGAGCGGATCGAGCGACCGGATGGTGGTGGTCCTCCCGGACGCGTCCCAGCTTGGAAGCGTCGATAACGATAGTGATGCCAGCCGCGTCAACGTGGCCAGCGGCCCGAGATCGCTGATCCTGGGCATGTGCACGATGCGTAGATAGCGGAGATTCTGGAGCCTTCCAAGGAATTCGAACGACTCGTCAGGAAAGGTGGCGATCACGAGTTCTTCCAGGTCGCGCAACTCGGCCAAGGGTTCGAGGCTCTTGTATCGGCAGTGCCATACCGTTGCACTACGTATCGCATCGGGATGTCAGGCGCTCCTAATGATCGTCACGCCGCATCAGCGCATCGATACCGGCCACCGTGCCGGCCATCGCCAGCGCCGCGACGCCGGCGCCGGCCCACGTGGCGATCCGATCGCCGGCCGCCCACTCCTGCCACGCCAGCACGGCGGGCATCAGCATCATCGGCGCCGTCATCGCGGTGGCGAGCCAGGCGTGGCGGCGCACGCCGGCCGAAAGGCTCTCAGCCACCGCAGCACCCGCCGCAGCAGCCGCCGCTCTTTTCCTTGCGCGCTTCGCCGTAGCCGGCGCCCAGCAGCGCCGCGGTGATGTCCTGCGTCGACGTGGCGTCCTCGTCGAACTCCACGTGCATCTCGCGGCCGCCCGGTTCGAGGTCGATGCCGCGCACGCCGGGCAGGGTGCACAAGGCGCTCGTGAGGCGTTCGATGTCGGCGAAGGCGAGAGGGGCCGAGAACTGGAAATCGTGTTGCATGATGCTCCTTTTGCGTTGGGTCGTTGGTACACCGTCAGGGTAGGGCGGCGCGCCGCCCCTGTCCTTGAACCGGTTTCAGGTTTTACGAATCAGGCGCAGCCGCCCAGGTAGTGGCACGACGTGCAGCGCGTGCAGCCGTCGACCTTGCGCAACGCCCGCGCGCCGCATTCCGGGCACTTGGCGCCCGTCTCTTCGACCGCCGCGATGCCCGGTGCCGGCACCTCGTCCGGCGTCCCGCGCCGAGCCAGCAGGCGGTCCAGCGCGTCGGCGGACACCTGGTTGCCGTAGGCGTCCAGGAAGCCGCGCCGGATCAGGATCCGCTGCAGCATGAAGGCGATCGCCGCCACTTCCGAATCGTGGTACATCGGCACCTGCACGCCGTCCGCCCGCGTCAGCTGGCCGCAGCGCACCGGTCCCTTCTCCCACACGACCGCGCGCATGTCGGCGAGGGCCTTGGCGATGGAACTGCCGGCGCGCGCGGCCAGCGACAGCAGGCGCATCGTGGAGGTGATCCACTGGTGGCCGTCGCTGCGCTGGTTGGCGGGCATGAAGAACTCGAACGGGCGCTCGATGGCGAGGTCGCGTCCGTTCAGCCGTCCTTCCACGCGCATGAAGCTGATGGTCAGATACACCGTCTTCTTGCCTTCCTGGGTCGTGTATTCGACCTTCGAGGTGACCGATTCCAGTTCGCCCGCCGGACGGCTTTCGAAGCGGCGGCGCAGCGGATCCACATCGCCCGGTGCTTCGGCCGCGGGCGGCGGCGCGACACTCAACACACTGCCCGTGACGGCGTTGGGCCGGTAGGTGGCCAGGCCTTTCAGGCCGGCGCGCCACGCCTCCGTATATAAATCCTTGAAGTCGTCGAACGGGTAGTCGGCCGGCACGTTGACCGTCTTCGAGATCGCGCCGTCCACGTACGGCTGCACGGCCGCCATCATGCCGAGGTGGTCCTGCGCGGACATCTCCAGCGCCGTCACGAACTGCGCCGGCAGTGCGGAGACGTCGTGGCCGAGGTGGCGGTACAGGCGCCACGCGTGGTCGGCCACCTCGTAGATGCGCGTGCTGTCGTCCGGCATGCGCTTCTTGCGCTGGTAGACCCACGAAAAAGCGGGCTCGATGCCGTTCGAGGCGTTGTCCGCGAACGCGAGCGCGATGGTGCCCGTGGGTGCGATCGACATCAGGTGCGAATTGCGGATGCCGTGGCGGGCGATCGCTTCGCGCAGGTCGTCCGGCAGGCGCCGCGCGAACGCGCCATCCAGGTAGCGCTCGGCGTCGAACAGCGGGAACGCGCCTTTTTCGCGCGCCAGCGCCACCGATGCTTCGTACGCGGCGTCGCGCAGGGCGCGTGTGACGTCGGCGGCGAACGCGCGGCCCTCGTCGGCGTCGTAGCGCAGGCCCAGCATGACGAGCGCGCTGCCCAGGCCCAGGAAGCCGATGCCGATGCGGCGCTTGTCGCGGCCTTCCGCCGCCTGCTGGGGCAATGGCCATTCGGTGGCGTCGAGCGCGAGGTCGAGCATGCGCACGGCGACGGCCGTCACTTCGCGGAACGTGTCGAGGTCGAAGCGCGCCTCCGGCGTGAACGGCTGGCGCACGAACTTCGTGAGGTCGAGCGAGCCCAGGTCGCAGCAGCCGTACGGCGGCAGCGGCTGCTCGCCGCACGGGTTCGTGGCCGCCAGCGTCTCGGCGTAGTACAGGTTGTTTTCGCCGTTGATGCGGTCCAGGAACAGCACGCCCGGCTCCGCGTGGTCGTAGGTCGACCGGATCACCTTGTCCCACAGGTCGCGTGCCCGCACGGTGCGGTAGACCCAGCGGCCGTCGGGGCGCAGGTACGCGCCGTTGGCCTGGTCGTCCGGCCCCGGCTCGGCCGCGTGGGTCAGCTCGACGGGATCGTCGTCCAGCACGGCGCGCATGAACGCGTCCGTGACGCCGACGGAGAGGTTGAAATTGCTGAACGCGCCGCCGTCCTTGGCGGCGACGAAAGCCTCGATGTCGGGATGGTCGATCCGAAGGACACCCATCTGGGCGCCGCGGCGCGCCCCGGCCGATTCGACCGTGCGGCACGACGCGTCGAACACGGCCATGTACGACACGGGGCCGGACGCGCGCGACCGCGTACCTTTCACGAGGCTGCCGGCGGGGCGGATCGCGGAAAAATCGTAGCCGACGCCGCCGCCGCGGCGCATGGTTTCCGCCGCTTCGGCCACGGCGCCGTAGATGCCGGGGATGGCGCCGTCGCGGCCGCTGATCGCGTCGCCGACGGGCTGCACGAAGCAGTTCATCAGGGTGGCCTTCAGGCCGACGCCGGCCGCCGAGTTGATGCGGCCGGCGGGCACGAAGCCGTGGTCCTGCGCCCACAGGAAGCGCTGCTCCATCTCCAGGCGCAGCGGCTCGGGTTCGTGCGCGGCCAGCGCGCGCGCCACGCGGGCGCGTACTTGCGCGACGGTCGTCTCGTCGCCCTTCGCGTATTTTTCCTGCAGTACGTCGGCCGACACGTCCTGCGTCGGCATGGATGCGGCAAAGAGGGATTCGTTGGCGTTCATGTCATCCTCGGTGATAGTCAGGCGTCCACTATCCCCGAGGCCCGCCGGCCCCGCCTTAAACTGGTTGAAGCATTCGGCGTTCCGCCGCCAGCAGGGCCACGTCGTCCGCCACCTCGCGCGCGACGGCGGCCGCTTCGGCCGGGTCGAACTGCATGTGGTAGCGCTTGCGCACGCCGTGTTCGGCCAGCTGGAAATGCAGGTCCGGCGTCACGCCGTGGCGCGCGAGGCAGTGGCGCGCGCATTCGAGCGGACAGCCGTCGATCGCGACGACGGGCCGCCCGGATTTCGCCAGCTTGACGAGCGACGGCACGTCGCCGCCCACGCCGGCGATGCAGGACATTTCGGCGACTTCCTCCCGGTCGAGCTCCAGGGCGATGTGGTTGGCCATCTGCGCCGCGCTGGAACAGCCGGAGCAGGAATAGACGAGGGGGAAAACGGTGCGATCACGGCCCATGAGGTTCTCCTGTCAACGGTCGATGGCGTCCAGCGTATTCTTGATGAGCAGACCCAGCTCCGTGTCGCCTTCCATCACGAGGCGGCGGCTGAAGAACAGCGTGTCGGGATCTTCGCGGCGCGTGGCGAGCAGGCCCAGGTCGTACAGGGTCGCGCCGATGACGACGTCCGGTGCCGTTTTCGACGTCACGGCCGCGAACGAGCGCCCGTTCCACGCGACGTCGAAAGTGACGCCCGCGTCCAGCACGGCCAGGCGCAGCCGCTTGCGCAGCAGCTGCGCGCGCGAGTCGTCGTCCAGGTGCGGTTTCAGGCCCGCGTTCAGGCCCGCCGCGAACAGCCACGCGCCGGGCCGGCCGGGCAACCGGGACAGGACGTGGCGGACGGGCGCCGGCAGGCGGTAGGGGGACGCGTTCATGCGGCCACCTCCTCGAGGCCGGGACGGCCGTGCCAGAAGCCGTTGCAGGCGGCCCCCGGCATCCACGCGCCCATCTGCGCGCGCGCCGCGGCCCCGGTCAGGGCGCCCGTCAGCACGCCGTGCACGCTGGCGACGATGTCCGCCATGTGGGCCGACTGCGGGCTCAATCGGACGGCGCCCACGCCCAGCGCGCGCATGGCGGGCAGCGCGTCGACGAGGTTGTACACCTTCGCCGACTGCGTCTGGATGCCGTTCAGGACGAGGAACGGCTTGCCTTCCTGCGTGTTCAGCACGAGGCCGTCCGGATGGTCCAGGCAGCTGAAGCGGCAATCGTCCTTGGGCAGGTTGCGGTGCCGCGCCGTGAAGCAGCGGGCGGAAAACGCGAGCGGCATGCGGCCGTAGGCGAACACCTCGGTCTCCACGCCGGCAGGCAAGGCGGACTGCATGGCGGCGAGGCTGGTCGACGGCATCTCCAGCGGCGCGACCCAGCGCACGGCGCCGGCGCGGGCGAGCACGGCCAGCGTGGCCGGGTTGTACACGTTCAGGTGGGGGCCGGCGACGAACGGGCGGCCGTCGACGCAGTGCACGGCGCCCATGTCGTTGGCCTCGACGAGGAAGCGGCCGTTGCCGGCGACGCGGCGCAGGGTACTCAGGTCGGATGGCGATTCGATCAGTACCTGGGTCGACAGCACGACTTCCTTGCCGGCGCCGGCCAGCCGTTCGGCCAGCGTGAGCCAGTCGGAAGGACGCAGCTCGTGCCGGCGCGAGCAGACGGTTTCGCCGAGGTAGACGATGTCGACGGGTGTCTCCGCGAGCGCATCGTAGAACGCGAACACGGTATCGCGCGGCCAGTAGTATTGCAGGGGCCCGAGGGCAATCTTCATGATGGTCTTTCGGTACGGGGTCATTTCCAGGGGCGGTGGTAGGCACCCAGCGTGTGCTGGCTGCCTTCGGCGACTTTGTCCAGGCTCGTCATCCACTCGCGCCGGACCGTGTAGCGGCCGTGTTCCGCGAGGCAGGCGTCGATCGCGGCGCGCCACACCTTCGTGACCTGGGCCACGTACGCGGGGCTGCGCTGGCGGCCTTCGATCTTGACGGCGCGCGCGCCCACCGCCGCGAGCTTCGGCAGGATCTCGAGCGTGTTCAGGCTCGCCGGCTCCTCGATCGCGTAATACGTCTCGCCGTCCACGTCGAAGCGGCCCTTGCACAGCGTGGGGTAGCCGGCCTGCTCGCCGTCGCCGTAGCGGTCGATGAGGACGTCGTACAGGCGCGCCTCAAGCGCGCGTGGCGTCCGCGTCCAGCGCACGGCCTTCGCGGGCGAGCACACGCCGTGCGTGTTGGGTGATTCCCCGGTGGCGTACGACGACAGCTGGCAGCGGCCCTCGGCCATCACGCACAGGCTGCCGAAGCCGAACACTTCGATCTCGACGGGCGAGTGCTCGATGACTTTTTCCGCCTGGGCCAGCGACAGCACGCGCGGCAGCACGGCACGCGCGATGCCGAAGTGGCGGTGGTAGAAGGCGATGGCGTCGATGTTCGTCGCCGAGCCCTGCACGGACAGGTGCAGCCGCAACTGGGGATGCACGCGCGCCGCGTATTCCATCAGGCCCGGGTCGGCGAGGATAACGGCATCGATGCCATGCGTGGCGGCGCGGTCGAGCGCGCGCCGCCAGGGACCGTCGCCGCCCGGCTGCGGATAGGTGTTCAGGGCAAGGAACACCTTGCGGTTGCGGTCGTGGGCATAGCGGATGCCTTCGGCGATGGCGTCTTCGGAGAAGTTCAGGCCGGCGAAGTTGCGCGCGTTGGTCGCGTCGCGAAAGCCGAGGTAGACGCAGTCGGCGCCATGGTCGATGGCGGCCTTGAGGGCCGGCAGGCTGCCGGCGGGACAAACGAGTTCGAGGGAGGGAGAGGTCATGGCGGGCGGGTGAACGGTAACGCAGGAAGCTTAGTCACGCGCCGCCCGCGGCGCCTTGAACGAGGATAAGTAAATCCGGGTTCAAGCAAATCGCACGGCGTCGCCTTCCGTGTCGAACGCGAGGAACCGTTCGATGGCGCCGCGGTGCACGGCGTCGATCATCATCTTGAGGCCGCGGTCGACGCCGGCCGCCTGCTGTTCGCCTGCCAGCGCCGCGACGAACACCATGTCCCACGGCTGGCCCGTCGCGCGCGACTCGGCGGCCAGCGCACCGAAATCCGCCAGCTCGTCGAGACCCTTGTCGACGCACATCACGGGCGCCAATGCGCCGCCGCGGCCTTCCTCGAAGCGGCGCGCCTGGCCCGGCGTGTGCGTCTGGGGCAGTTCGGCGACCGCGAACACGAACAGCAGGCGCTGCGCCTCGGGCTGGGCGCGCGCGGCGGCGAGGAAATCGGAAAAATTCGAGAGCTGCATGGGGAATCCGTGACAAAGGGGAGGATGGTCCGATTGTAGGCGGCTTCTCCGCGCGCGTAAGTCGGCACGATGGAGGACGCCGCCTAGTTCTTCCGGACTATCCCGCACGGCCGTCGTACGCGCGAGAATGGCGGCATCCCGACCATTTCATGACATCCCGCGACCGTGGCCACCATCGATCCCTGCACCTTCCTGCGCCGCCTGCCGCTGTTTTCCGACCTCGGCGAGGACGAACTGCGCGCCGTCGGCGCGGCCGCCACCGAGCAGCACGTCGACCGCGGCCGCACCATCGTCGAGCGGGGCGACCCGTGCGAGGGATTTCACTCGATCCTGTACGGCCAGGTCAAGCTGGCCTTCATCTCGCCGCAGGGTCAGGAAAAGGTCATCGAGATCCTCGGCCCCGGCAAGACGTTCGGCGAAGCGGTCATGTTCATGGAGAAGCCGTACTTCGTGACCGCGACCGCGCTGGAAGACTGCCTGCTGCTGCACGTCCGCAAGGAAGCCATCTTCGCCGAGCTGGAACAGAGCGCGGCATTCGCCCGGCGCATGCTGGCCGGGATGAGCCGGCGCCTGCACGGCCTCGTCGCCGATGTGGAGGCGTACACCCTGCACACGGGCGGCCAGCGCGTCGTCGGCTATCTGCTGAAGGATGCGCCCGAATCCGGCGCGACGGTGCGGCTGTCCGTCAGCAAGCGCCTCGTCGCGTCGCGCCTGAACATCACGCCCGAGTATTTTTCGCGCGTGCTGAACGATCTCACGCGGCGCGAACTCGTGCGCGTGGACGGGCGCGACATCGCGATCCTCGACGCGAACGGATTGCGCGCCTACGAGGGATAAGCGTCCGCGACCTGTTTCGTCTCGCGCGCGATCACGGCTTCCTCGTCGGCCGGCAGCGCCCACACGGCGACGGCGCTGTCCGGCGCGTGCAGGCGCGGGCCGTGGGTCGCATTGGCGTCCGCGTCGAGGCGCACGCCCAGCCACGCCGCCTGCGCGCATACGCGGGCGCGGATGTCCGCCGCGTGTTCGCCGATGCCGCCCGTGAACACGAGCACGTCGAGGCCACTCGCCGCCGCGGCCAGGGACCCGAGTTCGCGCGCGATGCGGTACACGAACACGTCGACCGCCTCGCGCGCGGCCGGGTCCGGGCTCGCGAGCAGGGTGCGCATGTCGCCGCTGATGCCGGAGAGGCCCAGCAGGCCGCTGTCGCGGTACAGCAGGCGTTCCAGCGCGTCTGGCGTCATCCGTTTTGCGCGCAGCAGGTGCAGCACGAGGCCGGGGTCGAGGGCGCCGCAGCGCGTGGCCATCGGCAGGCCGTCCAGCGCGGAAAAGCCCATTGACGTCGCGACGCTCCGGCCCCCGACCATGGCGCACATGCTTGCGCCGCTGCCCAGGTGGGCGACGACGACGCGGCCACGGGCGCGCGGTTCGATCGCGGGCAAGCTGTCGGCGACATGGGTGTACGACAGGCCGTGGAAGCCGTAGCGCAGCAGGCCTTCATCCGCGCATGCCCGCGGCAGGCCGTACAGGCGCGCGACCCGCGGGTTCCCGAGGTGGAACGCGGTGTCGAAGCAGGCGACCTGCGGCAGGCCCGGATGCAGGCGCGCCATCGCTTCCATGCCGGCCACGTTGTGCGGCTGGTGCAGCGGCGCCAGCGGGGCGAGGGCCTGCAGTTCGGCGAGCAGCGCCGGCGTGACGAGCGCCGGTCCCGCGTGGTTGTTCCCCCCGTGGACGACGCGGTGGCCGATGGCCGCGAGCCGGGCCGGCGCGAGATGGCTTTCGACCTGGCCGATGATGGTACGCAGTTGCGCGGGGCCGTGGCCCTCCACCTGGCCGTGCGCGGTCGCGACGAGGCCCGCGCCCCGTTCCACGTACACGGCGTACTTGATGCTGGACGAGCCGGCGTTGATGCATGCATATCCTTTGGCTGCGTTGTCCGTCATGGCGATCCGATCACGGCGGCGGCCGCCGAGTGGCGCACGAGCAGGGACGCCAACGCGCACGAGGCGAGGCGGGCCAGCGGCCCGTCCGCGCGGCTGGTGAGCATGATGGGCACGCGCGCGCCGAGCACGATGCCGGCCACCTGCGCCTCCGCCAGGTATTCCAGCTGCTTGGCGAGCATGTTGCCCGCTTCCAGGTCGGGCACGACGAGGATGTCGGCCCGGCCGGCCACCGGCGACACGAAGCCTTTCGTGCGCGCCGCTTCTTCCGACACGGCGAGGTCGAACGCCATCGGCCCGTCGATGATCGCGCCCTCGATCTGGCCGCGGTCCGCCATCTTGCACAGCGCGGCCGCCTCGATGGTCGACGCGATCTTCGGGGACACCGTCTCGAGCGCGGACAGGATCGCCACGCGCGGCGCGGCGATGCCCAGCGCGTGCGCCAGCTCGATCGCGTTGCGGACGATGTCGCGCTTGTCTTCCAGCGTCGGGTAGATGTTGATGGCGGCGTCCGTGAGGAGCAGCGGGCGCGCATATGTGGGCACGTCCAGCGCGAACACGTGGCTGATGCGGCGGCCCGTGCGCAGGCCGGTGTCGCGGGCGACGACGGCGTGCATCAATTCGTCCGTGTGCAGCGCGCCCTTCATGATGGCGCCGACCTCGCCCGTGCGCGCCAGCGCCACGGCGGCGTCGGCGGCCGCGTGGCTGTGCGCCGTCGGCACGATGCGGTACGGCGCGAGGTCGACGTTCGCCTGCGCGGCCGCCTGGCGGATCTTCGCTTCCGGGCCGACGAGCACCGGTGCGATCAGGCCTGCGCGCGCCGCTTCGACGGCGCCCAGCAGCGACACCGTGTCGACCGGGTGGACGACGGCCGTGGGCACGCGCGGCGCATCCTGCGCTGCCGCCAGCAGCGCGCGGTAGCGGCCGCCGCGCTCGCGCAGGCGCACTTCCGGCAGCGCGATACGGGGCCGCGCGACCTTCTCGGTCGGCGCGATGACCTCTGCCGTGCCGCTCGCCACCTGCTGGCCGTGCTGGTTCGTCACCGTGCAATCGAGCGTCACCCGGTGCTTGTCCGGATCGAGGCGGGTGACGGTGAGCAGCACGGTCACGGTGTCGCCCAGGCCCACCGGCTCCAGGAAGCGCAGCGACTGGCCGAGGTAGATCGTGCCCGGACCGGGCAGCTGGGTGCCGAGCACCGTCGAGACGAGCGCGCCGCTCCACATGCCGTGCGCGATCACTTCATGGAACATGCTGCCGCGTGCGTATTCCTCGTCCAGGTGGGCCGGATTGACGTCGCCCGACATGACGGCGAACAGTTCGATGTCGGCGCGGGTCAGCGTGCGCGCGAGGCTCGCGCTGTCGCCGACCTTCAGTTCGGCGAACGTGCGGTTGCTGATCGTGTCCATCGTTCACCCCAGCACGTGGTAGCCGGCGTCGACGTATTCGACGTTGCCCGTCACGAGGCGCGCGCCGTCGCTCGCCAGGAAGGCGGCGAACGCGCCCACGTCGTCCAGCCGGGCCAGCATGTGTTCGGGCGCGCGCGACCAGGCGTCGCCGAGGAGCTCGTCGAAGTGTTCCAGGCCGGACGCGGCGCGCGTGCCCATCGGGCCCGGTGACACGGCGTTCACGCGGATGCGCCGGCTGCCCAGTTCCACCGCGAGCGCGCGCACCGACGCTTCGAGCGCCGCCTTCACGGGGCCCATCAGGTTGTAGTGGGGGACGACCTTCTCGCCGCCGTAGAACGTGAACGTCAGCAGGCAGCCGCCGTGCGGCATCAGCGGCTCCGCCAGTTTCGCGCAGCGGATGAAGGAGTGGCACGACACGTCCATCGCCAGCGCGAAGCCTGCCGCCGAGCAGTCGGCGACGCGTCCCTGCAGGTCGTCCTTCGGTGCGTACGCGATCGCGTGGATGACGAAATCGAGCGTGCCCCATGCGGTGCGCACCGCGTCGAACACGGCCTCGAGCTGGCCGGGCGCGCGCACGTCGCACGGCAGCACGAGCGGGCAGCGCAGCGCGTCGGCCAGCGGGCGCACGTGGGGCTCGGCGGCGTCGTCCAAATACGTCACGGCCAGTTCGGCGCCGCACGCGGCCATGACGCGCGCGCAGCCCCAGGCGATGCTGCGGTCGTTGGCGATGCCGAGAATGAGCCCGCGCTTGCCGCGCAGGTCGATGAGAGCGTTCTGCATGGGATTCTCCAGTGAGGGTTCAGCGTTCCAGCACGTAGCGGCCGGGTGCCGGACCGAGCGCGGCGCCCGGCGCGGGCGGCGCGGTGCGGCCCGTGCTGCCGGCTTCCAGCCAGTCGGCCCAGGCGGGCCACCACGAGCCGTCGCGCGCGGGTGTCGCGGCCAGCCAGTCGTCCGGGGCCACGTACATGTCGCCATCGCTGCGGCGCGCGCGGCGGTAGTGCCGGCCGCGGTGCCCCGGTTCGCTGACGATGCCCGCGTTATGGCCGCCGCTCGTGAGCACGAACGTCACGTCGGCGTCGGCGACGAGGTTGATCTTGTAGACGGACTTCCACGGCGCCACGTGGTCCGATTCGGTGGCGACGACGAACAGCGGCGCGCGGATGTCGGCCAGTGCCACGGGCCTGCCGTCGATGCGATACCTCCCCTCGAACAGATCGTTCTTCAGGAACAGCCGGCGCAGGTATTCGCTGTGCATCCGGTACGGCATGCGCGTGGCGTCCGCATTCCACGCCATCAGGTCGTTCATCGGCTGGCGCTGGCCGAGCAGGTAGTCGTTGACGATGCGCGACCACACGAGGTCATTGGAGCGCAGCAGCTGGAAGGCGCCCGCCATCTGGCGCGTCTGCAGGTAGCCCTGGCGCCACATGATGTCTTCCAACAGATCCAGTTCGCTGTCGTCGATGAACAGCGACAGCTCGCCCGGCTCCGTGAAGTCGGTCTGGGCGGCGAACAGGGTGAGCGATTGCAGGCGCGCGTCGCGCCGGCCCGCCAGGTACGCGGCGGCGATCGCGAGCAGGGTGCCGCCCAGGCAGTAGCCGGCGGCGTTCACGCGCCGGTCGGGGACGATGGCGTTGACGGCGTCGAGCGCGGCCAGCACGCCCAGGCGCAGGTAGTCGTCCATGCCCAGGTCGCGGTCGGCCTCGCCCGGGTTGTGCCACGAGATCATGAAGACCGTGTGGCCGCGGCCGACGAGGTAGTTCACTAGCGAGTTGTGCGGCGACAGGTCGAGGATGTAGTACTTCATGATCCACGCGGGCACGATCAGCACGGGTTCCGCATGCACGTCCGCCGTCGCGGGCGCGTACTGGATCAGTTCCATCAACCGGTTGCGCAGGACGACGCGGCCCGGCGTGGCGGCTACCTGGCGGCCCGGCACGAAGTCGTCGGCGCCGGCCGGCGGGCGGTCCGTCAGCAGGCGCCACCAGTCGTCCGCGACATGCGCCAAGCCTTTCGCGACATTCATGCCGCCCTGTTGCGCCGTGGCCTGCAGTACCTCCGGGTTCGTCGCGACGAAGTTCACGGGCGACATCATGTCGAGCAGCTGGCGCGCGACGAACGACACGACCTGTTCGTGGTGCGGCGCGACGCCGCCGATGCCGGTGGTGACGTTGTGCCACCACTGCTGGTTGAGCAGGAAGCCCTGCTGGATCACGTTGAACGGCCACTGCTGCCACGCGGCGCCGTCGAAGCGGTGGTCCTGCGGCAGCGGCTGGATGCAGGGTGCCGCCGGTCCGGCTGCCGCGCGCGCGGCGTAGTCGCCGAAGCGGCCCGCCTTGCGCAAGGCCTTGTCGCACAGCCGGGCCCATTTGCCGGGCGACTGCGCCAGGTGCAGGCTCCAGTCCATCCACGCGAGCGCCAGCGCGGCGGGCGAGATGCCGAACGTCATGCGGCCAAGCGCGGCGTGCAGCATCCGGTCGGTCATGGTGGGAGGTTCGATATCCGCCCAGGGGTCGGTGGCTGGTGGGTTGAATTTGTCCATGCACCCACCTTACCGGTTTGATCGAATTCAGATCGTTGATCTAGATCAAAATCTTGCAATATGGTTAATCAGCGCGCAGTGCCTGCACCAGCTGTTCGTCGAGGCCGTAGATATCGTCGGCGAACAGGGCGCGGCCCTCGCGGTCCGTGAGCGCCGTCGCGTAGAACAGCACGACGGGGACCGGCTCCCGCAGCGGCACCGTGACCGTGCGGCCCGGCCGCAGCGCCGTGGCCACGGCGCCGGCATCCCAGCGCGCCGGATCCGCCAGTACGAATTGCGCGAGCGCGGCCGGATCTTCGACGCGGATGCAGCCATGGCTCAGGTCGCGCCGCGACCGGGTGAACAATTCCCGCGCCGACGTCGAGTGCAGGTAGATGTTCATCGGGTTCGGCATGGCGAACTTGACGGCGCCGAGCGCGTTCTTCGGGCCCGGCCGCTGCCGGACCCGCGCCGTGCCCGCGCGCAGGGCGGCAGCGGCAGCGGCGTCGGGCAGGACCTGGCCGGCGGCGGATACGGCTTCCATGTCGTTGCGAGCCAGGTAGCCGGGATCGCGTGCCAGCTTCGGGATGATCTCGGCCTTCTCGATGCTGCGCGGGACGTTCCAGTACGGATTGAATTCCAGGTAGCGCATCTGGCCGATGAACAGCGGCGTGGGCGTGCGCGCGGCCGCACCCACGATCACGCGCATTTCGAGGAGTTGCCCGGCCGGATCGCGGCCGTCGAATGCCCACAGGCGATAGGCCGGCACGTCCACGACGACGACACGGCCTTGCGGCGGACGCGGCAGCCAGCGCAGGCGTTCCAGGGTCAGTTCCAGCTGCGTCACGCGGCGGTCCGGCGGCACCGCCAGCGCGGCCAGCGTGCCCGCGCCCAGCACGCCGTCCTGCGCGAGGCCGTGGCGCGCCTGGAAGCGGCGCACGGCGACCGCCAGTTCGGGCGTGTAGACGTCGCCGGCGGGCGTATCGGCATCCAGGTCGCCGACCAGGCGCAGACGCTCGCGCACGAGGGCCGTGCCGGCATACCGCATGCCCGGTTCGATCCGCTTCGCCGGCAGCGGCGGCAGGTCCGGCCAATGCGGGCTGGCGGCGGCGAGGGCGCGGTAGCGGGCCAGCGTGGCCTCGACCCGGCGCACCATCGGGAACTGTGGCGACGCCGTGTCCACCGCTTCCGCCAGGCGGCCGGTGCGCAGCGCCTGGCGCAGGTGCTCCACGGGGTCGAAGGCGTCGTCGGACGGCAGACGGTAGCCGGAGGCGACGCGGCCGAAGTGCAGGTCGGCCAGGTACTGGAGCATGGCGGTGCCGATGTCCCGTTCCAGCGCGAGGGCGGCCACGTCGTCCGCGCCGGCAGCGAGCCGCGTGGCCAGTCGGTCGGCGTCGTAGCGCGCCGGGTCGAGCCCGTGCGCGGAGGCGTCGCGCAGCAGGCGCACGGCTTCGCGTGCACGGGCGCCGCCGTCGTCCAGCCAGGCGGGCGGTGGCGCAGCGCCGGCAAACAGCCGTGCCGTCAGCGCGCGCGCGTCGATGGGGCCGCGCGGCGTGTCCTGGACGGCGGCGGCGAGTGCGGGGACGAGGACGAACAGGAGGCAGCAGAGCCAGCGGGAGGCGATGACGTTCATGGCTGCACGATAGACCTCCGGTTGCCGCATCGTCATTGATGCAGGTCAAACTGCCCGTATGGGGGCTTCAATTGACGAAACAACCGGACGTTTTGAGAAAGATTAATTTGTCATCAACATTTCATGATTGTTGCCTAGGCTAAAGCCTCGCTGAGCATCAAATCCGTCATTTCTGATAATCAACCTGGATGAGTCAAATGCAACTTTCTGATCTCGCGTTCCCCGTCGTCATGGTGCACGCATGAGCCGCCGCGGCTTCCTCCGCACGCTGGCCCAGGCCGGCGGCGCCAGTGCCGTCCTCGCTTCCTTCCCGCCCGCGATCCAGAAAGCGCTGGCCCTGCCGGCCAACCAGCGCACCCGCAGCCTGCAGGACGTCGAGCACATCGTCGTGCTGACGCAGGAGAACCGCAGCTTCGACCATTATTTCGGCACGCTGGAAGGCGTGCGGGGATTCGGCGATCCGTTCCCGATTCCCGTGATGGACCGGCAGAACCTCTTCAACCGCAAGACGGTCTTCGTGCAGCAGACGGTCGGCGGCGCGCCGGTGCCCGGCCGGCCCAACTGGCCGCAGAGCCGCGCCATCGCGCCGTTCCGCCTGAATACCGTGCAGGACTTCCCGGTCATGCGCGTGGCCGGCACGCCGCACGCGTGGCTGGATGCGCAGCTGGCATGGGACCACGGCCGCATGAACGACTGGTGTACCGTGAAGCAGAACCATTCGCTGGGCCATTACGCCGAGGCCGACGTGCCGTTCCAGTTCGCGCTGGCCCGCGCCTTCACGATCTGCGACCACTATCACTGCGCGACCCAGACCGGCACCAACACGAATCGCCTGTTCCTGTTCACCGGCCATAACGACCCGCTGGGCGCCGCGGGCGGCCCGTCGACCGACAACAGCCACGACGACTTCAATCCGGACCCGAACACCGACTACCGCTGGCCGACGTATCCGGAGCGCCTGGAAGCGGCCGGGATCAGCTGGCAGGTCTACCAGAACATGGCGGACAACTTCACCGACAATTCGCTGGCCGGCTTCCGTTCGTTCCGCAACGCGTGGTACCAGCGCCCGGGTTATTCGCCGTCGCTGCGCAACCGCGGCGTGAGCACGCGCGATCTCGACCTGCTCAAGGCGGACGTGCTGGCCAACCGGCTGCCGCAGGTGAGCTGGGTGGTCGCCACCGCGGAAGGGTCCGAGCACCCGGGGCCGTCGAGCCCCGCGTCCGGCGCCGACTACATCGCCCGCGTGCTCGATGCGCTGACGGCCAATCCGGAAAGCTGGAGCAAGACGGTCTTCATCATCAACTTCGACGAGAACGACGGCTTCTTCGACCACATGCCGCCGCCGGCCGTCCCGTCGTACACGACGTACAGCCCCGATCCGGCGCAGGCCCGGCTCGCGGGCGCGTCGACCGTCGACACGACCGGCGAATACCACCACATCCTCAACGGCGCCGACGCGCGCACCTTGCACCGCCCGTACGGCCTGGGCCCGCGCGTGCCGCTGTACGTCATCTCGCCGTGGACCAAGGGCGGCTGGGTCAATTCCCAGGTGTTCGACCACTCGTCGATCGTCCGCTTCATCGAGGCGCGCTTCGGCGTGCGCGAGCCGCTCATCAGCCCATGGCGCCGTGCCGTCAGCGGCAACCTGCTGTCCTGCTTCGATTTCGTGAACCCGAACGACAGCGCGGTCGCCTTGCCCGATACGGCCGCGCGGCGCGCGCTGGCGCTGAGCCTCGGCAGCACCAAGGTCCCGGCGACCCCGACGGCCCTGTCGGCACCGGTGCAGGCGGCCGGCGTGCGTCCGGCCCGCGCGCTGCCGTACGAACTGCAGGTACAGGCGCAGGTGTCCGCGACCGGCGGCCTGGTCGACCTCGCGTTCGAGAACGCGGGCGAAGCCGGTGCCGTGTTCCACGTGTACGACCGCCGCGCGCTGGACCAGATCCCGCGCCGCTACACGGTCGAAGCGGGCAAGCAGCTGACGGGCCGCTGGACCACGGGCGCCGCCTACGACCTGTGGGTGCTGGGGCCGAACGGCTTCCACCGCCACATCGCGGGCGACGTGCGCCGCGCCGCGGACGCCCCGTTGCCGGAAGTGGTCGTGCGCGCCGACCGCCGGGCCGGAGAGCTCGTCGTCGACTTCGTCAACAACGGCGGCCAGCCATGCACCTTCCAGCTCGTCGCCAACAAGTACACGACGATGCGGATCCCCGACGTGCGCGTGCCCGCGCGCTCGCGCAGCACGCTGCGGCTGTCGCTGGCGCAGACCGCCAACTGGTACGACTACGCGGCGCGCGTCGACGGCATGCCGGGCTGGCTGCGGCGCTTCGCCGGCCACCTGGAAAACGGCCTGCCGTCGATCAGCGACCCGGCGATGCGGGGCGCGGCGCAACTCGACCAGTATCGTATCGTTTGATCAGGAGACTTCCATGCATGTTCGCTTCCTCATGGCCGCCGCGCTGCTCGCCGCGGCGTGCAACAGCCAGGCCGCCGTCGTCTACGGCAGCAACCTCGTCGTCAACGGCGATGCCGAAGCCGGCCTCGCCGGCTGGACCGGCTACGCGGGCTACAGCGCGTTCCAGTCCGTGGACTACGGCAGCAACTGGGTGCTGCCCACGCAACCGGGGCCGGCGGACCGCGGCAACAAGATGTTCGCCGGGTTCGGCCAGTATGCCGTCGGCTGGCAGACGCTGGACTTCGGCACCGCGACGTCCGGCACGATCGCCTATTCGCTGACCGGCTGGCTCGGCGGCTGGCAGGACCAGGGCGACAACGCGCTGTTCTATGTGCAGTTCCTCGACGAATTCGACAACGAAGTCGGGAACTCGGTGCTCGGCCCCGTCACGCCGCAGGACCGCAATGACCAGACCGGCCTGATGTACCGCGAGACCGATGGCTTCGTGCCGACGGGCACCCGCAAGCTGTCGTTCTGGCTGTCGATGGAGCGGCTCGTCTCGGGCGACAACGACGGCTATGCGGACAACCTGTCGTTCGTCCTGCAGGCGCCGCCGGCGGGCGAGGTGCCGGAACCCGGCATGGCGGCGGTGTTCGCGCTGGGCCTCGGCATGCTGGGCTGGGCGCGCAGGTCAAGGCGCGAGGCTGTGGCGGTGGCGCAGCACGGGCGCCGCGAGGTCGAGCCCCAGTCGCAGGCAGGCCACGGCGAGCAACAGGCCGGCGGCTGACGCCAGGGGTGGCAGCGCGCACGCGGCGAGCAGCATCGCGACGGCCGCGGCGTGCCAGCGGCATTGCGTGCGCAGGCGGCCGGGGGCGATGAGTTCCGCGAACTTCGGCGCCGGAACGTGCGGCGGCAGGCGGGCGCGCAGGTGGTGCCACACGAGGAACGGGACGATCCGGTACAGCATGCCGTTCACGGCGGACATCGCGCAGCCCGCGAGGAAACAGGCGCCGACGAGGACGTCCGCCGCGCCGCCCGGCCACGCGAACAGCCATGCGGCGCCCGCCAGCGCCGCCAGCGACAGCAGCCAGTACGGCGTGCCGGCCGCCGTGCGCGTGCGTTCGCGCCGCAGCAGCAGGGAAGCGGCGAGGCCGGCATAGGCCGTGACGAGCGCGGCGCCGGCCAGCGCGGGCACGGCGCGCCAGGGCGCGTCCAGCCAGCGGCCCGCGACCCATCCGGCCAATGCGAGCAGCACGAGCGGCACGAGCGCGCGCGCGGCGAGCGGCGGAAACGGGTCGGTCGCCTGGAACATCGGGATCACCTGGAACGACACGGCCATCACGAGCGGCACCACCCAGCCGGCCAGGCCCAGCGCCGCGTGGGTGTCGACCAGCGGCAGCACGGGGACGGCCGGGCCGCCCGCGAGCCAGCTTGCAAGGAGCAGGCCGGCCACGACGCACGCCAACAGCGCCGCGACGGCCGCGCGCATGCCGCCGGCGATGTGGGCGGTGGCCGCCGCGGCGCGGGTCCGTTGCCATAGCGAGGGCAGCAGGCAAGCCAGCAGCGCGCCGAACGCCGCCAGCAGCACGGCGCCCGCCAGCGCGAACAGCAGCGCATGCCCGGACAGGAACGCGGCCGCGAGCAGCGCCGCGCCGGCACCCAGCAGCGGGCAGCTCCAGACGGCGAGGCGGGACGTCCCGCGCAGCGGCAGGCCGGCCACGGCGGGCACCATCTGCAGCAGCGAGCCGGCCATCGTCATCGTCAGGAAGCCCAGTGTGACGAGGTGAACGGCGGCGAGCGCCGGCGCGGACCAGCGCGACGCGAACACGGCCGCGCCATGCCACGCGACGACGCCGCCCGCCGCCACCCCGAACCACGGCGCCGCGAGCAGGAACGCGAGCGGCACGGCGGGCGGCGGGAGGCGGGTGGTGTCGACGGCGCGCCGCATCAGGCGTTCCGCGCGATGGTCACGAGGCAGCCGTCGTCCTGCCACTCGGATTGCCAGTTGTAGCCGGTGCGCGCGAGGATGCCGTACAGCGGGTGCGGTTCGCGCGCCAGCAGCACGCGCAGCCGCGCGCCGTCGGCGAGGGAATCGAGCGCGTCGAGCACGCGCTCCATGGGTTCGGGTGCGGGCAGGGCCCGCAGGTCGAGAAGATCGTTCATGATGGTGCGATGAGGCTGGACAGCGCAATGCCGTCCAGCGACTCGAGAAAACAGGCCGTCGCGCGGCACAGCGCCCCTTTCAGCACGCACGCCGGCGCGAGCGGGCACGCGCGGGCGCGGCCGTCCAGGCAGGCGACGAGGTTGAAATCGGGCTCGGTGTGGCGCACGACGTCGCCCACGGTGATGTCCGCGGGCGCGCGGGCGAGGCGGATGCCGCCGCAGCGGCCCCGCACGGTCTCCACGAACCCGGCATGTCCCAGCTCGTTCACGATCTTCGTCAGGTGATGATGCGAGATCCCGTGCAGGGCGGCCACCTCGCCGGTGGTGGCGAGGCGACCGCGGTTGGCGCCCAGGTACATCAGGACGCGCAGGGCATAGTCGGTATGTTCGGTGAGACGCATGTCCGCTCCGGTGCCCGTGGGTTCAGGCCTTGGTGGAAACGCGGGCCTTGGCGGCGGGCCGGCCGGCGATCTCGATCGGCACTTCCACCGGGACCGTGGCCGGGCGGGCCGGACGGCGCATCACCCGCAGCACGAACAGCGCGAGGAACAGGGTGCCCAGCGCGAACACGATGTCGCCCGGCACGCGCAGCCACACCATGTTCTCCATGAACGGGGAGTGGATGACTTCCGGCGAGCGCGCGAACCACATGCCCTTCGAGATGCTGGCCCAGGCCTGGTAGATGCCGGCCGGGACGAGCGCCATGAACACCATCATCGCGAGGCCGATGTTCAGCAGCCAGAACATCGGCTTGAGGAGGGCGTCCGACCAGGCCAGGCGGTCCGTCAGGCCGCGCAGGCAGAACAGCATCAGGCCCACGCCCAGCATGCCGTACACGCCGAACAGCGCGGCGTGGCCGTGGGCGGCCGTCATGTTCAGGCCCTGCATGTAGTACAGCGCGATCGGGGTGTTGATCGAGAAGCCCAGCAGGCCCGCGCCCACCGTGTTCCAGAAGCCGACGGCGATGAAGCACAGGATCGCCCAGCGGTAGCTCGCCACCCACGGCGCGGCCTTCATGCGCTGGTAGTTGCGGTAGGCTTCGATGCCGATCATCGACAGCGGCACCACTTCGAGAGCCGAGAACATGGCGCCGATCGCGATCACGGCGGTCGGGGTGCCGGTGAAATACAGGTGGTGCAGGGTGCCGAGGATGCCGCCGAACAGGAACACGATGGTCTCCAGCACGATGGCGGCGTTGGCGCTGGCCGCGCGGATCAGGCCCAGGCGGGTGAACAGCAGGGCGATGACGGCCGTGGCGAACACTTCGAAGAAGCCTTCGACCCACAGGTGCACGAGCCACCACCTCCAGTACTCGACCATGGCGTAGTGCGTATGCTGGCCCCAGGTCAGCGACGTGGCGTAGAAGCCGCCGATGCACACGGCCGCGAGGAACACCATGGCGATCAGGCCGCGGCTTTCCGACGGGCGGCGCAGCGCGGGCCACAGGCCGCGGCCGAGCAGGAAGGCCCAGAACAGCAGGCCGACGAACAGCAGGTATTGCCACACGCGGCCCATGCTGGTGAATTCCAGGCCCTGGTTGCCGAGCCAGAAGCTGAAGTCGACGCCGCGGTGCTGCAGCGTGCCGAGCCAGCCGCACGCGGTCGAACCGGCGACGATGAACAGCAGCGCGTAGAACAGCACGTTCACGCCCAGCGCCTGGAACTTCGGCTCATGGCCGGAGATGGCGGGCGCGATGTACAGGCCCGTCGCGAGCCACGCGGTGGCGATCCACAGCACGGCGAACTGGGTGTGGATCGTGCGGCTGATCGTGAACGGCAGGATGTCGCCGAGCGGGAAGCCGAAGAAGCTGTGGCCTTCGACGGAATAGTGCGCGGTGATCACGCCCATGCCCACCTGGGCGAGGATGAGCGCGACGACGACGGCGAAGTACTTGCGCGTGGCCTTCATCGACGGCGTGGCCTTCAGCTTGAACAGAGGGTCGTCCTTGGGCGGCTTCGGATCGGCTTCTTCCGGCTGCGCGGAGTGGAAGAACACCATGCCGGCGATGGCGCCGATCATGACGATGATGCTGGCGACCGACCAGATGCCGGCGCCGGCCGTCGGGGTGTTGCCGACGAGGGGCTCGTGCGGCCAGTTGCTCGTGTACGACAGCGCGGTTTCGCCCGGACGGTCGGTGGCGGCCGCCCAGGACGACCAGAAGAAGAAGCCGGTCAGCGCGGTGCGGTCGTCCGCGGCGGGCAGGGAGCCGGCGCTCATCGCGTACTGCTCGCGCAGCTTGTCGAGCTTAGTATCGGTGCCGAACAGGCCCGCGTAATGGCTGGCGACGGCCGCGATGGCGGCGGTGCGCTCGGTGCTCAAGGTCAGGGTGCCGGTGGCGGCGTCGTACGTGTTGCGGCGCAGGCCCTCCTTGACCAGGGCGTCGATGCCGCCCCGTGCGGCGGCGTCCAGCTGCGCGTACGGCTTGCCGTGGCCGCGCTTCGCGAGTTCGTCCTGCAGGGCGACGGCTTCGCGGTGCAGCCAGTCGGCCGACCAGTCGGGGGCGACGTAGCTGCCGTGGCCCCATACGGTGCCCAGTTGCTGGCCGCCGGCGGCGAGCCAGGCCTGCTGGCCCCGGGTGATCTGGTCGCCCGTCCAGATGACGTGGCCTTGTTGGTCGAGGACTTGTCGGGGGATCGGCGGGGCCTTCAGGTAGATCTCCCGGCCCACGAACAAGAGCGTGCCGAAGGAGAGTACGCAGATGATCGCCAGCCAGGTCCAGAGTCTGCGTGTAGCGTGCATGGCTTGTGTTCCTTCACTGTGATTGATCGGTGGCGCAGCGGGGCGCCTGGACCGCATTGTGCGGCGAAACACCGCAATAGTTGCATCGCAAATGCAGCTTTATTTGAAATGCTTGACCCAGTTTAGGAAACCGCGCGGGACACGCCCATCGGCACGGCGGACTAGTCACTTTGGCCGATTGTCCGGCGCCCCGGCGGCTCATAACATGTAGCCGGGATACCACTTTAAAAAGGAGGCCGCCATGGCCCTCATGACCATCGAAGAAGCCCGGCCGGCGCCCGGCCGCGGCGCGCCGTTGTTCGCCCTCGGCTTCCGCCCGTTCTACCTGCTGGCCGCCGCGTTCGGCGCCCTCGCCGTGCCGCTGTGGATCGCGGCGCAGGCGGGCGTGCGCCTGCCCGTGCGCATCGACATGCTGTGGCACATGCACGAGATGGTGTTCGGCTTCGCGCTGGCCGTCGTCGTCGGCTTCCTGTACACCGCCGGCTACGCCTGGACGAAGCTGTGGACCCCGCGCGGCAAGGCCCTTGCCGCCATCGCCGCCGTGTGGGTGGCGGGGCGGATCGCGATGCTGGCCGCGCCGCCCGTCGTCGGCGCCCTGGTGGACGCCGCGTTCCTGCCGGTCGCGGCGTGGCCGCTGTTCCGCGTGCTGAAGCGGTCGGGCAACATGCGCAACATGTTCCTCGTCGGCCTGCTCGCGCTGCTCACCCTGGCGAACGTGTGCTACCACGCGGCTGCGCTGGGCTGGATCCACGCCGATCCCCTGGCGCCCGTGCACGCCGCGATCCTCCTGATCATCGTGATCGAGATCGTGATCGGCGGCCGCGTGATCCCCATGTTCACGCGCAACGGCGCGCCGGGCAGCCAGCCCGTGCAGGATGCGCGCCGCGACAAATGGGCGCTGGTGCTGACCGTGCTGGCGGGCCTCGCGTGGATCGCCGGCCTGCCGGCGCCCGCGACGGCCAGCCTCGCGCTGTTCGCCGCCGTCGGCCAGGCCGTGCGCCTGCTCGGCTGGCAGCCGTGGCGCACGTGGCGCAACCCGCTGTTGTGGATCCTGCACATGTCGTACTTCTGGATCCCGTTCGGCTTCCTGCTGCTGGCGCTGGCGCAGTACGGCGTCGTCACGGGGAGCGCCGCGCTGCACGTGCTGACGGTCGGCGCGCTCGCCGGCCTGATCATGGGCATGATCACCCGCACGGCGCTGGGCCACACGGGCCGTCCCTTGAAGGCCGGCCGCGGCGAGACCGCGATGTTCGTGCTGGTGCAGGCGGCCGTCGTGCTGCGCTTCGCCGCCGGCGTCGTGCCGGCCTGGCGCGACATCGGCCTGGTGCTCGCCACCGCGTGCTGGAGCGCCGCCTTCCTCGCCTACCTGGCGGTCTATGTGCCTTACCTGACGGCCGCCCGCATCGACGGCCGCGAAGGCTGAACCGGAGTGACCATGCATCCCACCATCGAATTCGACGCCGACCTGATCGCGCGCATGACCCAGCGCGGTCCGCGCTACACGTCGTATCCCACCGCGGACCGATTTACCCCGGCGTTCGGCGCCGGCGAGTTTGCCGCCGCTGCGCGGCCGGGCAAGCCGCTGTCGCTGTACGTGCACATCCCGTTCTGCGAATCGCTGTGCTACTACTGCGCGTGCAACAAGATCATCACGCACGACCGCGGCAAGGCGGTGAAGTACCTGGGCTACCTGCTGCGCGAGATCGACATGCAGGCCGCGCTGTTCGCGGACGGCGCCGTCGTCGAGCAGCTGCATTTCGGCGGCGGCACGCCGACTTACCTCAGCGACGCCCAGATGGGCGACCTGCTGGGCCATTTGCGCAGCCGCTACACGTTCGCGTCCGACGACGCGGGCGAGTTCTCGATCGAGATCGACCCGCGCACCGTGGACGCCGCCCGCATCCGCACGTTGCGCAGGCAGGGCTTCAATCGCCTGTCGCTGGGCGTGCAGGACTTCGACGAGGACGTGCAGCGCGCCGTCAACCGCATCCAGCCGGAAGCGCTGACGCGCGACGCCATCGCCGCCGCGCGCGAGGCCGGCTTCCGCTCCATCAGCATCGACCTGATCTACGGCCTGCCGCTGCAGAACGTGACGACGATGGCGGCCACGCTCGACAAGGTCGTCGCCGCGGCGCCGGACCGCATCTCGGTCTACAACTATGCGCACATGCCGCAGCTGTTCAAGTCGCAGAAGCTGATCCGCGACGAGGACCTCCCGGACGGCGCGACGAAGCTGGCGATGCTGGGCCTGTGCATCGAGCGGCTCGGCGCCGCGGGTTACGTGTACATCGGCATGGACCATTTCGCAAGGCCGGACGACGAACTCGCGCGCGCGCAGCGCGACGGCACCCTGCACCGCAATTTCCAGGGCTATTCGACGCACGCGGACATCGACATGGTCGCCTGCGGCGTGTCCGCCATCAGCGCCGTGAACGGCACGTATGCGCAGAACGAGAAATCGCTCGAGCGGTATTACACGCGCATCGACCGGGGCGAGCTGCCCGTGGCGCGCGGGCTGGCGCTGTCGGGCGACGACCTGCTACGGCGCGAGGTGATCCAGAAGCTGATGTGCGACTTCGCGCTCGACCTGCGCGACCTCGCGGCAAGCTGGAACGTCGACGTCGCCGCGCGCTTCGCGCCCGAGCTGGCGCGGCTGGCCGACCTGGCGCGCGACGGCCTGCTGGCCGTGACGCCGGACCGCGTCGACGTCACGCCGAAGGGCCGCCTGCTGGTGCGGAACATCTGCATGGTGTTCGATGATTATTTCGGCAAGCCGGCCGCCGTGCCGTTGCAAAGGATGCAGTATTCGCGTACGGTGTAGCGTTGCCAGGGCGTCCAGACTGTATTCGCAGGGACACAGTTTCCGCAAATATGTGAACATTCCGTGCGGCAATGTTCTATATTCTCGACATAAGGCTTGATTCCTCTCAAGCCGATCGAGTTTTGTCAAACTGCCATGAATGCAGCCACCTCACATCTTCCCGCGCCCAGGGCGGCGCCGACGCCGCCTTGCCCTGAGGGCTATGTCGCGCTCGAATGGCTCGAACATGCGCCCGGCTTCGCCGCCTTCCTCGTCGGTCCCGACCTCGTGTTCGCCCATGCGAACGACGCGTACAAACAGCTGGTGGGGCGGGCCGACCTGATCGGCCTGCCGATGGGCGAAGCACTGCCGGAGGTCGCGGAGCAGGGCGTCGCGGCACTGTTGAAAGCGGCGCTGACCACCGGCGAACCGGTCGTGCACCGTGCCTGGCCGGTGCAGCTGCCCGGTCCCGGCGGCGCGCTGCAGCAGCGCTACGTCGACTTCGTGGCGCAACCCGTGCCGCACAGCGCGGCGCAGGGCGGCGCCGGCCTGCTGATCCTGGGCAGCGACGTGACGATGGAGACGGTGTCCCAGCGCGACCTGCAATTCAGCCTGACGCACGACATGCTCACGGGCTTGCCGAACCACGCGCTGTTCCGCGACCGCCTCGAACACGCGCTGCGCCGCGCCGCGCGGGCCCAGCGTCCGGTGCAGGTGGCGGCGCTGCAGCTCGACCTGTTCAAGCGGGTCCATGCGCTGGTCGGCCACGAGGGCGGCGAGCGCATGCTGGTCGAGATCGCGCGGCGCATCGAGCGCGCCGCCGGGCCGGACGTGACGGTCGCGCGCGACGGTGCCGACAAATTCCTGTTGCTGCTGGAAGGGACGCAGCAGCCGCAGGTGACGGCGCGCATCGACGCGATCGTTCGTACCGTCGCAGCACCGTTCGAACACGCCGAACACAGTGTGTACGTGACCTGCTGCGTGGGCGGTGCCGTGTTCCCCCTGAGCGGAGGGACGGCGGAAGACTTGCTGCTGGCCGCCGACCGCGCCCTCGCGTGCGCGCAGGAAGCGGGCGCCGGCACCCAGCGCTGGGACGAGACGCTGCCCGGCGACGGTGGCCTCGACCGGCTGCGGCTCGGCTTCGCGCTGCGCGAGGCGCTCGCGGGCGACGGCCTGTCGCTGCGCTACCGGCCGCGGGTCGACCTCGTCAGCGGCACGATCTGCGCCGTGGAAGCGTCGGTCTGCCTGGACCACGACGGCGCCGCGGTGCCGGCCGCCACCCTGCTCGGCGTGGCCGAGGAGTGCGGCCTGGGCGGCGCGCTGGCCGACTGGGTGCTGCGCCACGCGGCCGCGCACGCGGCACAGTGGCGCGCGCACGGCCACACGGCGCTGCGCGTGG
This sequence comes from Massilia orientalis, assembly GCF_030411975.2. Lineage (NCBI taxonomy): Bacteria > Pseudomonadati > Pseudomonadota > Betaproteobacteria > Burkholderiales > Oxalobacteraceae > Massilia > Massilia orientalis. The sequence continues at coordinate 432,403 of NZ_JASNRB020000001.1, read as the reverse complement.
CCGTCAACCTGTCGGCGCGCCAGTTCTCGATGTGCGACCTGGAGGGGACCATCCTGCCCGCGCTCGCGGCCGCGGGCGTCCCGCCGACCTGCCTCGACCTGGAACTGGCGGAGAACCTGCTGGCGGACGACATCGACCGGCTGGCCGACTGCCTGCACGCCTTGCGCGACAAGGGCATCCGGCTGTGCCTCGACGGCTTCGGTACCGGCTCGTCGAGCCTCGTCAACGTGCAGCGCCTGCCGATCGACGTCCTCAAGATCGACGGCTCCTTCATCGCGCGCGTGCCCGACGGGGACGGCGCGGCGGCGGTCGTGGATGCGATCGTCACGATGGGGCACAGCCTCGGCATGCGCGTCGTCGCCGACGGCGTCGAGCGCGAAGGGCAGTGCGACTTCCTGGCGCGTCACATGTGCGATGCGGTGCAGGGCGATTTCGTCTCCGCGCCGGTGCCGTTCGACGCGCTGACCGCGCTGCTGCAGACGGGCCCCGGCCTGGCGCCGCGCCTGCTGCGCTTCAACCGCACGCAGCCCACGCTGCTGCTCGTCGACGACGAGCCGAGCATCGTGTCGTCGCTGCGGCGCCTGCTGCGCGGCGACGGCTACCGCATCCTGACCGCGAACAGCGGCAGCGAAGGCCTGAAGCTGCTGGAAGAACATACCGTCGACCTGATCGTGTCCGACCAGCGCATGCCCGAGATGACCGGCGTCGAGTTCCTGCGCAAGGTGCGCCAGCTGTACCCGGACACGGTGCGTATCGTGCTGTCCGGCTACACCGAGCTGCAGACGGTGACGGACGCGGTGAACGGCGGCGCGATCTACAAATTCCTCACCAAGCCCTGGGACGACGAGCAGCTGCGCAGCCACATCCAGGAAGCGGTCGCATACGGCGCGATGGCCAACGAAAACCGCCTGCTCACGCTGGAAGTGCGCACGGCGAACCAGAAGCTCGCGGCCGTGAACCGCCAGCTCGAATCGGTGCTGGCGCGCCAGCGGAGCGACATCGAACAGGGCGAGATCAGCCTCGACATCGTGCACGAGGCGCTCGACAACGTGCCCGTGCCGGTGCTGGCCAGCGACGATACCGGCACCGTCGTGCTGGCCAACCGCGCGGCGCACGGGCTGTTCGCGACGCAGGGCGCGGTGCTGGGATGCGAGCTGCGCCAGCTGTTCCCCGGCCTGCCCGAGCCGTTGCCCGCCGACGCAAGCTTCGCGTTCGCACACCGGCTCGGCGAGCAAAGTGTCCATGCGCGCATGCAGCCGATGGGCAACGGCTCCCAGTCGCGGGGCTGGCTGATCGTGATCGAGGCGGCATGACGACGACCGCGGTGGAACTCACCCAGGTGGTGCAGCGCCTGCGCGACCTGCCGGCGCTGCCGTCCATCGTGCTCGACCTGATCAGTTCGTTCGGGCGCGAGGACGTCGACGTGACGACGCTGGCGGAAAAGATGTCGCGCGACCAGGCGCTGGCCGCGAAGATCCTGCGCCTGGCGAATTCGTCGTTCTACGGCCTGCCCGCCAAGGTGAAAACGGTCAAGCAGGCGATCGTCGTGCTCGGGTTCGACAGCGCGCGGGCGCTGGCCGTGGCGAGCACCGTCATCGACCGTTTCGGCGGCGCCGGCCGGCCCAGGGTCGACGTCGCGCACTTCTGGCGCCATTCGATCGCGACCGCGCTGTGCGCCCGCAGCCTCGCGCGCCAGGCGGGTCTCGACCAGGATGCCGCCTTCATCGGCGGCCTGCTGCACGACATCGGCCGGCTCGTGCTGGCGATCAGCTTTCCCGAACAGTATGCCCGGGTGATCGCCGAGTACGACGACACGGGCCTGTCCGCGCTGGAGCTGCGCGTGCTCGGCGTGGACCACGAGCACGCCGGCCAGCTGCTCGCCGAGGCGTGGAAGTTTCCGCCCGTGATCCAGCGCGCGATCGGCCGGCACCACGCGCCGGCCGCGGCCGACCTGGCCGACATTCCCGGCGTCGTGCACGTGGCGAACGGGCTGGTGCACGCGCTCGATCCGAACGGGCGCATGGCCGGCGTGGCGGCGGCCAACCTCGGCCTGTTGCCGGAACAAGTGCAGGCCGTGTGCCGGGAGACGGAAGGGCAGTTCGAGGAAGCGTGCCGCCTTTTGATGCAGGATTAGCCATGAACGACATTATCGAGAGGGCTGGCGCCATGGAGGCTCAGTCATGAACACGTTTTCCGCCACCGCGCGCCCGGACGCGCCCGCGGCCACGATCCTGTGCGTCGACGACGAGCCGAACATCCTCGCCGCGCTGCGCCGCCTGTTCCGCCGCGAACACTACAAGGTCCTCGTCGCGGGCAGCGCCGCGGCCGGGTGGGCCGTGCTGGAAGAAGAGCACGTCGACATCGTGATCTCCGACATGCAGATGCCGGAAGTGAACGGCACCGAATTCCTCGAACGCGTGCGCCAGCGCTGGCCGGACACGCTGCGCCTGCTGCTGACGGGCCACGCCGACCACGAGGCCACCATCGGCGCGATCAACCGCGGCGAGGTCTATCGCTACATCACGAAGCCGTGGAACGAGGAGGCCATCCTGCTCGTCGTGCGCGACGCGCTGGAACGGCAAGGGCTCCAGCGCGAAAAGCTCCGGCTGGAAGAACTGACGCGCCAGCAGAACGAGCAGCTGCGCGACCTGAACGCGAACCTGGAGCAGCGCGTGCGCGAACGGACGGCGGAATTGTCCGCGGCCCAGAAATCGCTGCAGGTCTCGCACGAGCGCCTCAAGAACAACTTCCTCACGCTCATCAAGGTGTTCTCGAGCATGGTCGAGACGCGCGCCGGCGCCGTGCCCGGCCACGGCCGCAAGGTCGCCGACCTGGCGCGCCGCATCGCCTTGCGCATGGGCCTGACGGCCCGCGAGGCGCAGGACATCTTCGTGGCGGGCCTGCTGCACGAAATCGGCAAAACCGGCTTTCCCGACGGCCTGATCGGCATTCCGGAGTCCGTGCTGAAAGGTGACAACCTCGGGCTCTACCGCAAATACCCGCACCTGGGCGAACAGATCCTGATGCCGCTGGAGGAATTGCGCGAGGCCGCGCGCATCATCGGCGCCCACCGCGAGCGCTTCGACGGCGCCGGCTTTCCGGAAGGCATGGCCGGCTTCGACATCCCGCTCGGCGCGCGCATCCTGGCGGTCGCCCACGATTACGAGGCGCTGCAGCGGGGCCTGCTCGCGCAGCGCCGCGCGGATGCGGCGCAGGCGACGGAACTGGTCGCGGAAAGCCGCGGCAAGCGCTACGACCCGGCCGTCGTCGAAGCGTTCTACGATATCCGCACCGGGCGCAGCGTGGCCGAGGTGATCGCGGAAGTCGCGATGGGCACGGCCCAGCTCAAGCCGGGCATGGTGCTCAGCCGCGACCTGTTGTCGCCGGAAGGGGCGCTGCTGCTGTCGGCCGACCACGTCCTGTCCGACCGGATGCTGAAGCAGCTCGCCGAATACGAGCGCCGCTCGTCGATCGAATTACAACTTTTCGTGAAGTCAGGGTCACCCGATGCGCCGCATTCTCATTCTTGACGACGAACCGTCCGTGCTGAGCGCATTGCGGCGCACCCTGCGCGCGGCATTCCCGCCCGACGACGTCGTGATCGAAGCGTTCGACGAGCCGGAGGCGGCCGTGCTCCGTGCCGGCGAACAGGACTTCGACGTCGTCATCTCCGACTACCGCATGCCCGGCCTGAACGGTGCCGACGTGCTCCAGCTCATGAAAGGCCTGCAGCCGGAAGCGGTCCGCATCGTCGTCTCCGCGACGAAGGAAATCCTCGAGGTGGCCGATGCCGTGAACCGCGCCGAAGTGTTCCGCTACCTGGCCAAGCCGTGGCAGCAGGAAGAACTGGTCGCGACGGTACGCGAAGCGTTCGCCCGCCGCGACCGCCTCGCGCCGCCGCGTCCGGCGCCGGCCGCGGCGGACGCGGCGGACGCGCATGACGACGCGTTGCGCCGCCTCGAGCGGGACGAGCCGGGCATCACCCGCGTCGACTGGGACGAGGACGGCAATATCCGCCTGTTCTGACGCGGCATCCTGTCCGGATCGGCGGGAAATGGCGTTCCAGCGCCGTAAAATCAGACATTTTATGTGGATTGAGTTGCCATGAGGCAATTTATTTGACACAATCCCGCCCATAACGATATTTACATCGGCACGGGGGCATGTCATGGGTTGGATTTCTCGTTTGATGGGCGGTTCGGACGGCGGCGCCAGCCAGTCCGCGGCGGCGGCCAAGGCCGGCGAGCAGAAACTGGAGCAGGCGCGCGAAGCCGAACGCATCGGCCATGACATCGATGCGGCGTATTACCGCTGGCTGACGGGCTCGGCCCGTTTCGATGCGGCGCCGGACGTGGAACAACAGATCCTCGACGAGGTCCGGGCGCTCGCGGCCCGGCCCGGCGATGCGGCCGGGCTCGTGCCGCGCGTCCCCGAAGTGATCCCCCAGCTGCTGGGCAGCCTGGGCGCGGAAGACGTGTCGACCACCGACCTGTCGCGCCTCGTCATGCAGGATCCCGTGCTCGTGGCGGAAGTGATCCGCGAGGCCAACAGCGCGTTCTACCGCCCCATGACGAAGGTCGATACTGTCGAGGCCGCCATCAAGCTGCTGGGGCAGAACGGCCTGCGCATGGTGCTGGCGCGCGTCGCGTTCCGGCCCGTCATCAACATGGAGTCGGACGGCTTCGCGCGCCGCGTCGCGCCGCGCGTGTGGGACCAGTCCGAGCGGTGCGCGCTGGCCGCGAGCCTCATCGCGCCGGGCATCCCCGCCGGCGGCTTCGAAGCGTACCTGGCCGGCCTGATGCAGAGCGTGGGCGTGATCGTCGCGTTCCGCCTGTGCCCGGACCGCGCCGTCCCCGGTTCCACCGAGTTCAGCAGCCAATTGCTTGCGCTGGGACGGCAGCTGTCGGCCGGCATCGCGCGCCACTGGGAATTCCCGGCGGAGGTGACGCTGGCCATCGAACAGGCGGGCGCACCGGACGCGTCCAACCTCGCGCGGGCGCTCGCGCAGGGCGACCGCATCGCCAAACTGCGCCTGCTGATCGACGCCGGCACCGTGGCCGAGGACGATGCCCTCGTCACGGATGGACTCGATAGCTTCCAGCGCCGTTGCCTCGGCAAGCTGGCCCACCTCGAGACCTGATCGCATTACCCATACTCGGTGTGAGGAATGTCAATTTTTAGCAACAATATAACGATAACCCCTGTCGTTTAATTTGCGACAGAATTATCGAATTTGCGGTATTTTAAGATGCACCTGGGTGATTTATTGCTAGAAATTTCATGAAATCCACAGGTTTGGCCATTCTTCCTGCATGCGGAGCCTGTACATACGTCCATGCCCGGCACAGGGGCATCGAGACGCCGGGCATCAAGGTCCGTTAGGATCAGTCTCATGCGAAGAATGCCAGCGGTCGCATGGCATCGCATCGACAGGAGATGAGCATGAATCCCTCCGCTTTTGCGCCCGAAGCGGCGTTGCCGTCCCGGCAACCGGCAGCACTGCAGGTCCTTGAGTTCGATTGCCGCGGGCGGCGCTTCGCCGTGCCGCTGGCGACTGTGCGGCGGGCCGTGCTCAGCGCGCGGCCGGTGCCGCTGCCGGGGGCGTCCGACATCGTGCTCGGCGTGCTCGACGTGGGCGGCGCGACCGTCACCGTCCTCGATTTCGCCCTGCGCGCCACCGGCCGCCCGACGGTCATCACGCCTTCCCAGCAATTCCTCATCGTCGAGATGGACGGGGTCCTGTGCGCGCTCGTGGTGGACGCGATCGTCGGCCCCGGCACGGCGGTGCCGGACAGCGGCTGGCCGGACGCCGCGGGCGCCGCCGGCTACCTCGACGGCGTGGTGCGCCTGCCGGACGGCCTGTGCCTCGTGATCGATCCGGCCCGGTTCCTGTTCGAGCACGAACGGGTGCAGCTGACGCAGGCGTTGGGAGCGGTGGGTGAGCGCCATTGACGACATCGTCGTCGCCGACGTGTTCGACCTGGCGGCGCAGCGGGTCGAGGCCGCGACTGGCCTGACGTTCGCGGGCCTGCGCCGCCGCCAGTTCGACGCCGCCCTGGAGCGGATGGCCGGCGAGCTGGGTCTGCCGGGCGCCGCGGCGTGCGCGTCGTGGCTGCTGGCCGGGCCGTGGGACGATGCCCTCAGCGCCCTGTGCGCCCGCTTCCTCACCGTCGGCGAAACGTATTTCCTGCGCGAGCCGCGCGCCTTCGACCTCGTGTGCGACCAGGCGCGCGCGCTGCTGGCCCGGGGGACGGTGCGCCCGCTGCGCATCTGGAGCGCCGGCTGCTGCACGGGCGAGGAACCGTATTCGATCGCGCTGGCGCTGCGCCGCGACGTCCCGCAACTGCCGCCCGAACGCGTCGACATCCTCGCCACCGACCTGAACGACGCCTTCCTCGACGTCGCGCGTGCGGGCGTCTACCGGCGCTGGTCGTTCCGCCGCACCGACCCGGCCGAACTGGCCCCATTCATCCAGCCGCTCGGCGACGGCCGCTTCGAAGTCGACGCCACGCTGCGCGCCCAGGTCCGCTTCGCGCAGCTCAACCTGGCCAGCGGCACGTATCCGTCCGCCATGGACGTCATCGTCTGCCGCAACGTCCTGATGTACTTCGGGCCCGACCAGGCCGCGCGCGTCGTCGCGCGGCTGCGCGCTGCCCTCGTCGACGGCGGCTGGCTCGTCGTGAATGCGAGCGAGGCCTCGACCCGGCTGTTCCAGGGCTTTACCCCCGTGTACCTGGAGGATGCCGTGTTCTTCCGCAAGGACGCGCTGCCCGCGCCGGTGCCGGTGCCGGTGGAGCCCGCGCCGGCCGCGGCCCGGCCGGCGCGGGCGCCGCGTCCCGAACCGTTGCCGGCCGCGGCGCCGACCGCGCCGGTGGCGCCGGACGATGCGGCGATGGCGCGCGTGCACGCGCTCGCGCAGGCGGGCGGGCGCGAGGAGGCGCTGCAATGCCTGCGCCGCGCCGTCGAGGCCGAGGCGCTGTCGGCCCCGTTGCAGCAGCGTGCCGCGCTGTTCGCGCTGGAGCAGGGCGACCCGGCCCTCGCGCGCCATTGCGTGCGGCGTCTCCTGTACCTCGAACCGGACAGCGCGTTCGGCCACTACCTGTGGGCGCTGATCGAAGACGCCGCGGGCCGGCGGCCGCGCGCGCGCAGCCTGCTGCGCGACTGCCGCAGGCTGGCGGGCGCCGCCGACGCCGACGCCGAACTGGGCGGCGCGGCGGCGGCGTGGCTGGAGCGGATGTCATGACGGCCGCCTTCGACTGGGAAGCCTTGTCGCGCCGGCTCGAAGCGGCCGCCGCGGGCCTGGTCGCGCTGGACCGCATCGACCCCGGCGCCCGCGAGCGCCTGCTTGCCGCGCGTGCCGCCGCGCTGGCCGCGGCGGGCGCCGCCTCGGAAGCCGTCGCGCCCGCGGGCATCGAGGTGCTGGCCTTCCGCTGCGGGGGCGAGCGCTATGCGTTCGACACGGCGTGGGTCGCGCGCGTGCTGCCGGCGCTGCCGCTGACCGCCTTGCCCGGCGTGCCGGATGTCATCGCCGGCATCACGATGTGGGAAGGCGAGGTGCTGGCCGTCGTCGACCTGCGCGTGCTGCTCGCGCTGCCGCTGACCGAACTGGGCGATCCCGGAGCCCTGATCATCCTGCGCGGCGAGGAGAGCCGGTTCGCCGTGCTGGCCGAGGCGATCGACGGCACCCGGTGCTTTCCTCACGACTGCCTTGGGCACGACCTGCCGATGCTGGCCGACCCGGACGCCAGCTACCTGCTCGGCGTCGCCCCCGACCGCACCGCGCTGCTGGACGCGCGGCGCCTGCTTGCCGATTCCACGCTCATCGTGAATACGGACCACCAATAACAAGAGGAGATTCCCATGCGCGCCCTGGCCGACTTTTCCACCCGCGCGAAACTGATGGTCGGTTTCGGATTGATCGTCGTGGCGATGGCGCTGTCCAGCTTCTCGTCGTGGAACGGACTCGCGCGCCAGCGGGCGTTGCAGCAACGCCTGTACAACGACGACCTGGCGATCACGATGAAGGTGCTGGAACTGCGCAGCGCCATCAACCGCGAACGCGTGGCGCTGCTGTCGACGCTGGTGGCGGGCAGCACCGTGCAGGCGGGCTTCGGCCGCCAGCTCGAAGCCGAGGAAGGTGCGATCCGGGCTCTGCTCGGCGAGCTCGCCGCGCACAAGGACGCCGACCAGGCGTTTGCCGCGGACTACGCGCGCCTCGTCAACGCCTACCAGGAATACGGCGTCGTGCGCGACAACGACGTGCTGCCGCAGGTGCGGGCCGGACAGCGCGCGGCCGCCGGCGAAGCGGCGACCGGACGCCTGCAGAACACGTTCGACCGGCTCAGGACGGTCGCCGACGAGATCGCGGCGAAGCAGATGCGGGAAGCCCGCGCCCGGATGCGCGATGGCGAGGCGCTGGTGGAGACCGCGGGCGCGACGCTGATCATCCTGAACCTGGGGGTCGTCCTGCTGGCGTTCGCGAAGACGGTGTGGCTCAACCGCGCCATCGCCGTCCCGCTGCGCGAAGCGACCACCGTGGCCGCGCGCATCGCGGCCGGCGACCTGCGCGCCGACGTCCCCGCCAGCACGAGCCGCGACGAGGTCGGGCAGATGCTGCGCGCACTGGGCGACATGGTGCAGTCCTGGCGCACCGTCGCGGCCGAGACGACGCGCGGCGTCGCCACGTTGACGGGGGCCGCCGGAGAAATCCTGTCCAGCACCGCGCAGGCGGCGGCCAGCACGGCCGAGACGGCGGCGGCCGTCAGCCAGACCACTGCCACCGTCGAGGAGGTCAAGCAGACGTCGCTGCTGGCGTCCGAGAAGTCGCGCGCCGTGTCGGACGCGGCGCAGCAGGCTGCCCGCACGGCCGCAGAGGGCCGGCGCGCACTGGAAGACAGCATGAAGGGCATGGAGTCGATCCAGGAAAAGATGGAAGCCATCGCGTCCACCGTCGTCCGCCTGTCCGAGCGCAGCCACGCGATCGGCGAGATCACGGCGACCGTCGCGGGCCTCGCCGAGCAGTCGAACCTGCTGGCCGTGAACGCGGCCATCGAGGCCGCCAAGGCCGGCGAGCATGGCCGCGGCTTCGCCGTGGTGGCGCAGGAAGTCAAGAGCCTGGCCGAGCAGTCGCGCCAGGCCACGCGCCAGGTGCGCGAGATCCTCGGCGAGATCCAGAAGAGCGTGGGCGCGGCCGTGATGATCACGGAGCAGGGCGCCAGGACGGTGGCGCAGGGTGTCGAGCGGGCCGCGCAGGCCGGCGAGGCCATCCGCGGGCTGACGGACAACATGACGGAGGCGGCGCAGGCGGCGGTGCAGATCGCCGTCTCGAGCCAGCAGCAGCTGGCCGGCATGGACCAGGTGGTGCTGGCGATGGAGAACATCCAGCAGGCCAGCACGGAAAACGCCGCGGGCACGCGCCAGGCGGAGGCGTCCGCGCGCAACCTGCACGCGCTGGGGCAGTCGCTGCGCCAGACCGTGACCCGCTTCCAGTTCTGATCGCGCGATGACCGACGAAGCATTCCGGGAGCGGCTGCGCGCCATCTTCGGCGAAGAGGCGCGCGAGCACCTGGCCCAGATCGACGTGGGCCTGGTGGCGCTCGAACAGGCGGGCGCGGGCCAGCGCGACGCCCTGTTCGAACGCCTGCTGAAGGTGCTGCATACCCTCAAGGGGGCCGCGCGCACCGTCGACGAGATCGAGCTTGAGCGCCTGTGCCATGCGCTGGAAAGCATGCTGGGCGCGGCGCGCGCGGCGGGTTTGTCCGCGACGGCCGAACAGTTCGACCTGCTGCACAGGGCCGCCGCCGCCGCGCGCCAGGTCGTCGACGCGCCCGCCCTGCGCAGCCGCAAGGTGGCGGGCCTGCTGGCGGGGCAGCTCGAGACCGCCGCGGCCGGGCTGCCGGCGCAGGCGGCCGAGGCGCCGCTTCCCGACGAGGCGCCCGCGCCGGAAGGCCAAAATGAGCCGGACGCGCCGCCGGACGAGACGGAGCCGAACCGGACGGACGAGCGCATCCGGGTCGACGGCCGCTGCATCGATTCGATCCGCGCCCACGCGGAAGGCCTGCTGCCCGTCGAACTGAAGCTGCGCCACCACGTCGACGAATTGCGCGCTCTCGCGGCCGGGATCGCGACGCGGCGGCGCGAAGGCGTCGCCTCCTTCGACGCCGAAGCGGCGCGCCTCGAGCTCGCGTGCGCCCAGCTGGCCACGGGGATGGAAAACACGGGCAAGGAATTGCATGGCGTGCGCGCGCGCCTGTTCGAGGCCGTGCTGGAAACGGCGCTGGTGCCGGCCGCCGCCGCGTTCGGCGAGCTGCCCGCGCTCGTGCGCAACCTGGCGCGGGGCCGCGGCAAGCAGGTGCGGCTGGACACGCTGGGCGCCGACGTGGACCTCGACCGGCGCGTGCTGGGCGTCGTGCGCGAAGCGCTGATCCACCTCGTCACCAATGCCGTCGACCACGGCATCGAGACGCCCGACGAGCGCGCGCGCGCGGGCAAGGATCCGTCCGGGCGCATCGAGATCGCGGTGACGCAGCGCGACGCGCGCATGGTGTGCGTGTGCGTGCGCGACGACGGCGCCGGCATCGACGCGGACGCGGTCGCGCGCCGTGCCGGCGTGGACGCGGCGGAACTCGCGCAGATGAGCGAGCAGCAGCGCCTGCAGCTCGCCCTGAGGGCCGGCGTGTCGACCCGCACCGAGGTCACGTCCGTGTCGGGCCGCGGCGTGGGTCTCGCCATCGTGGCGGACAAGGTGGCGGCCAGCGGCGGCCAGCTGGTCGTGGGCACCGTGCCGGGCGCCGGTGCGTCGTTCGAACTGCTGCTGCCGGTGGGCGTGGCGAGCCTGCGCGCGCTGGTCGTGGAAGTGGCCGGCCACCGCTACGCGCTGCCGCTGGCCGGCCTGGAGGCCGTGCGCAGCGCGGCGCAGGCGGCCGTGCGCACCGTCGAGGGCCGCGAGACCGTGCTGGTGGGCGGGCGCGTGCTGCCGCTCGTGCGCCTCGCCGCGCTGTTCGGGACGGCGCGGCCCGGCAACGACGCCGACCAGGGCGTCGTGATCGCCGCGCAGGCGGGCGGCCAGGCGTTCGGCGTGCTCGTCGACGCCATCGTCGCCGAGCAGGACCTGCTGCCCAAGCCCATGGGGCCGCTGCTGCGGCGCGTGCGCTGGTTCAGCGGCGCCGCGCAGCTGGGCGACGGCACGCTTGCGCCCGTGATCGCGCTCGAGGACGTCGCCGGGCGCGGGCTCGCGGGGGCCGCCGCGGCGGCCGCGCCGGCGCCGGTGGCGGGACCGCGCAAGGTGCTCGTCGTCGAGGATTCCGTCACGTCGCGCCTGCTGCTCAAGCACATCCTCGAAGGCGCCGGCTATGCGGTGGACACCGCCGTCGACGGCCTCGACGCGCAATCGCGGCTGCGCACGGGGCGCTACGACGTGGTCGTGAGCGACGTCGAGATGCCGAACATGGACGGGCTGGCGCTCACCGCCAGCATCCGGGCGACGCCGGCCACCGCCGAGCTGCCCGTGATCCTGGTGACGTCGCTGCAGACGCCCGAGCAGCGCGAGGCCGGCCTGCGCGCGGGCGCGGACGCGTATTTCACGAAGGGCAGTTTCGACCAGGACCGCCTGCTGGCGACGGTGCAACGGGTGGCGGGGATGGAGGCATCATGATCCGGGTACTGGTGGTGGACGATTCGAATTCGGTGCGGGCGCTGCTGATGCACATCCTCGGCACGGCCCCGGGCCTGGCGGTGGTCGGGTGCGCGGCGGACGGCGAGGAAGCGCTGAAGCTCGCGCGCGAGCTGCAGCCGGACGTGATCACGATGGACCTGCACATGCCGCGCATGGACGGCTTCGAGGCCATCCGCCGCATCATGCGCGAATGCCCCACGCGCATCGTCGTCGTCAGCGGCAGCGACGACCGGGCCGAGGTCGACGCCAGCTTCCGCGCGATCGAGGCGGGTGCGCTGGTGCTGGTGCGGCGTCCGCTCGGCATCGGCAACCCGGCGCATGCGGACAGCGCGCGCGACCTCGTGCGCACGGTGAAGGCGATGGCCGAGGTGCGCGTCGTGCGGCGCTGGAGCGATGCGCGGCGCGCGGCGCGTCCGTTGCAGGGGGCGCCGCGGCGCCTCGTGGCCGTCGGTGCGTCGACGGGCGGACCGACCGTGCTGCGCGACATCCTGGCCGAACTGCCGGCCGACTATCCGCTGCCGGTCGTGATCGTGCAGCATCTCGCGCCCGGCTTCATGGACGGCCTGGCGACGTGGCTGGGCGAGGCCAGCGGCTACCCGGTGGAGGTGCTGAAGGATGGCGCCCCGCTGGCGGGCGGGCGCGCCTGCCTCGTCCCGGAAGGCTGGCAGGCGACGCTGGGCCCGGGGCTCGTCGGCCGGCTCGTGCTGGCGCCGCCGGAACACGGCATGTGCCCGTCGGTGTCGCACCTGTTCCGCGCCATCGATCCCGAACTGCGTCCGGCCACCGCCGCCGTCCTCCTGACCGGCATGGGCAAGGACGGCGCGGCCGAATTGAAGCTGTTGCGCGAGCACGGCGCGCTGACGATCGCGCAGGACCGCGCGAGCGCCGTCGTCTACGGCATGCCCGGCGAGGCGTTGCGGCTGGACGCCGCGATGCTGGTGCTCGAGCCCGCGGAAATCGGCAAGGTGCTGGCACGCTTGCCGGCCGAGCCGTTTCCGTCCTCCGTTTTTCCAACCCTTGGGGACCTTCCATGAGCACCTCTCCCGACAATGTCGTCGAACGCGGGACGGATACCGCGAACGACATCGAGATCCTGGTGGTGGAGGACAGCGCCACCCAGGCCCGCCAGCTGGCGCAGCTGCTCGAAACCGTGGGCTACCGCGTGCGCATCGCGTCCGACGGCCGCGCGGGCCTGGAGGCGGCCCGACAGCGACCGCCGACGCTCATCGTCACCGACATCAACATGCCGCGCATGGACGGCTTCGAGATGTGCAAGGCGATCAAGCAGGACCCGCACGTGCGCGACGTGCCGGTGATCCTGCTCACGTCGCTCTCCAGCCTGTACGACGTGATCAAGGGCCTGGACTGCGGCGCCGACAACTTCATCCGCAAGCCGTTCGAGGCGGACTACCTGCTGGGCCGCATCCGCTTCATCCTCGCCAACCGCGCGCTGCGCTCGAACGAGCGGGTGCAGCTGGGGATGAAGATCAACCTGGGCGGCCAGACCCATTTCATCACGGCGGAACGCCAGCAGATCTTCGACCTCCTGATCTCGACGTACGAGGAAGCGATCCACATGACGGAGCAGCTGCGCGCCCAGCAGGAGCGCATCGCCCATTCGTACCAGTCGCTGGAGGGGTTGTACCGGGTCGCGGAGGCGATCAATCCCGTGCTGTCGGAGCAGGACGTGGCCGAGCGCGCGCTCGACCGCGTGCTGGACCTGCCGGGCGTCACCGGCGCGACGATCCGGCTGCACGACCACGACGGCCGGCCCACGTTCGCCGTCGCGCGCGACGGCACCGGCGCGGTCATGGCGCCGTGCACCTGCGCCATGCCGGCGGGGCAGCAGCCGGCGGCCGTGACGCGGTCGACGTGCCGCGGCTTTCCCAGCCTGCGCGTCCCGCTGTCGACCGGCACGCGCAGCCGCGGCATGATGTGCCTGACCGTCGGCGACGGCCCGCTGGCCGAGGACGACCGCCAGGTGCTGGAGACGGTCGGCAGCCAGATCGCCGTCGCCGTCGAGCGCGCGCACCTGTACGGCAACATGGAGCGCCTGGTGGACGAACGCACGGCGGCGCTGGAATCGGAGCGTGCGCTGCTGGCGGCCGTGGTGAACCTGTCCGGGGCGCTGGTCTGCGTGGTGGACGGCGACGGCAGCATCCGGCTGTTCAATCCGGCCTGCGAGCAGACGTCGGGCTGGCGCGCGGAAGAGGTGCTGGGGCGGCCGTTCCGCGACCTGTTCCGCCGCGCCGACAACGCGCCCGTGGAATTCAATGCGTCGCCCGCCGGGACAGTGCCGGTGCAGCAGACCGGCGAATGGGTCGCGCGCGACGGGTCCGTGCGCTCCGTGATCTGGTCGTCGACCATGCTGCCCCGCGCCGACGGCAGCGTGCAGTACGTCGTCACGGCGGGCATGGACGTGACGGAGCTGCGCCGCGCCGAAGAGAGCCTGCGCTATCTCTCCAATTTCGACCGCGAGACGGGCCTGCCGAACGACGTGCTGCTGCGCGACCGCGTGCGCCAGATGCAGGCCCGCGTCATCGACGGCAAGCCGCTGCTCGGCTACATGCTGCTGCGCCTGACGCGCCTGCAGGTGATCCGCGCCAGCGTGGGCGTGGAAGCCGAACAGGCGCTGCTGCGCCAGGCCGCGAGCCGCCTGGGCGAACTCCAGGACGCCGATCTCACGGTCGCGCGCACGGGCGAGCGCACGTTCACGCTCGCCGCGCTGCGTGCGAACGAGGCGGAGATGGCCACGCTGGCGCGCCTGGTGCTGGAGCGCATGGACCAGGCGTTCGTCCACGACGACGAGGACGTGCACCTGGACCCGTGCATCGGCATCGCCCTGTTCCCGAACGATGCCGACGACTACGACGGCCTCACGCAGGACGCCGAGGCGGCGCTGCAGCGCGCCCTGGCGAGCAAGGACGAGCGCTATGCGTTCTACCGGCCGGAACTCAACGACGGGGTGTACGAGCGCTACCGCTTCGAAAACGCGCTGCGGCGCGCGCTCGAACGCGACGAGCTGATCGTGTATTTCCAGCCGCAGGCGAGCCTCGCCACGGGGCAGCTCATCGGCTTCGAGGCGCTGCTGCGCTGGCAGCATCCGGAACTGGGCCTGATCCCGCCGGGCCGCTTCATCGGCCTGGCGGAGGAGACGGGCATGGTCCTGCCCATCGGCGAGCGGGTGCTGCGGCTGGCCTGCGAACAGTCGATGGCCTGGCAGCGCGAGGGCCTGCGCGCCGTGCCGGTCTCGGTGAACCTGTCGGCGCGCCAGTTCTCGGAACGGATCGTCGAGACGGTCGCGAAGACCCTCGCCGAGACGGGGCTGGAACCGAAGCTGCTGGAACTGGAGCTGACCGAAAGCGCGTCGATGGAAGACCCGCAGAAGACCGTCGACATCCTGTGCAAGCTGAAGGAGATGGGCGTGCGCCTGGCCATCGACGATTTCGGTACCGGGTATTCGAACCTGAACTACCTGAAGCGCTTCCCCGTCGACCGCCTGAAGCTCGACCAGTCGTTCGTGCGCGACCTGACGTCCGACCCGGACGACCTGGCGATCGCGCGCGCCGTGATCGCGATGGGGCACGGCCTGAGGCTGGACGTGATCGCGGAAGGCGTCGAGACGGAAGGGCAGCTGGCGCTGCTGGCGCAGCACGGCTGCGACGAGGTGCAGGGCTACCTGTTCGGCCGGCCCGCGGCGCCCGACGACTGCGGCCGCATGCTGCGCGAGGAAAAGGCGCTCGCGCTGGACAAGCTGCAGCCGCAGCCCTATCACCGCACCCTGCTGTATGTGGATGACGAAGTGAACCTGCTGGCGGCGATCCGGCGCGCCATGCGCCAGAGCGGCTACCGCGTGCTGGTGGCGAGCAGCGCGCGCGAGGCGTTCGAGATCCTCGCGACGACCGAGGTGGGCGTCATCGTGTGCGACCAGCGCATGCGCGGGATGAGCGGCACCGAATTCCTCGCGCGCGTGAAGCAGATGTATCCGCTCGCCGTGCGCATGGTGCTGTCGGGGTACACGGACCTGCAGTCGGTGACGGATGCGGTCAACCGGGGCGCGATCTTCAAGTTCCTGACCAAACCCTGGATCGACACGGAACTGGACGAGGCGGTGCGCGAGGCGTTCGCCGAATTCGAGTCGAAACGGCTGCACGGGAACCCGTGAAGGAGGATCTGCTATCGCGCTTTTGGATACCGGCCCGGCCCATTTCATATAGCTGGGCGCGGGGAGGCTGGCTCATACTTGGGGTTTCCCTTCTCATAACCATAACGACGAGACCATGACGCTTCTTCCCCGTTCCCTCACCACCGTTGCCCTCGGCGTCGCCCTGCTGTGCGGCGGCGCGCATGCGGCCGCCGTCCGCGAACGCCAGTCGTTCGACGCCGGCTGGCGCTTCACGAAAGGCGATCCGGCCGGCAGCGCGGCACCGGACGCCGCCTCCCAGCCGGCCTTCGACGACGCCGCGTGGCGCAAGCTCGACCTGCCGCACGACTGGGGCGTCGAAGGGCCGTTCAAGCAGGAATACCCGGGCGAGACGGGCAAGCTGCCGTGGTGGGGCGTCGGCTGGTACCGCAAGCACTTCACCTTGCCCGCCGGCGATGCGGGCCGCCGCGTCTACCTGGATATCGACGGCGCCATGTCGCACGCGAAGGTCTGGGTGAACGGTCAATACGTGGGCGGGTGGCCGTACGGCTATGCGTCGTGGCGCGTGGACCTGACGCCGTACGCGAAGCCGGGCAGCGACAACGTCGTGGCGATCCGGCTGGACAATCCCGAGAAGTCCTCGCGCTGGTATCCGGGCGGCGGCATCTACCGCCACGTCTGGCTCGTCAAGACGACGCCCGTCCACGTGGCCCAGTACGGGACCTTCGTGACGACGCCGCAGGTGTCGAAGGCGCAGGCCACCGTTTCCGTGCAGGCGACGGTGGAAAGCAACGGCCGCGCGGCGCAGGTGCAGGTCGCGACCGACATCTACACGCTCGACGCGGCCGGCAAGCGCGGCGCGGCGCCGGTCGCGCGCCAGGCGGCCACGAAGGTCACCAAGGTGGAGGCGGATCGCCAGGCCCAGCTCACGCAGACGCTGACGGTGCCGCAGCCGAAGCTATGGAGCATCGCGAGCCCGCAGCGCTACGTGGCCGTCACCACCGTCACGGAAAACGGCCAGGTGACGGACGTGGTCGAGACCCCGTTCGGCATCCGCAGCGCCGTGTTCGACGCGAACAACGGCTTCCTGCTGAACGGCCAGCGCGTGCCGCTGAACGGCGTGTGCATGCACCACGACCTGGGCGCGCTGGGCAGCGCGATCAACGAGCGCGCCCTCGAACGCCAGCTGGAACTGCTGCGCGAGATGGGCACGAACGCGATCCGCACGAGCCACAACCCGCCGGCGCCGGAGCTGCTGGACCTCGCCGACCGCATGGGCTTCGTCGTGCTGGACGAGGCGTTCGACATGTGGCACGAAAAGAAGACGCCGAACGACTACCACACGTCGTTCGACGAATGGCACGAGAAGGACCTGCGCGCCCAGATCCGGCGCGACCGCAACCACCCGAGCGTGATCGCCTGGAGCACCGGCAACGAGATCCCGGAGCAGGGCAAGCCGGAAGGCTGGAAGCTGGCCGCGCACCTGGCCGAGATCGCGCGCGGCGAAGACCGCACGCGCCCCGTCACGTCCGCGTACAACCACACGGATTCCGGCTACAACGGCTTCCAGAACGTGGTCGACATCTTCGGCTACAACTACAAGCCGGGCGAGTACGGCAAGATGCATGCGTCCGCGCCCTACCTGCCGATCTACGGCAGCGAGACCGCATCGACGGTCAGCTCGCGCGGCGAGTACTTCTTCCCGGTCAGCGACGACAAATCGAAAGGCGCCGCCAACTTCCAGGTCAGCAGCTACGACCTGACGGCGCCGCCGTGGGCGACGTCGCCCGACGTCGAATTCAAGGGCCAGGACGACAATCCGTTCGTGGCGGGCGAATTCGTGTGGACCGGCTTCGACTACCTGGGCGAGCCGACGCCGTACAACGACGACACGACGAACCTGCTGAACTTCACCGATCCCGCCCAGCAGGCGCGCGCCGCGCAGGAACTGGCGACGCTGAAGAAGATCGCGATGCCGTCGCGCAGCTCGTACTTCGGCATCATCGACCTGGCCGGCTTCAAGAAGGACCGCTTCTACTTGTACCAGGCCCGCTGGCGTCCGGAACTGCCGATGGCGCACCTGCTGCCGCACTGGAACTGGCCGGAGCGCGTGGGCCAGGTGACGCCGGTGCATTTGTACACATCCGGCGACGAGGCGGAGCTGTTCCTGAACGGCAAATCGCTGGGACGCAAGAAGCGCGGCCCGCGCGACTACCGCCTGCGCTGGGACGACGTCGTCTACCAGCCCGGCACCTTGAAAGCGGTCGTGTACAAGAAGGGCAAGCGCTGGGCCGAGGACACCGTCGCGACGACGGGCGCGCCCGCGAAGCTGCTCGTGTCGGCCGACCGGGCGAAGCTGCGCGCGGATGGGAAGGACTTGTCGTTCGTGACGGTCACGATCGCCGACAAGGACGGCCGTCCGGTACCGCGCACGCATGACCGCATCACCTTCAAACTGTCCGGGCCGGGCGCGATCGTCGCGACGGACAATGGCGACGCGACCGACCTGGAAGCGTTCCAGTCGCTGCAGCGCAAGGCGTTCAACGGCCTGGCGCTGGCCATCGTGAAGACGAAGGCGGGCGAAGCGGGCAAGCTGACCCTGACGGCCAGCGCCGACGGGCTCGAAGGCGCGCAGGTGACGCTGGACACCCAGGCGCAGTAAGGCCGACTGTTGTAATCAGGCGATAGCGACCGAAACTCTTGCATGCAAGAGTTTCAAGAAAGCCCCCACGCTCGGCGTTTCCTCCGGATAATGGAAATTCCGTAGATACGCCGAGCCAACGCCATGGAATTTGAAGTTTTCGAATCGCTATCGTCGAGCCCCGCGCCGGCCGAAGCCGCGTCGCCCCTGGTCCGGCTGCAATACCTGATCGACAACACGCCGGCGATCATCTACACCACCGTGCCCAGCGGCGACTTCAAGATGACGTTCGTGAGCAACAATGCCTACAACGTCCTCGGCTACCGGCCGGAAGAGATGCTGGCCGATCCGAACTTCTGGTTCGACCATCTCCACCCGGACGACGCCCCGACCATCTTTTCCAGCCTGGCCCAGCTGTTCGTGGAAGGCGAGCGCACCTACGAATACCGGTTCCGCACCGCGAGCGGCGAGTTCGTGTGGATGCACGACCGCCTGCGCCTGATCCGCGACGAGCACGGCACGCCGGTGGAAGTCATCGGCTCGCTGACGGACATCACCTCGCGCAAGAACATGGAGCAGAAACAGCAGCAGCTGATCGCCCGCCTGAGCGAGGCGCACGAGCAGTTGCTGCAGTCGGAAAAGATGGCGTCGATCGGCCAGCTGGCGGCCGGCGTCGCGCACGAGATCAACAACCCGATCGGCTTCGTCAACTCCAATATGGGGACGTTGGGGCACTACGTGGACACGCTGCTGAACGTGGTGGACGCGTACGGCGAGGCGGTGCAGAAGGCGGCGCCCGGCTCGGCGCTGACGGCGCAGATCGAGGCGATCAACCGCGAGGCCGACCTCGGCTACCTGAAGGACGACATCGCCGACCTCGTGAGCGAGTCGATGGACGGCCTGAAGCGCGTGAAGGACATCGTCCAGGCGCTGAAGGATTTTTCGCACGTCGGCCAGAACGACTGGCAGTACGCGGACGTGCACGCGGGCCTCGACACCACGCTCAACATCGTCGCCAACGAGATCAAGTACAAGGCGACGGTCGAGAAGCACTACGGCAAGCTCCCGGAAATCAAGTGCCTGGCCTCGCAGCTGAACCAGGTGTTCATGAACCTGCTCGTGAATGCCGCCCAGGCCATCAAGAGCAAGGGCGTGATCACGATCGCCACCGGGGCGAGCGAGGGCTGGGTGTGGGTGAAGATCAGCGACAACGGCTGCGGCATCCCGCAGGACAACCTGAAACGCATCTTCGAACCGTTCTTCACCACCAAGCCGGTGGGCAGCGGGACGGGCCTCGGCCTGTCGCTGTCGTACAGCATCGTCAACAAGCACGGCGGGCGGATCGACGTGGCCTCGAAGCCGGACGTCGGCACCGTCTTCACGATCAAGCTGCCGGTGGTGCCGCCGGCGTCCTGACGCTCATTCCTCGTGCAGGGTGATCGCCTGCTTTTCCTTTTCCGGCTTGTCCAGCCAGCGCCGGTGCAACGCCCGCTCGATGGGCTTGCCGCACACGAACAGGAGGAACACGAGGACGAGGGCGATCGCGGCGATCTGCCAGGAGCCCATGCCGCACAGGATGCCGAGGATGGCCGTGATCCAGATCGACGCGGCCGTCGTCAGGCCCCGTACGCGGTCGCTGCCGTTGTCGCGGATGATCACGCCCGAGCCGAGGAAGCCGATGCCCGTCACCAGTCCCTGGATCACGCGGCTGGCGGCGGACGCATCGGCCTGGCCGTCGCCCGTGAGGAAATTGGCGCCGGCGAGGGTCAGCACGCAGGCGCCCAGGCATACGAGTCCCAGGGTGCGGATGCCGGTGGGCTTGCCGTGCAGGTTGCGGTCCAGGCCGATCAGGCCGCCGACGAGGACCGAGGCCGTCAGGCGCAACAGGATGTCGAGGTAGTCCATGCGTCGGGTTGTTGTCGAGAGGACACTATTGTACCGGCGTTGGCCTGTCTCGCACGTCAATCGAGTGTCGTGCATATGCCACGGACTGACACATTCTGATAGAATTTCCACATGGAAATATGTAATGTTGGCCCACGCGCCCCATGAGGTCCATCATGTCTTACCGAATTCCGCACATTACTGCGCGCCGCTCCCGCGGCTTTACCCTGATCGAACTGCTGATCGTGGTGGCCATCGTCGGCATCCTCGCGTCCATCGCGCTGCCCGCCTACGGCAAATATCTCGTGCGCGGCAACCGCGCGGCGGCGCAGGCGTATCTGCTCACGCTGGCGCAGGCGCAGGCGCAGTATTTCGCCGACGCCCACGAGTACGCGGGCACGCCGACCGCACTCAACCTGCCCGTGCCGGCCGAGGTTGCGAGTTACTATGACGTCAGCATCGACGCCGCCGCCGGCCCGCCGCCGTCCTTCACGATCACGGCCAGGCCGGTGATCGGGTCGCGCCAGGCCGGCGACGGCAATCTCACCATCGACAACAGCGGCGCCCGGACGCCGTCCAACCTATGGTAATGCGTGCGCGCGGCTTCACGCTGATCGAACTGATGACGGTCGTGGCCATCACCGCGATCCTGTCGGCCATGGCCGCGCCGGCGTTCAAGAGCCTCGTCGCGGGCCAGCGCGCGCGCACCGCCAGCACCGACCTGTACGCGGCCCTCGTGCTCGCGCGCAGCGAAGCGATCAAGCGCGCTACCCAGGTGACCCTGGAACCCGCCGCCGACACCTGGCAGGCCGGCTGGCGCATCCCGAATCCGTCCGATACCGGCCACCCGGTCGCGAACCACGGCCCGGTGCAGGGCGCGACGATCACCGGCCCGGACGCCGTCGTGTACCTGCCCAACGGCCGCGTCGCGAGCGATGCGCCGCCGTCGTTCGACGTCGCCGTCGACGGCGCGGAAACCCACCGCTGCGTGCAGGTGGACCTGAGCGGGCGTCCGCGCCTGCAGGCGTCGGGGTGCTGAATGCGGCGCGCGCGGACACTCCCCAGTGCGGGCCTGAGCCTCGTCGAAGTGCTCGTGACCGTCGTCATCCTCGCGTTCGGCCTGCTGGGCATCGCCGCGCTGCAGGCCAAGGTGCAGGTGGGATCGATCGAGGCCTACCAGCGCGCCCAGGCCGTCGTGCTGGTGGATGACATGCGCGCCCGCATCCTCGGCAATTCGGCCCATGCGGCCGACTACGTGACGGCGGCGGCGCTCGGCAAGAACGACGACCAGCCCACCGACTGCACCACCCTGGCCATCGGCAGCGCGCGCGACCAGTGCGAATGGAGCCAGGAATTGAAAGGCGCCGCCGAGCAGACCGGCGCGGGCGCGGCGACCGGCGCGATGATCGATGCGCGCGGCTGCGTCGAGCAGCTGCAGGCGCCCGACCCGACGGCCGGCGTGTGCAAGCCGGGCATCTATCGCGTGAGCGTGGCGTGGCAAGGGCTGCATCCGACCAAGGCGTCGGGCCTCGCGTGCGGCGCCAACCAGTACGGACCGGACGCGAACCGCCGCGCGATCGCCGTGCAGCTGGCGGTCGGCCTGCCGTCGTGCACCTAGGAGACGTGATGGTTGCCGCACCTCTGCCCAAGCGCCGGTCCGCCGGCTTTTCCCTGCCCGAGCTGCTCGTGTCGGTGACGATGGGCCTGTTGATCGTCGTCGGCATGGTCACGCTGTTCTTCCACAACAGCCGCGCCCAGGCCGAGATCGAGCGCGCCAACCGCCAGATCGAGAGCGGCCGCTATGCCGTCGACCTGCTCGGGAACGATTTGCGCAATGCCGGTTTCTACGGCGAATTCGACCCGACGCTGCTGCCCGACCCGGCGGCCGTTCCCGACCCGTGCGCCGCCACCTTGGCCGCGTTGAAGGCCATGCTGCCGCTGCACGTGCAGGGATTCAGCCCCGCCGACACGCTGCCGTCGTGCGTGTCCGACGTGCGCGCGGGCACGGCTCTCGTCGTCGTGCGCCATACCCGGGCCTGCGTCAACGGGGATCCGAACTGCAGTGCCAACGATCCGGCCGGACCGCTGTTCCAGGCGTCGTTGTGCGGCGGCGCGGGCGAGCTGGGTTCGGCCGACCCGGCCAACTGGTATGCGCTGGACACCGATCCGGCCCAGCTGCTGCGTACCCGGCGCGACTGCACGACGGCGGCCGTCGCGCGCCGCTACCAAACGCATATCTATTACGTCGCCAACAACGACGAGCCGGACGACGGCATCCCCACGTTGAAGCGCGCCGAACTGCGCTACGTCGACAACACGTTGAAGTTCGTGAAGGTGCCGCTGGTGGAGGGCGTGGAAGACCTGCAGGTCGAATACGGCATCGACACGCATGGCGACGGGAGCGTCGGGGTCACGACGAGCGCGCCGGCCGGCGCCAACGGCTGCACCGCGCCGGCGTGCGCGGTCTCGAACTGGCGCAACGTGGTCGCCGTGCGCCTGCACGTGCTGGCGCGCAGCCCGAGCACGACGCCCGGCTGGACCGACACGAAGACCTACAATCTCGGCACGGCCGCCGACGGCAGCGCGCGCACGGCGGGGCCGTTCAACGACGGCTACAAGCGCCACGTGTTCCAGACGCTCGTGACCCTGGCTAATCCGGTGGGAAGGAAACAGCCATGAGGACCCCGCGCCGCGAGCAGGGCATCACGCTGGTGACCGCCCTGATCATGCTCCTGCTGCTCACGATGCTGGCGCTGGCCAGCGTCAACCTGGGCAATTCGAACCTGCAGGTGGTCGGCAACATGCAGCGCCGCGACCAGGCCCTGGCCGCGGCGCACGCCGTGCTGGAAGAGACGATCAGTTCGCCGACGTTCACGCAGACGCCGAACAGCGCGCTGTCGAACACGTGCGGCGCGCCGAACCAGCGCTGCGTCGATACGGACGGCGACGGCAAGACCGACATCAAGGTCACCCTCAGCCCGCCGCCCAGCTGCGTGAAGGTCCAGCCGATCAAGAATTCCGACCTCGACCTGAACCAGGACGAAGACATCGGCTGCGCCGTCGGCGCCTCGCAGATGCACGGCGTGGAAGGTGCGTCGGACGGCAATTCCGACTGCGACAACAGCGTCTGGGACGTGAGCGCGGTCGCCACCGACGACGCGACGCAAGCCTCCGTCAAGGTCGTCCAGGGTGTCGCCGTGCGCATCGCCCGCGACGACGTCGCCACCAACTGCCCGCAACCGTGAGCCAGCCCATGATCCGTTCCACACTCGCCCTGGCGCTCTGCGCGAGCCTCGCCGGCCTGCCAGTCGTCGCGGCCGCCGACGACATCGACATCTTCACCGGCGCCTCCGCCGGCAACAACATCAACCCGCGCATCCTGATCGTGCTCGACAACACGTCGAACTGGGCGCGCCAGAGCCAGCAATGGCCGGGCGGACTGCAGCAGGGCCAGTCGGAAGCGCGCGCGATCAGCAACCTCTTGACCACGCTGGACAGCACGGTCAGCCTGGGCCTGATGGAATTCGTCACGGGCGGCAATGCGAACGACGACGGCGGCTTCATCCGCTCCGCCATCCGCCCCCTCGACAACTCGGCCAAGACGAGCTTCACGAGCCAGCTCTCGACCATCTACAACGGCATCAATTCGCCGAACGAGAAGCGCAATTCGCACACGCCGTACGGCGACCTGATGTACGACGTCTATAACTACTTCGCCGGCGCCGACGCGTATTCGCCGGGCGGCGTCATCGCCAGCATCGCGGATGCCGCCGGCTACACGACGCCGTATTCCACGTTCCGCTCGCCGCTGACGGCCGCGAACACGTGCGGCAAGAGCTTCGTGATCTTCATCGGCAACCCGAACGCGAGCGGCCCGGCCAGCGACTCCTCGGCCAACACCGCGCTGCTCAACCAGCTCAACGGCAGCACCGTGAGCCAGTTGGGGCTGCCGAACTTCACGACGCAGAACGCGACGACGACCAGCAACCTGGGCGTCACGAACGCCTGCTACGCGAACCCCGCGGACGCGGCCGGCGAGGCCGACGCGTACGCGGCGCAGTGTTCGACGTTCACGGAAGGCTGCTCGATCGGCGCGGCGACGGCCAACGTGAACCCGATCGCCTGTCCGGCCGGCAGCCGCTCGTACACCGTGACGCAATCCGTCTACCATCCGGCGACGACGAGTCCGGGGCAGCCGGTGCCGGGCACGGTCACGACGGCGACCGGCACGACGAGCGGCTATTACGCGACGGCGGCCGACGTCCCCACCGGCGACCACGGCGGCCTGACGTGCCCGGCCACGCAGACGACCACGAACGGCACCAGCACGACCACGACGACCTACAGCTGCGCGTACACGGTGGGTGCGGCCGTCGGCACCGCGACGACGGCGACGGACACCGCCACCGCCGCGCAGGACCCGGACGGGAAGGGCGCCGGCTGCTACACCGGCGTCGGCACGGCGGCCGGCAACTGGAATCCGGCCACGACGACGGACTTCGGCGGCCTGTCCTGCCCAACCAACAGCAGCTGCACGTATTCCGGCGAGCTGTCCAGCAATGCGGGCGGCTGCAAGGGCAACGGCTATCGCCAGGTGACGGTGAAGCAGACCGCCACCGCGAAGCGCCAGTACACGATCACGCAGACGATCTCGCCCACGTCGATCAGCAACACGACGACGCCGCCCTACACGACGACCACGAACCTCGGCATGACGTCCCAGTGCCATGCGACGCCGCCGGCGTCGACGTCGGACTACGCCGCGTCCTGCACGGGCACGAACATCAGCTGCACGTACAACAACACGCCGACCAGCACCACGCTGGCATCCTGCCCGGCCGGCACGAGCGCGTACAACATCGTCGGCACGAACACCGTGCTGACCGACGTCCCGACGGGCACCACGTCGACCGACACGGGGCCGCGCAACGCCGACGAATGGTCGCGGCTCCTGCACGACAAGGGCGTGCCGGTCCCCGGCTCGACGACCGTGCGCTCGCCCGTGACGACGTACACGATCGACGTCTACAACGCCCAGCCGAACGCCACCCACACGGCCCTGCTGATGAGCATGGCCAAGGCCGGCGGCGGCAAGTACTTCGCCGCCAAGAACGAGCAGGCGATCCTCGACGCGCTGCGCCAGATCATCATCGAGATCCAGGCCGTGAACACGACGTTCGCCTCGACCAGCCTCCCGGTCAACGCGACGAACCGCTCGCAGAACGAGAACCAGGTCTTCATCGGCATGTTCCGTCCGGATCCGGACGCGAAGCCGCGCTGGTTCGGCAACCTCAAACGCTACCAGCTGATCGCCAGCGGCGCCAACATCGAGCTGGGCGACGTCAACGGCAAGATCGCCGTGAACACGCTGACCGGCTTCGTCACGCCGTGCGCGGCGAGCTACTGGACGTCGGACTCGGGCACGTACTGGAGCGGGCTCGGTATCAATCCCGACCCGGCGGGCGCCTGCGCGCCGGATGGCGTGAGCGTCTATTCCGACCTGCCGGACGGTCCGCAGGTGGAGAAGGGCGGCGCGGCGGAGATCCTCAGGCAGGGTAACGTGGCCGGCACGTGGAGCGGCAACCAGGCCGTCAACCGCAACATGCTGACCCTGTCGGGCACCACGCTGGCCACGTTCAACACGGCCAGCACGGGCCTGGCCGCGAACCTCGTCAATTTCATCCAGGGCGCGGACGTCAACAACGAAAAGGGCACGGGCGCCACGACGACGACGCGGCCCTCGATCCACGGCGACGTGATCCACTCGCGCCCGCTGCCGGTGAACTATGGCGGCACCACCGGCGTGCGCGTGTTCTACGGCGCCAACGACGGCGCGCTGCATGCGGTGAACGCGAATACGGGCGTCGAGGCCTGGTCGTTCGTCGCGCCCGAGTTCTTCGGCCGCCTGCAGCGCCTGATGGACAATTCTCCGCTCGTCAGCTACCCGAACCTGAGCAGCGCAATCTCGCCGGCGCCGGCGCGCAAGGATTACTTCTTCGACGGGTCGATCGGCCTGTACCAGAATGCCGACAACTCGAAGGTGTGGATCTTCCCCGCGATGCGGCGCGGCGGGCGCATGCTGTACGGCCTGGACGTCACCCATCCCGAC
This sequence comes from Massilia orientalis, assembly GCF_030411975.2. Classification (NCBI taxonomy): domain Bacteria; kingdom Pseudomonadati; phylum Pseudomonadota; class Betaproteobacteria; order Burkholderiales; family Oxalobacteraceae; genus Massilia; species Massilia orientalis. Next base: position 405,951 of record NZ_JASNRB020000001.1, on the reverse strand, counting down.
CAGCCGGCGTACAAGTGGAAGGCGGGTTGCCCGAACCTGACCGACGACGTCGGCTGCACGGCCGGCATGTCGGGCGTCGGCCAGACGTGGTCGACGCCGAACGTCGCCTTCATCAAGGGGTATTCGACGACGACGCCCGTGCTGGTCGTCGGCGGCGGCTACGATGCCTGCGAGGACGCCGACACGGCGTCGCCGTCCTGCGGCAGCGGCAAAGGCGGCTTCGTGTACGTGCTGGATGCGAACACGGGCGCGGTGATCCGTTCGTTCGCGACCGACCGCGGCGTGGTTGCCGACGTGGCCCTCGTCGACGTCGACAACGACGGCTATCCCGACTACGCCTATGCGGCCGACCTGGGCGGCGGCATCTACCGGGTCGACTTCGTGGGCAGCTATGCGGGCCGCACGCCGCTCGCGTCGGAGTCGTGGAGCGCGCGCAAGGTCGCGTACACGGCGGGCGCCGGCCGCAAGTTCCTGTTCGCGCCGGCGCTGCTGGCCATCCAGGGCAAGGTCTACGTGGCGCTGGGCAGCGGCGACCGCGAGCATCCGCTGCAGTCGCAATACCCGTATGCCGACGTGACCAACCGGTTCTACGTCTACCTGGACGACCTGACGGCGGCCACCGGTACGCCCGCGACGGACATGGACGCGATGACGGACTACACGACCAACACGAACTGCGCCGCCGCGAAGGTGCTGCCGAATTCGGGGACGAAGGGCTGGTTCATGGACCTGAACCAGTACGGGCAGGGCGAGCAGGTGGTGACGTCGGCGCTGATCGCGAGCGGCATGATCACGTTCAGCACGAACCGTCCGATCCCGCCCGACGCGGCCAGCTGCTCGACGTCGCTGGGCGAGGCGCGCGGCTACTGGGTCAACCTGCTGAATGGTTCGGGCGCCATCAACGTGCCGGGCCTGTGCGGCGGCGCGCGCTCGTCGATCTTCGTGGGCGGCGGCCTGCCGCCGTCGCCGGTGAAGGCCAGCAGCGTGCCGATCGGGGGCAAGGCGGTGTCGGTCGTGCTGGGTGCCGTGCAGAAGGGCGGCGCGGCGTCGGCGGGGGCCAGCGTGTCGATCTCGCCGCAGCGGATCCGGCCGGCGATTGCGCAGAAGCGCAAGCGGGTCTATACCTACACGGCCGGGGACTAAAACGTCGTCGTCCCCGCGAAGGCGGGGATCCACCTTGCCAGCACTGCCGCGATGCATCGAACTTTGGTTCCCGCCTGCGCGGGAACGACGTCTTTAGGCTTTTTCGACTGCCTTGACCATGCACTTCGACAGCTTGTCGAAGTGCGCCAGCGCCGCCTGCGTGAGCGTCACCTGCTTGCGCCTCGTGTCCTCGGTGTCGGTCAGCATGATCCAGCCCTTCTCGCGCATCGACGTCAGGCGGCTGTGGACGGTGGCCGGTGCACCGAGTTCCTTCTTGGCCATCATGTCGCGCACGCACAGGCGTTCGCCATCCTGCATGGCGCGCGCGACGGTGCCGAGGATGCGTTCTTCCAGCGGGTCGAGCGAGGGCAGGGACGGCAACCCGCGCAAGGCTTCCGCGAGTTGCAGAAAGCGCAGATAGATATCAGCGGGACGGGTCGATTTGCTCATGCGCAGATTATAATGCGATAGCCACGCGAACTCCATCACCTACAAACCTTCATGCCATTCCGTTTAACTCCTGGTAACCACGCTGGACCGGGCGTATCCGACCGCGCCGGTGTCGCCTGCGCGAGCGTCGTCGGCTCGGCGGTGTTCTACCTGCTGCTGGCGCGGTTGCAGGACTGGGTGTTCCCCAACGTCGAGTTCATGCGCGGGGTCGGCTGGATCTACCTGCCGGCAGGCGCACGGCTGCTGTGCCCGTTGCTGCTGGGCTTGCCCGGCGCCGTCGGCGTCCTGGTGGGGTCGTGGTGCGAATGCTTCTTCCACCTGTATCCGGACGATCCCGTGCGCTCCTTTGCCGGCGGCATCAGCTCGGCGCTCGCGCCCTACCTGGTGTATCTGTTCGCGCTGCGGGTGCTGGGCATGCAGGCGTCGCTGGCCAACCTGACGTCGCGCCGCCTGCTGCTGCTCGTGCCGCTGTTCGGCGTGGCCAGCCCGCTGATGCACCATCTGTGGTTCTGGATGCATGGCGACCAGGTCGACCTGGCGCAGGGCTTCGCCGTCATGGCGGCCGGCGACATGCTGGGCGCGCTCGTGGTCCTGTACGCGCTGAAGGGCATGCTGGGACTGCTGCCGACGCCGGCGCCCCGCCGCAAGGATCTTTAATGACGCTGCGGACATGATTCCGCTGCGGATTCATGAATCCCATTCATAAGGTCAAGCAATCCCGGCCGGTCCCACACGGCAGGTTTGCCGTTACCATCGTCGGCCTGCGATGCAAACGACAACCTTACGAAAGGATCATCCATGACCGTCAAGGCCTATGGCGCCCATGCCGCCGACAAACCGCTCGAATCCCTGGACATCACCCGCCGCGCGCCGGGTCCGCACGACGTGCAGATCGAGATCGCCTATTGCGGCGTGTGCCACTCCGACCTGCACACGGTGAAGGCCGAGTGGGCCGGCACCCTGTACCCGTGCGTGCCGGGCCACGAGATCGTCGGCCGGGTCTCCGCCGTCGGCGCCCACGTGAAGGGTTACAAGGAAGGTGACCTGGTCGGCGTCGGCTGCATGGTCGACAGCTGCCGGCATTGCGCAGACTGCGAGGACGGCCTCGAAAACTATTGCGACGGCATGGTCGGCACCTACAACGGCACGACCGCGGACGCCCCCGGCCACACGCTGGGCGGCTACGCCGAGCGCATCGTCGTGCACGAGCGCTACGTGTTGCGCGTGCGCCATCCGGAAGCGCAGCTCGCGGCCGTGGCGCCGCTGCTGTGCGCCGGCATCACGACGTACTCGCCGCTGCGCCACTGGAACGCGGGCCCGGGCAAGACGGTGGGCGTCGTCGGCATCGGCGGCCTTGGCCACATGGGCATCAAGCTGGCCCGCGCGATGGGCGCGCACGTCGTCGCCTTTACGACGTCGGAGTCGAAGCGCGCGGATGCCGAGGCGCTGGGCGCGCACGAGGTGGTCGTGTCGCGCGATGCCGATGCGATGGCCGCGCGGGCGAAAAGCCTGGACCTGATCGTCAACACGGTCGCCGCGCCGCACGACCTGGACGCCTATCTGAACCTGCTGAAACGCGACGGCACGATGGTGCTGGTCGGCGCTCCCGCGACGCCGCACCCGTCGCCGCAGGTGTTCAACCTGATCACGAAGCGCCGCGCGCTGGCCGGCTCGATGATCGGCGGGATCCCGGAAACCCAGCAGATGCTGGACTTCTGCGCGCAGCACGGCATCGTCGCGGACATCGAGTTGATCCGGGCCGACGAGATCAACGCCGCGTACGAACGCATGCTCAAGGGCGACGTGAAGTACCGCTTCGTGATCGACAACGCGACTTTGGCGGCCTGATGCAGCCTCAGGTCTCGCCGCTCCCGAACGGCGCGACGCAGGACGCGTCCGCCGCATGGGGCCCCGTGTTCGCGCTCGCCCTGGCCGCGTTCGCGCTCGTTGCTTCCGAGTTCATGCCCGTCAGCCTGCTGAGCCCCATCGCCTCCGACCTGCGCATCAGCGAAGGCCAGGCCGGGCAGGCGATCGCCGTCTCCGGCGCGTTCGCCCTCGTGACGAGCCTGTGCGTCGCGCGCCTGGCCGGACGCCTCGACCGCAAGGTGCTGCTGCTCGGCCTCACGTTGATGATGATCGTGTCCGGCACCATCGCCGCATTCGCGCCGAACTACGCCGTGTTCATGGCGGGGCGGGCGTGCATCGGCGTGGCGATCGGCGGGTTCTGGTCGATGTCGGCGGCGACCGCGATGCGGCTCGTGCCGGACCGCCTCGTGCCGCGCGCGCTGGCCATCGTCAACGGCGGTAACGCGCTGGCGACCGTCGTCGCGGCGCCGGCCGGCAGCTTCCTCGGCGCGCTGGTCGGCTGGCGCGGCGCATTCTTCGCGATCGTGCCTGTCGCGGCGCTGGCATTCACGTGGAAGTTTGTCAGCCTGCCTGCGCTGCCGGCGACAGCGGACGCACGGTCCGGCAGCGTGTTCGCACTGCTGAAGCGCCCGGCCGTCGCGTACGGCATGGCGGGCGTGAGCCTGTTCTTCATGGGGCAGTTCGCGCTGTTCACGTATCTGCGGCCGTTCCTCGAAACGGTCACGCACGCGAGCGTGACGACGCTGACCGGCATGTTGCTGGCGATCGGCATCGCGGGCTTCCTCGGCACGACGTGCATCGGCGCGGTCCTCGACCACCACCTGTACCGCACGCTGGCCGTCATCCCGCTCGTGATGGCCGTGCTGGCCGGCGCGCTGGTGGCGTTCGGCGGGTCGACGGCCATCGTCGCCGTGCTGCTCGCCGTATGGGGCTTCGTCGCGACGGCGGCGCCGGTCGGCTGGTGGACCTGGCTCGCGCGCACCTTGCCGGACGATGCGGAGGCGGGCGGGGGCCTGATCGTGGCCGTAGTCCAGCTGGCGATCGGCCTCGGTGCCACGTTGGGCGGCGTGCTGTTCGACGCCTGGGGCTTCCGCGCGACGTTCGGGTTGGCCGCGCTGCTGCTCGTCATCGCCGCGGCGCTGGCCCGCAAGGCCGCGCGCGCACAGGTTTAAGTTTAGAATCGCGGCATGGCACGCGATAACCTCAGCGACATCCTCGTCTTCCTCGCGGTCGCGCGCGAACGCAGTTTTACGCGCGCGGCCGTAAAACTGGGCATGACGCAGTCGGCCCTCAGCCACACGATCCGCGCGCTGGAAGCGAGACTGGGCGTGCGGCTGCTGACGCGCACGACGCGCAGCGTGTCGCCCACCGAGGCCGGAGAACGGCTGCTGCAGAACGTGGCGCCGCGGCTGGAAGAGATCGACGCGGAGATCGCCGCCGTCAGCGAGCTCGGTGACCGGCCCGCCGGCACCGTCCGCATCACGGCCACGGACCACGTCATCGACAACGTGCTGTGGCCGCGCCTGGCCGCCGTGCTGCCGCAGTACCCGGACATCCACCTGGAGATCAGTTCCGAATACCGCATGGTGGACGTGGCGGCCGAACGCTACGACATCGGCGTGCGCTGGGGCGACCAGGTCGAGAAGGACATGATCGCCGTGCGCCTCACGCCCGACACGCAGACGATGATCGTCGGCGCACCCGACTACTTCGCGCACCGTCCCGTGCCCGCATCCATCGACGATCTCATGAAGCACGAATGCATCCGCCTGCGTCTCGCCGGCGGCGGCGTCTACGCGTGGGAGATGGTCGAGCGCGGCGCAGCCATCGACGTGCGCGTGCGCGGCCGCTACACGTTCAACGGTGTCTACCAGATGCTGAACGCGGCGCTGTCCGGCAACGGCCTCGCCTACATGACCGAAGACATGGCGGTACCGCACCTGCAGGCCGGCCGCCTCGTCAGCGTGATGGCGGACTTCTGCCCCAAATTCCCCGGCCTGCATGCTTACTACCCGAGCCGGCGCCACGCGTCGCGCGCCCTGGCCGTCGTGCTCGATGCGATCCGCCATCAAGGCTGATTTCTTTGGGGATTTTTCGTGCGTACCATATCTCCGAAGCGGCTGGCGCACGGTTGAAGCGAATACCTGAACGGATGGCCGGGATGTTCTAGAATGGGTCGCCTGCGGTGCCTGTCGCACGCCGCATGGAGGACCGCATGGACCTGCTCGAGGCAATCAACGATCCCGCCGCCTTGCGCGCGCTGCCCCGCGCACGCCTGGAGATGCTGGCGCGCCAGTTGCGCCGCTTCCTGCTCGACACGGTGGCGCGCACCGGCGGCCATCTCGCGTCGAACCTGGGGACGGTGGAACTGACGATCGCGCTGCACTATGTGTTCGCCACGCCGCACGACCGCATCGTGTGGGACGTCGGCCACCAGAGCTATGGCCACAAGGTGTTGACGGGCCGGCGCACGCAGATGCACACCCTGCGCAAGGCGGGCGGCCTCTCGGGCTTCCCGCGCCGCTGCGAGAGCGTGCACGACTGCTTCGGCACGGCGCATTCGTCGACCGCATTGTCCGCCGCGCTCGGCATGGCGCTGGCCGCGAAGCTGCAGGGCGACGACCGCCATGCCGTGGCCGTCTGCGGCGACGGCGCGCTGTCCGCCGGGATGGCGTTCGAGGCGTTGAACAACGCCGGCGTCGATCCGTCGCTGCGCCTGCTCGTCGTCGTCAACCACAACGGCATGTCCATTTCGCCCGCCGTGGGCGCGCTGGACCGGCATCTGTCGGATCTCGCCGCCGGCCGCGTGCGCCCCGGCGCATCGCTGTTCGAGGCGCTCGGATTCGCGTACGCCGGCCCGGTGGATGGCCACGACCTCGACGCGCTGATTCCCGCGCTGGAGGCCGCGCGGGGCCGTGCCGGTCCGCAGGTGCTGCACGTCGTCACGCGCAAGGGCAAGGGCTATGCCCGCGCGGAGACCGCACCCACGCTGTACCACGGCACAGGGCGCTTCGACCCCGCGCAGGGCGTGCCGGACAGCGCCCGCGGCCGGCCGGCGTACACGGACGTGTTCGGCGACTGGCTGTGCGACATGGCCGCGCACGACCCGCGCCTCGTCGGCATCACGCCCGCCATGCGCGAAGGGTCCGGCCTCGTGCGCTTCGCCCGGCGCTTCCCCGACCGCTACGTGGACGTCGGCATCGCGGAGCAGCACGCGCTGACGTTCGCGGGCGGCCTCGCCGTCGAAGGGATGAAGCCCGTCGTCGCGATCTATTCCACGTTCCTGCAACGTGCCTACGACCAGTTGATCCACGACGTCGCGCGGCAGAACCTCGATGTGACGTTCGCACTCGACCGCGCCGGCCTCGTCGGCGCGGACGGCGCCACGCATGCGGGCAACTACGATATCGCCTACCTGCGCTGCGTGCCGAACATGGTCTTGATGGCGGCGTCCGACGAGGCCGAGTGCCGGCGCATGCTGACGACCGCCTACCGCCATCCGGGACCGGCCGCCGTGCGGTATCCGCGCGGACCGGGCCCCGGGACCGTACCGGCTGCCGAGCTGGACACCATCCCGTTCGGCCGCGGCGAGGTGCGCCGGCGCGGGTCCGGCATCGCGATCCTCGCGTTCGGCCCGATGCTGGCGCCGAGCCTCGACGCGGGCGCGGAACTGGGCGCGACGGTGGCCAACATGCGGTTCGTGAAGCCGCTCGACGCGGACCTCGTGGCCGCGCTGGCGCGCGACCATGCGCAGCTCGTGACGGTGGAAGAGGGCGCCGTCATGGGCGGCGCGGGCGCGGCCGTCGCGGAGGCGCTGGCCGCGGCCGGCATCCAGCGGCCGCTGTTGATGCTCGGCCTGCCGGACATGTTCATCGAGCACGGCGACCCCGCCGCGCTGCTGGGCGCCGCCGGGCTCGACGCGGCCGGCATCGCCGCTGCCATCCGCCAGCGTTATCGTGCCGACGCTCCTTTGCTCGTAGCGAACAGTAGTTAGCGAGAGGTGCCCCATGCTTCCCGAAACGGATGCGCTCACCGTGCCTAACCACACGCCGGCCAGTTCGTTCGGCCTGGCCATGCGCCTGCTGCCGGCGCCGCGGCGTGCCGCGATGTTCGGCATCTACGCGTTCTGCCGCGCCGTCGACGACGTCGCCGACTGCCCCGCGCCGCCCCGTGAACGCCGCGCCGCGCTGGAACGGTGGCGGGCCGATGTCGACGCCGCGTACGCCGGCACCTGGGCCCCGCGCCTGCGCGCGCTGGCGCCGCACATCGCCGCGTACGGCCTCGCCCGCGCCGATTTCCATGCGGTGATCGACGGCATGCTGATGGATGCGCAGGACCGCCCCATCTGCGCGCCGCCCGCCGACACGCTCGACCTGTACTGCGACCGCGTGGCCGCCGCCGTGGGGCGCCTGTCCGTGCGCGTGTTCGGCCTCCCGGCGGACGACGGCATCCTGCTCGCCCACCACCTGGGCCGCGCGCTGCAGCTGACGAACATCCTGCGCGACATCGACGAGGACGCGGCCATCGGCCGCGCCTACGTGCCGCGCGAACTGCTGCTCGCTGCCGGCGTCGAAGCCCGCGTGTGCGCGGCCGGCGCGGACGACATCGCCGAGCATCCGGCGCTGCCGCGGGCGTGCGCCGACCTCGCTGCGCAGGCACGCCGGCATTACGCCGCGGCCGACTTCGTGCTGCGCCGCCACCGGGGCAGTGCGGCCCGGGCGCCGCGCCTGATGGGGGCGGTGTATGCCGCACTGCTGGTGCGGCTTGCGGCGCGCGGCTGGGGCAGTCCGCGCGCGCCCGTCCGGCTGGGCCGCCTGGCCAAGGTCGGCATCCTGGTGCGGCACGCGCTCCGGTAGCCACGGAAGATGTCATGCGCTACTCGTCCTTCCGGTCCATGGCGCAGGCCGGCGCCGTCGAGGCGGAGCGCACACTCACCCGGCGCGCACGCCTGGAGCCTGCCATCGATGCGGCGCTCGCGGCCGTGCTCGCCGACCAGCGCGACGACGGGCACTGGGTCTACGAACTCGAAGCGGACGTCACGATCCCGGCCGAGTACGTGCTGATGGTGCACTACCTGGGCGAGACGCCGGACACGGCCCTGGAGCGCAAGATCGGAACGTATCTGCGCCGGCGCCAGGGCGACCACGGCGGCTGGCCGCTGTTCCACGGCGGCGCCTTCGACCCGAGCGCCAGCGTCAAGGCGTATTTCGCGCTGAAGATGATCGGCGATCCGCCGGATGCGCCGCACATGGCGCGGGGGCGTTCGGCAATCCTGGATCACGGTGGCGCCGAGCGGAGCAATGTGTTCACGCGCATGCTGCTCGCGCTGTTCGGCGAGGTGCCGTGGTCGGCCGTACCGGTGATGCCGGTGGAGATCGCGCTGCTGCCGCGCTGGGCGCCGTTTCACCTGTCGAAAGTCTCGTACTGGACCCGCACCGTGCTGACGCCGCTGCTCGTGCTGGGCGCGCTGCGGCCGCGGGCGCGCAATCCGCGCGCCGTGGGCGTCCCGGAACTGTTCCTCGCGCCGCCGGACGGCCTCGGGCTGGCGCCGCGCGCGCCGCACCAGGACCGCATGTGGTTCGCGCTGTTCCGCGCGCTGGAGTCGCTGATGCGGCTGCTGGCGCCGCGCCTACCCGCGCGCCTGCGCCGGCGCGCGCTGGAACAGGCGGCCGCGTTCGTGCGCGCGCGCCTGAACGGCGAGCACGGCCTCGGCGCCATTTTCCCCGCGATGGTCAACGCCGTGCAGATGCTCGACGTGCTGGGCTTGGCGCCGGATGCACCCGAGTCGTCCGCCGCGCGCCGTGCCATCGACCGGCTGCTCGTCGACCACGGCGCCGAGGCCTATTGCCAGCCGTGCCTGTCGCCCGTGTGGGACACGGCGCTGATGTGCCACGCGCTGTTGGAGACGGGCACCCCGCGCGCGCTGGACGCGGCGCGCCGGGGCCTGGACTGGCTGCTGCCGCTGCAGATCCTCGACCAGCCGGGCGACTGGGCGGCGCGCCGGCCGGACGTGCGCCCCGGCGGCTGGGCGTTCCAGTACGAAAACGCCTGCTATCCCGACGTCGACGACACGGCGGTCGTCGCAATGGCCATGCACCGGGCCGCGCACCTCGAACCGCGGCCGCTGCCGGACCGGTACGCGGACGCTGTCGCCCGCGCGCGCGAGTGGATCGTCGGCATGCAGGGCAGGCGCGGCGGCTGGGGCGCGTTCGAAGCCGACAACACCCACGACTACCTGAACCACATCCCGTTCGCCGACCACGGCGCGCTGCTGGATCCGCCGACGGCCGACGTGTCCGCGCGCTGCCTGTCGATGCTGGCCCAGCTGGAGCCCGGCGCCTGCGCGCGGCGCCGCTCGCCGGCCGCGCGGGCGCTCGGCTGGCTGCTGCGCCGCCAGGAAGCGAATGGCAGCTGGTACGGACGCTGGGGCGTGAACTATGTCTACGGCACGTGGTGCGCGCTGTGCGCCCTCGCGGCGGCCGGCCTGCCGCCGGAGGCGCCGCCTGTCGCGCGCGCCGCCCGCTGGCTCGCGTACGTGCAGAATCCGGACGGCGGCTGGGGCGAAGGCGGCGACAGCTACCGGCTCGACCACACCGGCCACGCGTGGGCGCCGTCGACGGCATCGCAGACGGCGTGGGCGCTGCTGGGCCTGATGGCGGCGGGCGCCGTCGAGACCCGGGCCGTCACGCGCGGCATCGCCTGGCTCGTGGACCACCAGCGCGCGGACGGCCTGTGGGACGAGCCTCAGCACACGGCCACGGGCTTCCCCCGCGTGTTCTACCTGCGCTACCACGGCTACGCCAGGTATTTTCCGTTGTGGGCGCTGGCCCGCTACCGCAACCTGCGGGCCGGCGGCAGCGGCCGGGTCGCGTTCGGGATGTAGACCATGCCTTCGGCGCCGGGCGTGCTCGTCGTCTGCGGCATGCCGTTCGAGGCGGCGATCGCGGACGGGCCCGGCGTCACCAGCGTGTGCGGGCCTGGACCGTGGCGCGTGGCGCAACGGCTGCACGGGATGCTGGACGGCCCCGGCGACTGGGCCGGCATCGTCAGCTTCGGCTGTGCGGGCGGCCTGGATCCGGCCCTCGCGTGCGGCGACTGCGTGGTCGCCACGGCCGTGCTGACGCCGGACGGCCTCGTCGCGACGGACCCTGATTGGTCGCGCGCATTGCTGGACCGGCTGCCCGGTGCCCGTCCCGGGCTGCTCGCGGGGGCGGACGCGCCCCTCGCCACGCCGGCCGCCAAGGCCGCGCTGTGGCGTGACGCGGGCGCCGCCGTCGTCGACATGGAAACGCATGCGGCCGCGCTGGCCGCGCGGCGCCACGGCTTGCCGTTCGCGGCCTGCCGCGTCGTGCTCGATCCGGCCTGGCGCACCGTGCCCGCGGCCGCGCTGGCCGGACTGGACGCGGGCGGGGTCTGGCCCGTGCTGTGCGCTCTGGCTCGTGCGCCGGGGCAGATCGCCTCCGTGTGCGCGCTGGCGGGCGAGGCGTGGGTGGCGCGGCGTTCGCTGCTGCGGACACGTGCGCGCCTGGGGGCGGGGCTGGGGTGCTATTGTTCGCCATCTTCCCTGCCGCCATCGTCCTTGTTGTAATCCGGCAGCGGCGTTTCCTTGCCCGCGTCGAGCTGCGTACGGCGGCGGCCCAGGTAGGCGTCGCGCACGAACAGGTAGCGGTCGAGCGCGGCCTGTTCCAGCAGATTGGTCGCGTTCAGGTAACGGGCCCGCGTGCTGACGAAGTCGACGCCCCACAGCGTATTGCGCGAGGCCGGCTTCGCGTACGTGACGGGCGAGGCGTACTGGTCGACGCCGAAGCCCGCCGCGTCGCGGAACGTGCTCGGGCCGAACAGGGGCAGCACGAGATAGGGGCCGGCCGGCACCCCATAATGGCCCAGCGTGAGGCCGAAGTCCTGGTTGTGCTTGGCGATGCCGGCCGGCGTGGCGATGTCGAGCACGCCCAGCAGGCCGAACGTGGAATTCACGGCCACGCGCATCAGGTCGTTCATGCCGTCCATCAGGCGCAACTGGGCGAAATCGTTGAGCATCACGGGGACATCGCCCAGGTTGGAAAAAAAATTGTCCACACCGGTGCGGACGAAGCGCGGCACGGTGCGGTTGTACGTGCGCGCGACCGGTTGCGCGATGTGGCGGTCGAGCGTGTCGTTGAAGCGGAACGTGGCGCGGTTGAGCGGTTCCAGCGGATCGGTCGGATCGCGTTGCGTGCCCGTCGCGCAGCCGGACAGGAGCACGGAGGGCGTGAGCAGCAGGGCGGCAACGATCCGCGGCGGCGGGTGGGTCATGGCGGACCTCGTTCGGCAGGTGCCGGGGCACGGGGCTGTCCCAGAAGGACGGGCTGGAAGAACACGGCGCCGATCAACGTGCAGACCAGCGCCAGCACCAGCAGCTTGCCCATGCTCGCGGTGCCGGGGTGGTGCGACAGCCACAGGCTGCCGAACGCGGTGCCGGTGGTCGCCGCGCTGAGGACGATGGCTTGCGTGAGCGGATGCTCCAGCCGGGCCGGCTGCCCGGCGCGCCACGCCATGATGTAATAGATTTTGAAGGCGACGCCGACGCCCAGCAGCAGCGGCAGCGCGATGATGTTCGCGAAATTCAGGTGGATGCGCAGCAGCACGCAGGCCTCCAGCGTGACCAGGCTCGACACGAGCAGCGGCACCATCGTCAGCAGCACGTCGCCCACGCGCCGGAACGCGATCCATAACAGCAGCGCGATGGTGGCGACGGCCAGCAGCGCCGCCTGCACGAACGCGGCGATGATGAGGTCGGCCGCGTGGCGCACGGAGATCGGGCCGCCGGCCGCATCCGGCGCGATGCGCAGCACGGCATCGGCAAAGCTGCCCAGCCGGCTGTCGCCGCCGAGGCTCGTCCCCGTGGGCCGCGTCGGACTGACGTCGACGAGCGCGCGGCCGTCGGGCGCGATCCAGTTGCGGCGCATCGCGCCGGGCAGGCTCGCCAGTGTGACGGATTCCGGCCGCAGGGCCAGCCGCAGGGCGTCCAGCGCGAGCCGCAGCGTACCCGCCAGCGCCTGGTCGGCGCGGTCGCGGGCGGCCGGCCCCGCGCGCGCCAGGGCAGCGAGCGCCCGCGCGAGCCGCGATGCCTCGGCCGCACCGGGACCCGGACGATCGAGCGCCGCATTGTGCAGCGCTTGCGCGGCCGTGCGCAGCGCCGCCGTGCGCTGCGTGTCCGACGCCGGTGCAATCGGCGCTCGCTCCAGTACGGGCAGCAGGCGCGCGGCGGCTGCGGCGATGGCAGCCAGTTTTTCCGGTTGCCGGTCGGGCACGAGGCTGGCGGCCGTCAGCGCATGGGCCACGTCGGGCAGGCGTTCCAGGCGTGCCGCCAGGGCCGCGGCCTGTGCCAGCGACGGGGCGAGCACCTGCACGTTGTCGAGTCCGATGTCGGTGCCGCGCGCGAGCGACGTCAGCGTGGCCATCGATTCGCTGCCGGGATTCTTGAGGTGCAGCGGATCGAAGTCGAATTCGAGGCGCCACAGCAGCGGAATGCCGGCCGCGACGAGCGCCAGCGTGACCGCGAGCACGGTCTTGCGGTGGGTCTGCAGCGCATGGTCGATGCCGGCCAGCCACGGGTAGCCGGGCGCGCGCGCCCCCGCCGGCGGATCGGCGATGCGTATCAGCGCGGGCAGCACAGTGAGGCAGGCGGGCAGGGCGACGCACAGGATGCCGATGCCCGCGATCTGCCCCAGTTCGGCCACGCCGCGGTACGCAGTGGGGAGGAAGGCGAGGAAGCCGAACGCGGTGGCCGTCGCCGCGAGGGTGAGCGGCAGCGCGAGCGCGCGCGCCGTCGCCAGCAGGGCGGTGCCGGTGCCGGGCCGGACGCGCCGCAGTTCGCGGAAGCGCATGCCGAACTGGATGCCGAAATCGATGCCGAGCCCGACGAACAGGATCGCGAACGCGATGGAGATCAGGTTCAGCGCACCCACCATCATGAGCCCGAGCGCGGCCGTGAGCGCGAGGCCGCCTAGCATCGTGATGCACAGTGCCAGCACGAGCGGGGTCGAACGCACCGCGCGCCACAGCAGCACCAGCACGATGGCGACGGGGATGCTGCCGACGAGCGGCGACCCTTCCTGCAGCGAGGCGAACTCGTCGTCCGACAAGGGCACCGGCCCCGTCAGCGTGACGTGGGCGCCGTAGCGCCCGGCCAGGCGCAGGTCGGCGGCGGCCGCGCGGATCGCGTCGCTGGACGCGGCGCCGGGCAGCAGGGCGGCATAGTCCAGGACGGGACGGACTTCCACGAGGCCGGGTTCGGCCGCCGCACCGTGGATGGCGAGATCCTGCCAGGACAGCGCGGTGTTTCGTCCTGCGAGGACGCCCTCGACCGTGGCGGCGCCGCGCGCCAGCAGCGGCGCCATCTGCGCGAGCGTGACCTGCCCCGTCAGCATGGGCGTGCCCAGCGTGACCGCCAGCAGGTTCGCGACACCCCGCAGCGACGGGTCGCGCGCGAGCGCATCGAGCAGGGGCCGTGCATCGACGAGGCGCGCCGCCAGCGCGCGGACCTCGTGCGCGTCGAGGTACAGCAGGCCGTTGCGGCGGAAGAAATCGGCACCCGCGCCGAGGTCCACCGCGCGGAACAGGGCGGGCTGCCGGCGCAGGCGGACGGCCAGTTCGCGGGCCGCCTGCGCCGCGAACTCGGGCGCGGGGGCCCGGATGACGGCCAGCGTCGTGTCGCCCCGGTTCGGGAACGCGGCGGCGATGGCGGCGTCGCGCCGGGCCCATGGCGCATTCGCGTCGATCAACTGGCCGACGTCCGTATTGATCGCGAAATGGCGCGCGACATAAAGCCCGGATGCAAGTACCAGCAGCGCAAACGCCCCCAGCACCGCCCATGGGTGGCGGCACGACAGGTGGACGAGCCTGGCAATCTGGTGGGTCAGCATGGTGTGTTCATTAGAACGGATGCGGTGCGGGTGACCGTATGATCTGGCGCAGCCGTGCGCGGGAACACTGACGGCCGGACGACGGTCATATGGATGTGCCGATCGAGGATCCCATGAAACCGTCCTTATTTCTGCTTGCCCTGGCCTGTTCCATGCCGCCACCGGCCTGTGCCCGGCAGGTGGCCGAGCGTACGCCGGAGCAAACGTTGAAGAGCACGATCGACCAGGTCATGAGCGCCATCCGCAGCGACCCCGGCGCGCGCGCCGGCGACCCCGAACGGACCCTCGAGATCGTCCGCCGCGACTTCCTGCCATCCACCGACTTCATGCTGACCACGCAGTACGCGGTGGGCAGCGCGTGGGCACAGGCAACGCCGGCCCAGCGTGAGGCGCTGTTCCGCGAGTTCCAGACCTTGCTGGCGCGGACCTACGCGATCCAGCTGACGCAGATCCGGCAGGAGAACACGCAGTTCCGCTACGCGCCCGCGGCCCGCTCCGCCGCGAACGCCACCGATGCCGTCGTCAGGACGACCGTGGTCACGGGCGGCGACACGATGCCGATCGACTACCGGATGCACAAGACGCCCGCCGGCTGGAAGATCTACGACATCGACATGATGGGTGCGTGGATGATCCAGGTGTATCGGCAGCAGTTCGCCGCCCGCCTGGCGGCGGAGGGCATCGACGGCCTCATCCGATACCTGGCGGCTCATAATCGTGGTCCCTGAGGGCGGTTGCCGAACGGACGCAGGCGGCGCATTTCGAACCAGTGCCACGAGACGAGAGCCGGCACGCCGGTCGCGAGCTCGCGCATCCGTTTGACGAGCGCCAGCGACAGCGCCACGTCCCCGCCCACGCCGGCCAGCTGGCCGAACAGCAGCACGGCCGCTTCCTGCACGCCCAGGCCGGCGGGCACCATGAAGCCGGCGTGGCGCACGGCTTGCGTCAGCGCCTCGATGGCGAGCGCGGCCTGCAAGCCGACGGGGTGGCCGAGCAGGGCCAGCGCATACCACGTTTCGAACGTCCCCAGCACGTTGGCCAGCAGCGACCACGCCCCGGCGCGGGCGAGACGGCCGCGTTGCCGGAACAGGCGCACGACGGCCGCGTCGATGCCCGCGCCGTCCAGGTGCAGCGCGATGAGGTTCTGCGGCCCGAGCAGGCGCAGTACCCGGCGCTCCAGCCGCGCGAACGGCGCACCGTGGCGGAGCAGCCACCAGGCGAGCACGGGCAGCGGTAGCGAGAGCAGCAGCGCCCCCACGATGATCCCGACGAGGCCGGGCCCGGCCGCCAGCGTCAACATCAGCAGCGCGCCGGCGCCGCAGAACAGGTAGAGCACGACGATTGTCAGCAACACTTCCACGACGACACTTGCCGCGACGCCGGCCGTGTCGGGTACCCGCAGGCCCGCGAGCCGCACGCCGGCGACTTCGCCGCCGATGTTCGCCACCGGCAGCAGCCGGTTGACGGCCTCGCGCACGAGCGCCACCCACAACAGGAACAGCGGCCCGGCCGCGCGCCCGGGGTCGAACGGCGCGAGCAGCACGCGCCATGCGCGGACGTCGAACACCTGTGTGACGACTCTTGCCGGCACGACGAGCAGCAGCGCCCAGCCGGCCCGCTCGAATGCGGCCACGATGCCGGTCCAGCCTTCGGCGGCGACGAGCGCCGCCACCAGCGCGAGCCCCGCGATCGATGCCGTCCAGGCCAGCCGGCCCATCGTGCGGGCGTCGCTCATGGGCCGTCGCGGTGGTCCGTGGTGCGCCCGGCGGCCGCGTTCCCGCGAAGGCATGGCGGTACGCCGGCCGGTGGTGTGTCCGGCGGCGCGTCCGCGTGGCCTGCCAAATGCCCTCCGGTGCCGCCTGTGCCCGCATCGTCGGCGCGGATGTCCGCCCCGACGGCGCGGATGTCCGCCCCGACGGCGCGGATGTCCGCCCCGTCGCCTGTTGCGGCGACAAGGTCGGCAAATCCACCGAATCGCCAGCCCTGCGCGCGCAGGGCGCCGCACACCGCACGCACATGCGGCGAGACGAGTGCCGCGAACTCGTCGGCGTGGCGGTAGCCGCGCATCGATGGCGCGATCTCCGCGCCCGACGCGAGCGCCGGATGCAGGTACAGCTCGCCGATGCCGGACGTCGGCAGGTTGCACAGTGCATCCAGCAGGGCCGCCTCGTCGAAGCGCCCGGACTGGCGGATCCCGGCCACGTAGTCGTTGTGGCCGATGCGGGCGGCGTCAAGCCTGGCTTCGAGCAGCGCCAGCCAGGGCCGCAGCCAAGCAGGAGACGCTTTCCCCGGTGGCCCCGTCTCGCGCGGCAACCTGACGGCTTGCAGCCCGAACGCGCGGCCGATGTCGAGGATGAGCGTCAGGATCGTCGGGTGCAAATGAAAATGCTTGTGCGTGTTGACGTGGTCCAGCGGCAGGCCGCTGGCGGCGAACGCGTCGAACTGGGCGCGGATCTCCAGCGCCAGCTGGCGGCGTACCCGCGGCAGGCAGAAGTAGCGCGCGCCGTCGCGTGCCATGCGCCCCCCGAAGCGGCCCTGCGCGTCGACGAGGTCGGGGATGGCCCGCGGCGGCAGCACGGACGCACCGTCGGCCAGGACGAGGTGCAGGCCCAACCGCAGTCCCGGCGACGCACGTGCGCGGGCGATCGCATCCTCGGCGGCCGGTGCGCCCACCATCAGGCTGGCGGCGGTCAGGATGCCGTCCCGATGCGCGCGCTCGACGGCCGCGTTCACGCTCGGGTGCGCGCCGAAGTCGTCGGCCGTGACGATGAGGCCCCGTCCACGCGGCGCGCTCATGAATGGGACGCGCCGTGGGCGCGCAGGAAGTGGAAGAATTCGACGCCTTCGCGCAGGCGGCGCCGGGTCATGTCCCAGCTCTGCAGCATCTCGCTGACGATTTCCCAGATCTTCGAGGGGCGGAAGTAAAAACTGCGGTAAAACTGTTCCACCCCGTGATAGATCTCGTCGCTCGACAGGTGCGGATAGCTGAGCGCGGCCAGTTGCACCCCGCTGCCGTCGACGAGCGGAATGGTCTTGTGGTCCGGTATCCAGTCGTTTTCCAGCGCCTGTTCGTACAGCCGGGTGCCCGGGTACGGCGCCGCCAGCGAGACCTGGATCGTGTGTGGGTTGATTTCCTTGGCGAATGCGATCGATTTCGCAATCGTCTCCCGTGTCTCGCCCGGCAGCCCGAGGATGAACGTGCCGTGGACGGTGATGCCGAGCGCGCGGCAGTCGGCAGCGAAGCGCCGCGCGATGTCGGTCCGCAAGCCCTTTTTGATGTTCAGAAGGATCTGGTCGTCGCCGGATTCGTAGCCCACGAGCAGTAGCCGCAAGCCGTTTTCCTTCATGATCTTGAGCGTCGAATAGGGCACGTTCGCCTTCGCATTGCACGACCATGTCACGCCCAGCTTGCCGAGACCCCGCGCGATCTCCTCGGCGCGGGGACGGAAGTCGGTGAACGTGTCGTCGTCGAACATGATTTCTTTCACTTCCGGCATGTTCGCGCGGATCCAGCGGACCTCGGCGAGCACGTTTTCCGCGGACCGGGTGCGGTAGCGGTGGCCGCCGACGGTCTGCGGCCACAGGCAGAACGTGCAGCGCGAGCGGCATCCGCGTCCCGTGTACAGCGACACGTACGGATAGTTCAGGTAGCCGATGAAGTAATTGCGGATGTTCAGGTCGCGCCGGTAGACGGGCGCGACGAACGGCAGCGCGTCCATGTCTTCGATGATCGCGCGCGACGGGTTGTGCCGGATCGCGCCCCCGGCATCGCGCCAGCTGATGCCGTCGATGTCCGCCAGCGGCCGGCCGGCGGCGACG
The DNA here is from genome assembly GCF_030411975.2 of Massilia orientalis. Classification (NCBI taxonomy): domain Bacteria; kingdom Pseudomonadati; phylum Pseudomonadota; class Betaproteobacteria; order Burkholderiales; family Oxalobacteraceae; genus Massilia; species Massilia orientalis. The sequence continues at coordinate 387,769 of NZ_JASNRB020000001.1, read as the reverse complement.
TCGCGGCAGGTGTAGTCGAATTCCTCGCGCGCGACGAAGTCGACGGGAATGCCCGCCCGGAGCGCTCCGCCGGGATCGACGGCGACCCTGGCACCCACCATGCCGATGCGTATCGCGGGATGCGTTTCCCTGAGCATCCCGGCGAACCGTACGTCGCCCGGGAACGAGGGCGTGCTCGTGTGGATGATCACGAGGTCGTAGTCGCGGGCGATGTCCAGCGTCCGCGCCACGGTGAGCCCGTCCGCGGGCGCGTCGAGCAGCCGGCTGCCGGGCACGAGGGCGGCGGGCTGGGCCAGCCAGGTCGGATACCAGAACGAGCGGATTTCGCGCTTCGCCTGGTAGCGCGAGCCGGCGCCGCCGTCGAAGCCCTCGAACGACGGCGCCTGCAGGAACAGGGTCTTCAGCATTGCGGTATGCATCGCGGTGGTGTCCATGATCGTTATCGCCAGGATGGCCGGTCATGCGCGGCCGGCACACCGCAGGGCCGGTCGGGGGCCGCCGCCCGGCCCGTGTCGATGGGCAAACAGTGCTCCCGCCAGTGCGTCGTCGTGCCGGCAAACGCGCTCGCCCACTCCAGTACGAGCAGGCAGTCGCGCAGCGGCGCGAGCCAGGCGTGACCGGGTGCGGGGATGTCCGGCGCCGGCCTGCGCCAGTGCAGGCCGAGCCGCGCCGCCGCGCCGCACAATGCCAGTGCCACGTTCCACGCCGTCGGCGCGAGGCACAGGCCGAGCGCCAGCATCGGCAGGGTGAAGGTGATGAACGACAGGGCGTAGCCGAGCGGATTGAGCGAGCGGATCGTCTGCATCCAGCGCCGCTCCCTCGACCACAACGCACGCAGACCCGTTTCCGTCACGTCGGTGCCCACGTTCACGTCGGACAACACTGTCGCCAGGCCCAGACCGCGCACGAGTTCGCCGAGCCGGTAGTCGTCGGCCAGCCGGTTCTCCAGCACCTCGATGCCGCCGATGGCCTCGAGCGTCGCCGCGCGCACCGCGATCGTCGCCCCGAACGCGAAGGCGCTGCCGCCGCCGCTGCTCGCGACCCGCACGGAGGGGGCGAACCACGTGTCGATGAAGAGTGCGCCGATCCGCGGCCAGACACCGTCCAGCGGCCGGCCGTGATACAGACACGTGACGATGCCGACCTGCGGCTCGGCCAGCGGCGCCGTCACGCGGGCGACGTAATCGGGCCCGACGACGATGTCGCTGTCGGCCAGCACGAGCCAGGGATGGCGTGCGGCCTGCATCATGTTGATGAGGTTGCTCACCTTGAGGTTGCTGCCGTGGATGCGCGGATCGACGACGAGCCGCATGTCGACGGCGGGGAAGCGCCGGGCCAGGCGCCCGATGACGGCGACGGCCGGGTCGGTCGGATCGCGGACCCCGAACACGAGCTGGACATGCGGGTGCGTCTGGCTGCACAGGCCGGCGAGATTCTCTTCAAGCCGGGGCTCGGCACCGCACAGGGGCTTGAGCACGGTGACAGGCGTCCACAGCGGTGGCCGGTCCGCGCGCGCGCGCCGGATGCGGCCGTGGCAGAGCAGCGCCGCCAGCGCGTAAAGCGTGGCCAGCACCGTCAGCGTCGAGCCGGCCAGCGTGACGAAGGACGGCATCATCGGGTTCCTCCATTCAGCCCGGCCTTGCGGCCCCGGATCTCGTCGAGACGGATGGCGACCTGCTGCGCATGCATGTGTTGCGCGGGCCGCTGTCCGCCCAGCGGAATATCCGGTGCCATCGGCCCGTCGGTGGCGACGCCCCGCAGCGCGACACGGGCCGCCGCCAGGGGGCGGGCGAGCGTGTCCCGCACGGCGCTTGCCTCGTAGCCGCTGTGCACCATGCAATCCGCGCATTTCTCGTAGCGGCCCGTACCGTAGGCCTCCCAGTCGGTGTCGTCCATCAGTTCCCGGAACGATGCGGCATAGCCTTCGCCGAGCAGGTAGCATGGACGCTGCCAGCCGAATACGGTCCGCGTGGGATTGCCCCAGGGGGTGCAATGATAGGTCTGGTTCCCCGCGAGGAAGTCGAGGAACAGGCTGGACTGGCTGAACGCCCAGCGCCGCCCCCCTTCGCCGCGCGCGAATATGTCACGGAACAATTGTCTCGTCCGGTTGCGCGTGAGGAAATGCTGCTGTTCCGGCGCGCGTTCGTAGGCATAGCCCGGCGACACGGTAATGCCGTCGACCTCCATCGTCTTCAATGTATCGAAGAAGCTTGCCACCCGCTCCGGGCGGGCATCGTCGAACAGCGTGCAGTTGACGTTGACGTGGAAGCCCGCCGCCTTGGCACGCTGGATTGCGGCCACGGCACGCCGGTACACGCCCGCGCGGCAGACCGAACGGTCGTGCATGCCCTCGTCGCCGTCCAGGTGCACCGACCATGTAAAGAACGGGCCCGGGCGGTACCGGTCGAGCTGCCGTTCCAGCAGCAGCGCATTCGTGCACAGGTAGACGAACTTGCGGCGTGCGACGATGCCGGCGACGATCGCGGGCATGTCCTTGTGCAGCAGGGGCTCCCCGCCCGCGATCGAGACGACCGGCGCGCCGCATTCGTCGACGGCGCCGAGGCACTCTTCCACCGACAGGCGCTGGTCGAGGATCTCGGCCGGATAATCGATCTTGCCGCAGCCCGCGCACGCCAGGTTGCAGCGGAACAGCGGCTCCAGCATCAGCGCGAGCGGGTAGCGTCGTTCGCCGGCCAGGTGCTTGCGCAGCACGTAGGCGCCGACGAGAGCTTTCTGCAGGAGCGGGATGGCCATGCTCGTGTCCCTGTCGTCAATGTGTGCCGGCTTCCGGCCCGGCAGCGAGCGCGCGCGGCAGCCGGAATTCGATGTGTTCCTCGACCCCGTCCATCGTCGACACCTCGACGGGCGCGAGTGCGCGCAGGGCACCGATGACGTGCTCGACCATGGCCTCGGGCGCGGACGCGCCGGCCGTGATCCCGACCACCGCCGCGCCCGCGACCCAGGCGGGGTCGAGCTCGCTGCCGTCGGCGAGCAGCCAGGTCGGGGTGCCGGTCTCCGCGCCGATTTCGCGCAGCCGGTTCGAGTTCGAACTGTTGGGCGCCCCGACGACGAGCAGCACGTCGACCCGGCGGCACAGGTCGCGCACGGCGCGCTGGCGGTTCTGCGTGGCGTAACAGATGTCGCGCACGTCGGGTCCGACGATGTCCGTGAAGCGCCGCCGCAGGGCCGCGATGACGCCGCGCGTGTCGTCCACGCTGAGCGTCGTCTGCGTCACGTAGGCGACCGGCGTGTCGGGCGGCAGGTCGAGGTCCTCGGCCTCGCGCGCGTCGCGCACGAGCAGCACGCGGCCGTCGATCTGCCCCATCGTCCCCTCGACCTCCGGGTGGCCGGGATGGCCGATCAGGATCACCGTGCGGCCGCCGGCCGCGTACTGGCGCCCCTGGATGTGGACCTTGGCGACGAGCGGGCAGGTCGCGTCCAGCACCCGCAGGGCGCGCGCGCCGGCTTCGGCCTCGACCGTGCGCGCCACGCCGTGCGCACTGAACACCGTCACCGCCTGCGGCGGCACTTCGTCCAGGTCTTCGACAAACACGGCGCCCTTGGCGCGCAGGCCGTCGACCACGGCCTTGTTGTGGACGATTTCGTGGCGCACGTACACGGGCGCACCATGCCGTTCGAGCGCGCGCTCGACGATCTCGATGGCTCGGACGACGCCCGCGCAAAACCCGCGCGGCTGGGCTAGGATCACGTGCATGACGGTTCTCTGCGGTGCTTTCCGTTCGGTGCAGATTGGAGTCTCCGCCGGCGCGCAAGTTCGCACGCGGCGTTTGATCCAGATGCGTATGCGCCTCGCATATCTGATTAGAATGCGCTGCAGATGGATGCCGGAAGGAGGCCATGGTGGCGGGAGGCGACCTCGTGCTGGTCACGGGCGCGGCCGGGTTCGTCGGCGCCGCCGTGGCGCGCGCGGCGCTGGAACAGGGGTATGCCGTCCGTGCCCTGGTGCGCGCAAGCAGCCCGCGCCGCAATCTGGCGGGGTTGTCCGCCGAGGTCGTCGCAGGCGATATGCGCGACGCGGCGGCGGTCGGGCGCGCGCTGGCCGGCGTGCGCTTCCTGCTGCATGTCGCAGCGGATTACCGGTTGTGGGCACCCGATCCCGGCGAGATCATGCGCAACAACCTGGAGGGCACGGCGACCGTGATGCGGGCGGCGCTGGCAGCCGGGGTCGAGCGCGCTGTCGTCACCAGCAGCGTGGCCACGTTGCGGGTGAGTCCGTCGACCGCGGCGGCCACGGAAGACGAACCGCTGGCGGAGCGCGAGGCCATCGGTGTGTACAAGCGCAGCAAGGTGGCGGCCGAGCGTCTCGTCGAGCGCATGGTCGCGCAGGACGGCTTGCCGGCCGTGATCGTCAATCCGTCGACACCGGTCGGCGCGCGCGACGTGCGTCCGACGCCGACGGGACGCATCATCGTCGAGGCGGCCCGTGGCCGGATGCCGGCATTCGTCGAGACGGGGCTGAACGTCGTCGATGTCGAGGATGTGGCGCGCGGGCACCTGCTCGCCCTCACGCGTGGGCGCGTGGGCGAGCGCTACATCCTCGGCGGGCAGAACGTGATGCTGCGCGAGCTGTTGGGCGAGATCGCGCAACTCGTCGGGCGCAGGCCGCCGCGCGTCAGATTGCCGGCCGCTCCGCTGGTGCCGCTGGCGCACGCGGCCGAGGCGCTCGCACGCCTGCGCGGGCGCGAGCCGTTCTTGACGGTGGACGGTTTGAAGATGTCGCGCAACCGGATGTTTTTTTCGTCGGACAAGGCGGAGCGGGAGCTCGGCTACCGGCCGGGACCGTACGTTGCCGGCGTGCGGGCGGCGGTCGCGTGGTTCGGGCGGGAAGGGTATCTGGGGGAAGGCTATCTGGCGTAGGTGCGGTAGGCGTGCCGTGACACGCGGCATTGGTCCCGGCGCGGGCGCGGGGTGTGGTTTAGGCTCTTGCGATACCCCGGCTCCATGCCGCCAGGGACGACGCTGACCATGCTGACCATGCTGACGACGCGGACGGCGCAGATTCAGCGCCCGCGCCCGAACAGCCTGGCCAGCCGCAGCACGAACCGGGCCAGGCGCGGCACGGTCCGCGGCCGCAGCAGCCGTTCGTCATAACCCGCAAAGCGCCGGTCGTTTTCTGCAAGGCAGAGCGCGAGCAGGTCGCGGACACCGGCGCCATCGTCCGCGACCGATTGCGCCCCGTGCAGCGTGAAATTATTGTCCTGCGTGCGCGCGCCGTCCGCGTCCATGGCGCGTGCGAGGCCGATCCGCTCCCACGCGAGGAACGCCCACACGGCGGCGACCTTCGCTTCGAAGCGCACGCGGCGCAGGAACGACAGGCGCGCGCGGTGCCAGGCGGCCCAGTTGGCGAACAGCAGGATGTGCCGGCACTCTTCCTGCATCACGGGCTCGAACGTGTCGACGAGCGCCGGCGGGAACAGGCCGGAACGCCGCGCCAGTTCGAACAGGCCGAAGGCGAAAAAGCTGTCGATGCATTCGCTGTAGCCGGTGACGAGGTACCCCCACTCCGGATCCCGGGGCGGGTGCTGGACGGGTTCGGGCGCGAGGTCGATGCCGTACGCCGCGACCATGCGCGCGAGCACGTCCTTGTGACGCTGCTCTTCCCACGCATTCAGCGCGAGCGCATCGCGCATGACGGGATCGCGCAGGGTGCCGGCATAGGCCGCCATGCGCAGGCGCGCCTTGCCTTCGGTCTGGACCGCGATGTCCCAGATCGGCAGCGCGACGATGCGGTCGCGCACCGCCGGTTCCAGCACGGGCCAGTCCAGCACGGCGGGGCGGTAGGGATTGAAGGTGTCGCGGAACATGCGGCACGTGGCGTCGCCGTGGCGGTCCGAGCCGGGGACCAGGGGGCCGTCGGCCGGCTCGCGCCAGTGCCGCATGCGCGCGTCGGCCGCGGCCAGTTGCGCATCGTCCTGGGCGCGTACGGGCTGCGGCGGCGGCCGGAAACCCGGCACCAGCCCGGCAACGTCGAAGGTATCCGTGGCGTGGCCGTCCATGCGCGTTCTCCCTGGCGTCGATCACACCAGGGTATCGACCGGCTCAGACGGCAGAGGTTCCCGCCGCCAGGCACACCAGCTTGATCTCCATCTGCAACGCCACCAGCAACGTGGTCTGGACGAACCCCAGCTCCCCCCTGACAGGATGCCGGAACCGCCGCTCCCCGCCTTCCCGGTGCAGCACGTCCTGCTTGTCCCAGCATTGTGCGAACAACGTGCTGTCGCGGCACAATTGTTCGACCAACGCCTGCATGTCCCCATCCGCGGGCCGCCGGTGGAAATCGGCCCGGAATTCCGCCGCCAGCCGCCGGGCCCGCGTGTCCCAGTCCACGATGAGCTCGCGCGCGGCCGGATGCAGGAAGACGTAGCGGAGCAGGTTGCGGTCGGGCGCGTCCGCGTCCAGCCAGCCGACGAACAGTGCGGTGGCGGCGTCGTTCCAGGCGCGTGCCGTCCACGTGTGGTCGAGCAGGTAGGCCGGCGCGGCCATCAGCGCCGGCAGCGCCAGCAGCGCCGGGGACAGGTCGTCGGCGTGGTCGGGCAGGGCGCGCGGGTCTTTCTTGCCGGCGAGGTCGAACAGCGACGCCCGCTCGGCCGCGGACAGCTGCAGCGCGTCGGCCAGGCGCGACAGCGCGGCGACGGACGGCTGCACGTCGCGGCCCTGTTCCAGCCACGTGATCCATGTGACGCCGAGGCCGGCCGCGTCCGCGAGTTCCTCGCGCCGCAGGCCGGGCGTGCGCCGGCGCGTGCCGGGCCGGACGGGCGTCAGGCGCGCGCGGTGGGCGCGGATGAAGGCGCCGAGCATCTGGCGCCGGTGTGCGTCGGTCATGGTGCTCCTTATACCAGGATAAACAGGCTCCTTGTAACAGGAAAACGCCTCGCAGACAATGACCAAACGATCAAACCCAGGAGCCAATATGCACAACCACGATGCCACCGTCCTCGAACAATACGATTCCCGCGCCGAGGCCTATCTCACCAGCGCCGTGCACGCGGCCGGCGCGGACCTGGAGCGGATGGCGGACCTGATCGGCCGCCGTCCGGATGCCGTCGCGCTGGACATGGGTTGCGGCGGCGGCCATGTGGCGTTCCGCATGGCGGGCCAGGTCGGCAAGGTCGTCGCGTACGACCTGTCCGCCGCGATGCTGGACACGGTCGGCACGGAAGCGCGTAGACGCGGGCTGGACAATCTCGTCACGAAACAGGGCGCGGCCGAAGCGCTGCCCTGTCCCGATGCGTCGTTCGACGTCGTCGCCACCCGCTACAGCGCGCACCATTGGGGCGCCTTCCGCGACGGACTCGCACAGATGCGCCGCGTCGTGAAGCCGGAGGGTCTCGGGTTGTTCATGGACGTCGTCTCGCCCGGCGTGCCGTTGCTCGACACATGGCTGCAGACGCTGGAACTGCTGCGCGATCCGTCCCATGTGCGCAACGCGTCGGTGGCGGAATGGCAGACGGCGCTGGCGGCCGTCGGCTTCGCGGCCGACGACGTGGTCACGTACAGGCTGCGCCTGGACTTCGCGTCGTGGATCGCGCGGATGCGCACGCCCGACGTCCACGTGGCCGCGATCCGTTCGCTGCATGCGCGCGCAGCGAGCGAAGTGAAGGACTATTTCCAGATCGGGGAGGACGGCAGCTTCACGGTCGACACGGCCCTGATCGTGGCCCGTCCGGTTTAAGCGCGCAAACGGTCGACGCGCAGCCGCTGGCGGTCGTCGCCGAGGGCCCGCACGGCCAGCATGGCGGCGCCGACGGACGCCAGGCCGCTCGCGCCGGCCAGCAGGAACATCAGCAGGATCTGGTATTTGACGGCCTCGATCGGGTCCATGCCCGCGAGCAGCTGGCCCGTCATGATGCCGGGCAGGGTGATGATGCCGGCGGCCGACATCTGGTTCGCGACGGGGATCATGCCGCGCCGCGTCGCGTTGCGCACGAGCGGGCCGATGGCTTCGCGCAGCGGCGTGCCGAGCGCGAGCCGCGCCTCGATGCGGGCGCGCTCGCGCACGACGCCGTCGAGGATGCCGTCCAGCGCGAGGCTGGCGGCGTTCAGCACGCTGCCGAGGACGATGCCCATCAGCGGGATCGCGTAGCGCGGTTCGTACCACGGCGTCGGGCGTACGGCCGTCGTCAGCGCCAGCAGCACGGTCGCGACACCGGTGCAGGACACGACGGCGGCGCCGATCTGGTAGTTCACGTGGCGTTTCAGGCGCTGCTTCGGGCGGGTCGCGACCTCGCGCGCGGCGGCGGCGATCATGAACACGACGACGGCCAGCGTGGCCGCGGCGGAGCTCGTGGCGAACACGTGGCGCAGCACGAGGCCGACGATGGCCAGCTGCGCCACCATGCGCACGGCCGCGACGAGGATCTGGCGATGCAGTCCGAGGCCCAGCGCGAGCGACAGCGCGGCGTCCAGTACGATCAGTAGCGCGGCCGCGAGCAGGTCCCACGTGCCCAGGTGGATCGCATTCATGTCGTCGTCAGCTTTCCCTGTTCGAGCCGGAAGATGCGCTGCGCGAGGCGGCGCGCCTGTTCGCCCGCGTGCGTGACGACCAGTATCGCCATGCCGGCCGCCAGCTGTTCGCGCAGCAGCGCCTCCACGCGCGCGACACCGTCGGGATCGAGGGCGCCCGTCGGTTCGTCGAGCAGCAGCACGCGCGGGCGCCGGGCCAGCGAGCGGACCAGGGCGAGGCGCTGGCGTTCGCCCGTCGACAGGCGTTCGATCTCCGTGTCCAGCAGGGCCGGGGCCAGGCCCAGCGCGGCCAGCGTGGCGTCCATGAACTCACGGCCGGCGTTTGCGAAGTGCGCGCCGGCCGTCGCTTCCCACCACGCGGGTTCGGCCGCCTGGTAGACGACGGCGGCGCGCCAGTCGGGGGCGGACATCGACGACGCGGGCCGCCCGTCCAGCAGGGCGTCGCCGTCGTGCGGATCGAGGTCGGCCAGCATGCGCAGCAGGACGCTTTTGCCGGCGCCGGATGGTCCCTGGATCGCGATGCATTCGCCCGCGTGCACGTCGAAGGTGAACGGTCCGCCGAACGGCGAACGCAGATCGCGTGCCGACAACAGGACCGTCGCGCTCAACCCAGCCACGCGCGTAACACGTCCGCGCTTTGCGTCATGCCCGATTTCAGGCGGCGCTCGGCCTGCGCGGCGCATTGTTCGGGCGTGCCGGCGCCCTGGTCGGACGCCTTCATCGCCATCGCCCTGGCGGCGATGCCGAAGGCCAGGATCGCTTCGTCCCAGGCGAGGCCCGAGGCCAGCGCGTGTTCGACGACGTGCGCCGTCAATGCGCCAAGCCGGTCGACCCGCGCACGGTCCATATTGTCCAGTGTTAGCATCGCTCGTTCTCCCTGGCTATCGTTGGCCACGTTGTAGCAGGTCGGCGGCGGCGCGTCCGTGCGGTGGCGATCACGAACGGGCGGCGGCGCGGATCAGGTCGAAGGGGGAAATGTCGCGCACGGCCGAGCGCGAGTTCAGCAAGTTGTTGTCGAAGTGGCCGAAGCCGCCCGGCACGCCGGCGCGGTCCTGCCAGTGGCGCAGGGGCGTCTCGTCGGCGCCGAACTGGGCTTCCAGCTCCAGCTGTTTCACCCGGGCGGTCAGGGTGGCGACGGTGCTGCGCAATTCGGCCAGTTCGCGGTCGCGCTCGAGCAAGGCCTGCTCGTGGGCGGCGCGCAGCAGGCGCATGCGCTCGTCGAAGTCGGCGTGCAGGCGGTCGGCCACTTCGTCGACGAGGGCGTGCAGGGCGCGGCCCGTGTCCTCGCGGCGCATGCCCGCCACGGCGTCCGCGCCGCCGTCTTCGGCGCGCAGCTCCTTCAGGTGTTTGTGGATGGTCGACTTGGACCCACTGTCGCCGAGTGCATGGCGCACCGCGTCGACGGAGGGATGACGGCCCTCCGCGAGCAGCCGGTCGCGGGCTTCCCTGACCTGTGATTTCGTGAGTCCGCTGCGCGCCATGTGTCATCCACCTTCGTCGAATCCGATCAGGAACTGGCCTGATTCACCAGTCCGCGGTGCTGCATGCGATGCAGTTTCGGATGCACGACCGGGACAGTCAGCATTGTACTGCCGACGGCCATCAAAAGCAGCGCCGTGAATGTTTCGCTCGTGATGATCTGCTTGTCGAGCAGGATGTTGGCGAAGATGATCTCGGTGAGACCCTTCTCTGCGGCAGCCAGCCGACGATGGAGGCTTCGCCGTCCTTCCATTTCAGGACCTTGGCGGCGATGTGGGCGGCGGCCAGCAGGCCGCGGGCCACCGGGACAAGCCGAGCCACGCGCTCCCACCGTCGCAGCGTCTTTCCATGATTGCGAGTGGACACGTTCAATCACGTTTGGTTCGACTGGAGTCATGCTCCTACGCGGCGGCGGCGTGTCGTCCGATTGGGCGGAATGCGGCGCGGTCCCATATGGCGTGTATTGTCGTTACGCCAAGGAGCACATCATGACGGATCAGAAACGCGGCGATCCCAGCCGCCATACGAACTTCCCGGCCGCGTCGCCAGAAAGCAACGTGAACCCGCCGGGCGCGCCGCAGAGCAGCCACGGCAGCGCGACGGAACCGATTCCCGGCGTCGACCGGGGCAACCGCCAGAGCGGCGAGGCGCAGACGCCGGACGATGCGGCCGCAACGGCCGACCGCGGCACAAGCCGCCGTGACGGATAAACCAACGGTAATGCTCCGGTAATAAAAAATACGGGGTCCGCGTTCCGTCCCGTGCGTGAGGATGCTCTACAATAGTTGTAAAGCATCAGGAACACGGATCACATGCTTCACCTGCACATTTCGGTCGTCCGCCGCGCGCTGGCGATCGCCGGCCTGGCCCTGCCTCTCGCAGGGTCCGCCGCCTCGTCTGTCACCCCCGGCGTCTACCTCGAAGAGATGACGTCGCCGGAACTGCGCGACCGCATCGCGGCCGGCGCCACGACGGCCCTCGTGCCCATCGGCGGCACCGAGCAGAGCGGCCCGCACATCGTCCTCGGCAAGCACAACGTCCGCGCCCGCGTGCTGGCGGGACGCATCGCCGCCAAACTCGGCGATGCCGTCGTCGCGCCCGTCGTCGCCTACGTGCCGGAAGGGGCGATCGCGCCGCCGGCCGCGCACATGCGCTTCGCCGGCACGATCTCGATCCCGGACGCCGCGTTCGAGGCGCTGCTGGAGTCCACCGCGAAAAGCCTGTGCCAGCACGGCATCCGCGACGTGTTCTTCCTGGGCGACCACGGGGGCTACCAAACGAATGAAGCCAGGGCCGCGGCGCGGGTAAATCGAAGCAACGGCGGTGCCGGCGGCTGCCGCGCTCACGCACTGGGCGCGTATTACGATGCCGCCACGACCACGTTCAACGCCGACCTGAAACAGCGCGGCTTCACGGACGCCGAGATCGGCACGCACGCGGGCCTCGCCGACACGGCGCTGTCGCTGGCCGTCGACCCGGCGCTCGTGCGTCCGGCACAGCTCGCGGCCGGCGCGCGCGGCGGCGTGCGCGCGGGCGTGCATGGCGATCCGACCCGTGCCACGGCGGACCTGGGCCGCGTCGGCGTCGAGCGCATCGTCGATGCGTCCGTGGCCGCGATCCGCGCCACCCGCGAGCCGTCTCCGAATTCCTCCCATCGAAAGTAAAGAGTCATCGTGTCCTCCAAAACCACCATCGGTGCCGTCCTGGCCCTGGCCGTCGTGGCCGGCGGCGTCGTCGCGTCGCGCTTCGTCGATGCGACCGCGTCCGCGTCCGCGACCGCGCCTGCGCCTGCGCCCGTCACCAAATCCCCGGCCGTGGTCTCCGTGCCCGGCATGCCGCGCGTCGTCGATCCGCACAACGTCTACAGCGAGATCACGCAGCTGAGTCCCGCCGTCAAGGGCGACCTGGAACGCGTGTACGTGCCGAACCTGCGCTCGAACGACGTGTCCGTCATCGATCCGGCGACGCTGAAGGTCGTCGACCGCTTCAAGGTGGGCCGCAGCCCGCAGCACGTGATCCCGTCCTGGGACCTGCGCACCCTGTGGGTCGCGAACAATGCCGAGCGCACGGGCGACGGCAGCCTGACGCCCATCGATCCGCGCACCGGCAAGCCCGGCGCGAACGTCCCGGTCGACGATCCGTACAACATGTATTTCACGCCGGACGGCAAGTCGGCGATCGTCGTGGCGGAAGCGCGCCACCGCCTCGACTTCCGGGATCCGCACACGATGGCGATGCAATACGCGATCGAGGTGCCCAAATGCGGCGGCATCAACCATGCCGAGTTCTCGATCGACGGCCGCTATGCGCTGTTCACGTGCGAATTCGACGGCAGCCTCGCGAAGATCGACCTCGTGGAGCGCAAGGTGCTCGGCTACCTGAAACTGACGATGCCGTCCACGCGCTTCCGCGAAGGCGTCGACCCGACGGCGCCGGGCGCCAGCGAGATCTGCACGTCGAAGAAGGGCATGCCGCAAGACGTGCGCATGTCGCCGGACGGCAAGCGCTTCTACATCGCCGACATGGACGCGGACGGCGTGCACGTCGTCGACGGCGACAACCTGACGCAGATCGGCTTCATCCCGGTCGGCATCGGCACGCACGGCCTGTACCCGAGTCGCGACGGCAAGTTCCTGTACATCGCGAGCCGCGGCACGCACCGCATCCACGGCAAGCCGAAGGGCAAGGGCAGCGTGGCCGTGCTGGACTTCGCCACCGGCAAGATCGTCGCCAACTGGCCGGTGCCGGGCGGCGGCAGCCCGGACATGGGCAACGTCAGCGCGGACGGCAAGTGGCTGTGGCTGTCCGGCCGCTTCGACGACGTCGTCTACCGCATCGATACGAAGACGGGCGCCATGCAGAAGGTGAAGGTCGGCGGCGAACCGCATGGCCTGACGGTCTGGCCGCAACCTGGCCGCTACTCGCTGGGCCACACGGGCAACCTGCGCTGATCCGCGCGCAGGCCGCACCAGTCTGGCAACGCTACGTTGCAGATTGGCGACGGCGGGACGAAATCTGATTAATTGGTGCCTAGTTCATTTCCACTAGGCACTAATGGTTTCTATAATTAATCGGATCAACCAACGTCCTGCCCATCATGCTAAAAAATATCACTATTAAAACGCGCCTGATCTTCGTGATCGCGCTCCTCGGCCTGGAATTGATCGTGGGTGCCACGGTCGGCCTGGTCAGCCTCGGCCACGCCAACGGCCAGATGCAATCCATGTATTCGGACGGGCTCGTCTGTGTGGGCGAGCTCGACAAGATCGTCCGCGCCATGGACGAGAACCAGGTCAACCTGTCGCGCGCGCTGACGGCCGAGCCGGGCAAGGTCGCCGGCCTCGTCGACGACATCGCGCGCAATGATGCAGTCATCGACACGCAGTGGAAGGCGTACATGGCCACGGCGATGACCGGCCATGAACAGCAGGAAGCCCAGCGCTTCATGCAGCTCAAGACGAAGTTCGTCGACGAGGCGCTGCAGCCGATCGTCGCCGCCGTGCGCGCCGGCGACACGGCGCGCGGCACGGCGCTCGTGCACGGTCCGATGGTCGAGCTGTTCCGCCCCGTGAAGGCGTCGATCGACGCGCTGATCCAGATCCAGCTGGACGAGGCGGCCGCTGCCAACCAGCGCTCCCGAACGATGTACGAGATCGTGCGCTTCGTCTGCCTGTCCGGCATGGTGCTGGGCCTGATCCTGGCCGGCTTCGTGGGCGCCATGCTGATCAAGAGCATCGTGCGGCCGCTGGACAAGGCCGTGCGCATCGCCGGCGCCGTCGCGGACGGCGACCTGACGCAGGATATCCCTGTCCGCGGGCGCGACGAGACGGGTCAACTGATGCGCGCGCTGAGCGAGATGAACGCGGGCCTCGCGCGCATCGTGGGCCGCGTGCGCACGTCGACCGATACGATCGCCTCGGCCTCGGGCCAGATCGCGAGCGGCAACCTGGACCTGTCGCAGCGCACGGAGCAACAGGCCGCGTCGCTGGAACGCACGGCCACGTCGATGGAACAGCTGACCTCCACCGTGCGCCAGAACGCGGACAACGCGCGCCAGGCGAACACGCTGGCGCAGTCGGCGTCGGAAGTGGCGGCCAAGGGCGGCACGGTGGTGACGCAGGTCGTGGCGACGATGGGCGCGATCAACACGTCGGCGACCCGTATCGCGGACATCATCGGCGTCATCGACGGTATCGCGTTCCAGACGAATATCCTCGCGCTCAACGCGGCCGTCGAGGCGGCCAGGGCGGGCGAGCAGGGCCGCGGCTTTGCCGTCGTGGCATCGGAAGTGAGGAATCTGGCGCAGCGCAGCGCCGCCGCCGCGAAGGAAATCAAGTCGCTCATCGACGACTCGGTGCAGAAGGTGCACCACGGCTCGGCACTGGTCGATCAGGCCGGCGCCACCATGGGCGAGATCGTCGGCAGCATCAACCGCGTGACGGACATCATGTCGGAGATCATGGCGGCCAGCGAAGAGCAGTCGTCCGGCATCGAGGAGGTGAATCGCGCCATCGTCCAGATGGACCAGGCCACGCAGCAGAACGCGGCCCTCGTGGAGCAGGCGTCGGCGGCCGCGCAGCAGCTGCGCGAGGAAGCCGACAGCCTGGCGCTGGCGGTCGGCGCGTTCCGCCTGAACGTGCAGGCCGGCGCCGCCGCGCGCCCGGCGGCCGCGCAGCTCGCGCTGCGCTGACCGCCCGGGCGCTGCCGCGGATCAGGACTGGCGGCGCTTGCGTGCGGCCGCGAGGCCGGCAGCGCCCAGGCCCAGCAGCATCAGCGACGCCGGTTCCGGCACGTTGCCGCCGGCGGCGTCGGCCTTGCGCTCGACCACGTTCGCCATGAGGTTCAGCGTCAGGTTATAGCCCTTGCCCAGGGTGTCGGACGCATAGGTGCCGTCCGGCGTCGCGTCGGCCAGGGTCAGCTGGTAGGTTGCCGTGTTCTTGCCCAGGACGGTCGCGAGGAACGATGCCGTGTAGCCGTTGGAACCGCCCTGCACCAGGTTGTCGAACAGCGCCAGGCTCGTGCCGAACACGTTGTTCGCGTCCGTCTCCGCGAAGTTGGTCAGCTTCAGGCCCACGCGGTCGTTATCGGCCAGGTTGGCGATCGAAAAGTCCTTGGCCTTCACCGTGTCGTTCAGGTAGACATTGCCGAAATCGAGCGTCAGCTCGGTGACCGCCGACTTGCCGTCGAACGACTGTGCCGCGTGCAGCAGGTAGCTGTAGGTTGCGCTCAGCTCGCCTGTCCAGTTGATCGTCGACGTCGTGGTGGCGTCGGTGAGGAACTGGTTCGACGTCGTTTCCGCCGTGTTCGAGACCGCCAGCAGGTCGGCGAGGAAGCTGCCGCCGCCGACGTAGGCGTTCAGCGCCGTGCCCTTCACCGTCGTGCTGTTGTCGACCTGCTTTTCGCTGACGCCATCGCTGCAGCCCGTCTTGATCTTGCCGGTGAAGGTACAGGTGTCCTTGATGTCGCTTTGCGATGCGCTCGCGCCCGTGACGCCGGTCGGAATGCCGAGGCTGATCGAGCTGCTGGCCGTGCCCTTGGCCGTGAACGTGCCGTCGTTGTTCCCGCCGGTGCCGCCGGTGCCGACGGTGACGGCCGTCGTCTGCTTGTACTTCGACACCAGGTTGACGGTGGCGCCCGTCAGCACGCCCTTGCTCTTGTCGAACTGCGCGACTGCGGCGGTCTTGAGGGTATCCATGTTCGTATTCGCCTTGCCGCTGCTCGCGCCGTCGGAACTTGTCTTTCCGCCGCCGAGCGTGTCCGTCACAGTATTGCTCACGTCGAACTTGGTCGTCGAGGTCGGGGCCAGAAGCGTCGCGTGGGCGAGGGTCGGGACCAGGACGCTCATGGCGGCGAGCACGGCAGCATTCAGGGTAGTCTTCAGCATGTTGTTTCCTTTGGGTTGATCAAACGATGAGGTTGTCTTGTGACATTTTTTGTTTTGCTCATCGACTTAACGCAAGGAACGTGCCAAAAACTATAACTATCTGTTCTGTAAGGAAATCGATTTTGAACAAAAATCAATGTCGCAGTGTCATGTAAAGATTCTCGACAGAAATAAAAATTTCCTGTGGAAACATCGTGACATTGATCGTTGTCTAATGCAGGTGGGCCGGCACGCGTTGTGGCCGCGTATCCGGCGGCGGTGCCTGGCGCGGGGCGGCGGCCACTTCCGTGCCGGCATCCCACGGTAGCGACAGCACGGCCTCCAGCGCATCGGCGACCTGGCGGCCCAGGCCGACATCGCCGCCCTCGATCTGGGGCAGTGTGCGGTGCAGGGCGCACAACACGACGGCGTAGTCGGCCCGGCGCGGGTGCAGCGCGGCGTCGCCGAGCCGTTCCAGCAGCGCTTCCTCGCGGCGGAAATCGGCTTCGACAGCCGCCACGACGGCGGGGAAATCCTGGACGAAGGCGTCGTCCGGCTGCGCCTGCAGGGCGGCGACACGCGCGCGCAGGCGCGCCCGGCTCGTGCGCAGGGCCGCGCAAGCCGCGAGCGGATCGGCGTCGGGATGATGGAAATGCATGATCTACCTCACTCTCGTCGATGATGACGAGCAGTGTCCGGGCGACGCGGGGTTTTTTGTTTGATCTGCCTCAAACGCTAGGGATTCCCTCTCCGGTAAATCGGCGCCGCACCGTCTCAGTGCGCGAGGAGGAGCGGCGCACGGGACCTTTCCGGCAGCTCGCGGGTGACGCCGCCGATCGTCCACATTCATTTGATTCGTGTTAAATCAAATTAAAAAATGGCACTCACCCGAATTAACGACGCGCAGCTGAATGATCGTAATTCGATTGGTGGCGAATATATTTGGAGAAATACTTTTATGTATAAATAATTTCGTTTTTGCATCATATTATCTTGTCTGTGGAATGCGCGTAACTTGTTGAATTGATGAGTAAATGATTGGAAGACGCATCCATCGTCGCTGATTCTTTTAATTCATATCATTGCGATAATTCTTTTAAGTAATTCGTTGCCGGTGCGCGACTCATCATGCACGATTTATTGGTTTTATCGATTTCCCGTCGGGAAATATCCTAAACTACGTGGATTCTCATTAGCCGCCCGGAATTCACGTGAACCGCATATATCGCATCGTCTGGAATGCAGCAAAAAATAGTTGGCAGGTCGCGTCGGAATTCGGTTCCAAGCGGGCGAAATCGTCGACCGGGCGTGCGCGCCGGCGCCGCCAGCTGGCGCTGATGGCGCTGGCCGCCGCCGCTGCCGCGGGCGCGCATGCGGGCGACCCGTTGCCGGCGGGCGGCCACGTGACGGCCGGGCAGGCGACGCTGAACTATGCGGGCAAGACGCTCACGGTCAACCAGGGCAGCAACAAGGCCGCCATTGACTGGACCGGCTTTTCGGTCGGGCAAGGCCATACCGTCAACTTCGTCCAGCCCTCGGCCAACGCCGTCGCGCTGAATCGCGTGCTCGGCGCGGACCCGTCGATGATCCAGGGCGCCCTGAACGCCAACGGCCACGTGTTCCTGCTGAACCCGAACGGCGTGCTGTTCAGCCCGACGGCCCAGGTCAACGTCGGCGGCCTGCTGGCGTCCACGCTGGCCATGAGCAACGACGACTTCCTCGCCGGGCGCTACCGCCTGCAAGGCAGCAGCGCGCAGGGCGTCCAGAACCAGGGCGTGCTGCGTGCCGGCAACGTCGCACTGGTGGCGGCGCGCGTCGTCAACACGGGCGAGATCGTGGCCGACAGCGGCAATGCGCTGCTGGGCGCGGGCAGCGACGTCGTCGTCGACTTCGGCGGTCCCGTCAAGCTGCAGGTCCGGAAGGGCGCGCTGGACGTGCTCGTCGACAACGGCGGCGCCGTGCGCGCGGATGGCGGCACGGTGCTGATGACGGCGAAGTCGGCCGGCGAACTGTCCGGTGCGGTCATCAACAACAGCGGCATCGTGCAGGCGCGCACGCTCGCGACCGGCGCGCAGGGCCAGATCCTGCTGCTGGGCGACATGCAGACCGGCACCGCCAACGTGGGCGGCACGCTCGACGCGAGCGCGCCGGCGGGCGGCAACGGCGGCAACATCGAGACGTCGGCCGCGCACGTGACGACGGCGCCCGGGCTGACAGTGAATGCCGGCGCGGCCGCGGGCAAGGGCGGCGAATGGCTCGTCGACCCGTACGACTACACGATCAACGCGGCCGGCGCCACGACGATCTCGAATTCGCTGAACCAGGGCACGAGCGTGACGGTCACGACGCAGTCGAGCGACACGAGCTTCGGCACCGTGAGCGGATCGAACGGCAACGGCGATATCACGGTGGCCAGTCCGATCACCAAGACGGGCGGCGCCGATGCCACCCTCACCCTGCGCGCGGACCGCAACGTCATCGTCGACAGCGCCATCACGGCGACGGGCGGCAGGCTGAACCTGACGCTGTCGGCGGCGAACGCGGCCGGCGCGACGGTCGGCGGCGTCGACGTCAACGCGAACCTGGCATCGAACGGCGGCACGATCCTGATCGGCGGCAACGGCGGCAGCGCGTCCGGCGGCATCGGCTTCGCCCGCAACGCGAACACCACCCGCACGAGCGCGGCGGTCACGATCGAACGCAACGTCGCTATCCTCTCCAGCGGCGGCAACATCACGATCAACGGCAAGACCAACCTGGCGCCGCAGGGCGGCAGCGTGGACGGCACCAAGGGCGGCATCTACATCAAGCGGGGCGCCACGATCCTGGCCGGCACCGGCAACCTGCAGATGACCGGCGAGAGCACCGGGCACATCAAGGAATTCGGCATCGGCTTCGAGGCAGGCTCGGGCACCGTCACGACCGTCGGCAGCGCGCCGGGCGCCGGTACCGTACTGATCAACGCCAACAACACGACGCCGGGCGCCAACTACACGAGCGACGACCGTGATGCCGGCGCCATGGGCATGGTGAACTTCGGCAGCTACGAGCAGGTCGTGTTCCAGGGACCGTCGGTCGCGCACTGGCTCATCTATATCAACGGCGCGCCGCGGCCCTCCGCGTACACGCAGGCCCCGCAGCTGTCCGGTTGCCTGAATCCGTACCCCAACTGCGGCTACCTGCTCGTGACCGGCCGGAACAACAGTTACCTGTACGCGACCTACCAGGCCGTGGACATGTCGACCAACCCGATCTACGTGCTGGGCGCCAGCGGCGGCACCAAGGTGTACGACGGCACCACGCTCGCGACGGGCATGAGCTTCTCGTCGGTCGGCGGTCCCGCCGGCTTCACGGCCGCCGGCCTGTCGCCCGCGCCCGTGTTCAACACGAGCAGCAAGAACGTGGGCACGTACGGCACGCTGACGCCGGGCGCGACCAACCCGCGCAACGTCACGTCGGGCGGCACCAGGTACGCCGTCGGCTATTTCTACAACGGCGATTACGCCATCACGCGCAAGGCGCTGACCCCGAGCGCGGCGGACAAGGTCTACGACGGCACGACCACGGCGGCCGTGTCCATGTCCGGCGCCGTGGCCGGCGACAACGTCACGGCCAGCGGCACCGGCAGCTTCGGCTCGAAGAACGTGGGCACGTATTCGGTCAGCATCAGCAACATCACGCTGGGCGGCGCGGACGCGGGCAACTATACGCTGGCGGGGAACTCGGCCAGCGCCACGGCCAGCATCACGCAGCGCACGGTCACGCTCAATGCGGGCAAGACGTACGACGGCAGCAACAGCTTCTCGACGGTCGGCCTCGGCAACCTCGTGGCGGGCGAGGACCTCGTCGCCTCCGGCATCACGGCCAACAGCGCCGACGTCGCGGACGCGCGCTACGTCAGCGCCATCACGCTGGCGAACGGCGCCACTGGCCTCGCCAGCAATTACCGCCTGCCGGGCCTGACGGCGGCCGGCGCCGGCAACACCGCGGCGATCACGCCGAAGGCGCTGACCCTCACGGGCCTGACGGCCGCCGATCGAGCCTACGACGGCACGACGACGGCCCAGGTGACGGGCGGCACGCTGTCCGGCCTCGTGGGCAGCGAGACGCTGAATGTGTCGAACCTGACCGGCGCCTTCGCCGACAAGACCGTCGGCGCCGGCAAGGCGGTGACGCTGGCCGGCGGTACGCTGACCGACAACACCGGCCGCGCATCGAACTACACGCTGGCGCAGCCGGCCGGCGTCACGGCGTCCATCACGCCGAAAGCGCTCGCCGTATCCGGCATCACCGCCTCCGACAAGACGTACGACGGCACGACGGCGGCCACCGTGTCCACGACCGGCGCCACCTTGCAGGGCCTCGTCGCCGGCGACACGGTCACCGTCGGCGCGACGGGCGCGTTCGCCGATGCGGACGCCGGCACGAACAAGACGGTCGCCCTGGCCAGCACGCACGGCGGCGCGGATGCCGGCAACTACACGATCACGGACCAGGCGTCCGCCACGGCCGCGATCACGCCCAAGGCGTTGACGATTACCGGCCTCGGCGCCGCGACCAGGACGTACGACGGCACGACCACGGCCCAGCTGACGGGCGCCACCCTGTCCGGCCTCGTGGGCAGCGAGACGCTGAACCTGTCCGGCCTCGCCGGCGCGTTCGCAGACAAGAACGCGGGCACCGGCAAGACGGTCGCCGTGTCGGGCGGCACGCTCGCCGACGGCACGGGCCGCGCGGCGAACTACAGCCTCACCGTGCCGGCCAGCGTCAGCGGCACGATCACGCCGAAGGCCCTCACGGCGTCCGGCATCACGGCGTCGGACAAGGAGTACGACGGCACGACGGCGGCGACGGTGTCGGTCGCCACGGCGACCCTGGGCGGTGCGATCGGCGGCGACGACATCGCCCTGGGCGCCAGCGGCGCGTTCGCCGACAAGAATGCCGGCAGCGGCAAGACGGTGGCGCTGACGACGGGCCTGTCCGGCCAGGACGCGGCCAACTACACGCTGGGCGGCCAGACGACCGCGTTTGCCGCCATCACGCCGAAGGCGCTGACGGTGTCCGGTATCACGGCCGACAGCAAGGCCTACGACGGCACGACGGCGGCCACGGTGTCCACGAGCGGCGCGACGCTGCAGGGCCTCGTGGCGGGCGACACGGTGACCGTCGGCGCAACCGGCACGTTCGCCGACGCCAACGCGGGCACGGGCAAGATGGTCACGCTCGCCGGCAACCACGGCGGCGCGGACGTGGGTAACTACACGATCACGGACCAGGCCTCCACCACGGCCGCGATCACGCCGAAGGCGCTGACGCTCACGGGGTTGACGGCATCCGACAAGGTCTACGACGGCACGACGGCGGCCCGGCTGACGGGCGGCACGCTGTCCGGCATGGTCGGCAACGAGACGCTGAACCTCGGCGGCCTGACCGGCGCGTTCGCGGACAAGAACGTCGGCACGGGCAAGGCCGTCACGGTGTCCGGCACCATCGCGGACGGCACCGGTCTCGCCTCTAACTATGCGATCGCCACGCCGGCGGGACTCTCGGCCGCCATCACGCCGAAGGCCTTGACGGTGGCCGGCATCACGGTATCGGACAAGGTCTACGACGGGACGAACTCGGCCACCGTGGCCACCGGCGCCGCCACGCTGGGCGGTGCGATCAACGGCGACGACATCGGCCTGGACGCGAGCGGCGCGTTCGCCGACAAGAATGCCGGCACCGGCAAGACGGTCGCGCTGACCACGGGATTGTCCGGCCAGGACGCGGGCAACTACACGCTGGGCGGCCAGACGACGGCGCTGGCTTCCATTACGCAGAAGGCCCTGACGGTGTCCGGCATCACGGCGGCCGACAGGCCCTACGACGGCACGACGGCGGCCACGGTGTCCACGAGCGGCGCGGCGTTGCAAGGTCTCGTGACGGGCGACGCGGTGACCGTGGGCGCGACGGGCACGTTCGCCGACGCCAACGCGGGCACGGGCAAGACGGTCACGCTGGCCAGCACCCACGCCGGCGCGGACGTGGCCAACTACGCGATCACGGACCAGGCGTCCACCACGGCCGCGATCACGCCGAAGGCGCTGGCGCTGTCCGGCCTGACCGCATCCGACAAGGTCTACGACGGCACGACGGCGGCCCAACTGACGGGCGGCACGCTGTCCGGCATGGTCGGCAACGAGACCTTGAACCTCGGCAGCCTGACGGGTGCGTTCGCGGACAAGAACGTGGGCACGGGCAAGGCGGTGACGGTGTCCGGCACCATCACGAACGGCACCGGCCTCGCATCCAACTATGCGATCGCCACGCCGGCGGGCCTGTCCGCTTCGATCACGCCGAGAGCGCTCACCGTGTCCGGCATCACCGCGGCCAGCAAGGTCTACGACGGCACGACGGCGGCGACGGTGTCGGTCGATGCGGCGACCCTGGGCGGCGCGATCAACGGCGACGACATCGGCGTGGGCGCGAGCGGCGCGTTCGCGGACAAGAATGTCGCGAACGGCAAGACGGTGGCGCTGGTTACGGGCCTGTCCGGCCAGGACGCGGCCAACTACACGCTGGGCGGCCAGACGACGGCGCTGGCTGCCATTACGCCGAAGGCGCTGACGGTGTCCGGCATCACGGCGGCCGACAGGGCCTACGACGGCACGACGGCGGCCACGGTGTCCACGAGCGGCGCGGCGTTGCAAGGCCTCGTGGCGGGCGACGCGGTGACCGTGGGCGCGAGCGGCGCGTTCGCCGACGCCAACGCGGGCCTTGGCAAGACCGTCACGCTGGCCAGCACCCACGGCGGCGCGGACGTGGCCAATTACGCGATCACGGACCAGGCCTCCACCACGGCCGCGATCACGCCGAAGGCGCTGACGCTCACGGGCCTGACGGCATCCGACAAGGTCTACGACGGCACCGCGGCGGCCCGCCTGGCGGGCGGCACGCTGTCCGGCATGGTCGGCAACGAAACGCTGAACCTCGGCGGGCTGACGGGCGCGTTCGCGGACAAGAATGTCGGCACGAGCAAGGCAGTCACGGTATCCGGCACCATCACGGACGGCACCGGCCTCGCATCGAATTATGCGATCGCCGCGCCGGCGACACTGTCCGCTGCGATCACGCCGAAAGCGCTCACGCTGTCCGGCATCACCGCGGCCAGCAAGGTCTACGACGGCACGACGGCGGCGACGGTATCGGTCGCCACGGCGACCCTGGGCGGCGCGATCGCCGGCGACGACATCGTCCTGGGCGCCAGCGGCGCGTTCGCCGACAAGAATGCCGGCAACGGCAAGACGGTGGCGCTGACCACGGGCCTCTCCGGCCAGGACGTGTCCAATTACACGCTGGGCGGCCAGACGACGGCGCTGGCTTCCATCACGCCGAAAGTGTTGACGGTGTCGGGCATCACGGCCGCCAGCAAGACCTACGACGGCACGGCGGCGGCCACGGTGTCGACGTCGAATGCCGAGCTGTCCGGCCTCGTGGCGGGCGACTGGTTGACCGTCGGCGCGAGCGGCACGTTCGCCGACGCGAATGCGGGCGCGGGCAAGACCGTTACGCTGACCAGCATCCACGGCGGCGCCGATGTGGGTAACTACGCGATCACCGACCAGGCCTCGACCACGGCCACGATCACGCCGAAGGCGCTCACGCTCACGGGCTTGACGGCATCCGACAAGATCTACGACGGCACGACGGCGGCCCGCCTGACGGGCGGCACGCTGTCCGGCATGGTCGGGAACGAGACGCTGAACCTCGGCAGCCTGACGGGCGCGTTCGCGGACAAGAACGTCGGCACGGGCAAGGCCGTCACGGTATCCGGCACCATCACCGACGGCACCGGCCTCGCATCCAATTATTCGATCGCCGCGCCGGCGGCGCTGTCCGCTGCAATCACGCCGAAAGCGCTCACGCTGTCCGGCATCACCGCGGCCAGCAAGGTCTACGACGGCACGACGGCGGCGACGGTGTCGGTCGATGCGGCGACCCTGGGGGGCGCGATCGGCGGCGATGACATCGGCCTGAGCGCGAGCGGCGCGTTCGGGGACAAGAATGCCGGTAACGGCAAGACGGTGGCGCTGACCACGGGCCTGTCCGGCCAGGACGCCGCCAACTACACGCTGGGCGGCCAGACGGCGGCGCAGGCTGCCATCACGCCGAAGGCGCTGACGGTGTCCGGCATCACGGCCGAAAGCAAGGCCTACGACGGCACGACGGCGGCCACGGTGTCCACGAGCGGCGCGACGTTGCAGGGCCTCGTGGCGGGCGACTCGGTGACCGTAGGCGCAGCCGGCACGTTCGCCGATGCCAACGCGGCTACTGGGAAAACGGTGACGCTGGCGAGCACCCACGGCGGCGCGGACGCAGGCAACTACGCGATCACCGACCAGGCGGCCACCACGGCCGCGATCACGCCGAAGGCGCTGACGCTCACAGGCCTGACGGCGTCCGACAAGGTCTATGACGGCACCACGGCGGCCCGGCTGACGGGCGGCACGCTGTCCGGCATGGTCGGCAACGAGACGCTGAACCTCGGCGGGCTGGCGGGCGCGTTCGCGGACAAGAACGTGGGCACGAACAAGGCGGTGACGGTGTCCGGCACCATCGCGGACGGCACGGGCCGCGCATCCAATTATGCGATCGCGACGCCGGCGGGACTGTCCGCCGCCATCACGCCGAAAGCGCTCACGGTGTCCGGCATCACGGCCTCCGACAAGGTCTACGACGGCACGACGGCGGCGACGGTGTCGACGGCGCAGGCGCAACTGGCGGGCCTCGTGGCGGGCGACACCGTCACGGTCGGCGCCACCGGCGCCTTCGCCGATGCCGACGCGGGCAGCGCCCGGACCGTACTGCTCGCCAGCACGTACGGCGGCGCGGATGCGGGCAACTACGCGATCGCGGGCCAGGCGGCGACGCAGGCGGCGATCACGCCGAAGACGCTGACGCTGGCCGGTCTCGCGGCCGCGGACAAGACCTACGACGGCACGACGGCCGCCACGCTGGCGGGCGGCACGCTCGTCGGCCTCGTCGGCGGCGAGACGCTGCGCGTGGCGGGCCTGGCGGGCACTTTCGCGGACCGGAACGCGGGCCAGGGCAAGACCGTGACGGTCGGCGGCGGCACGCTCGCCGACGGCACGGGCCGCGCCGCCAACTACAGCCTGGCGCAGCCGGGCACCGTGACGGCGTCGATCGGCCAGAAGGCCGCGACCGTGACGGGCATCACGGCGTCCGACAAGGTCTACGACGGCACGGCGGCGGCCGCGCTGGGAATGGGCGGCGTGGTCGTGCAGGGCCTCGTCGCGGGCGACGACGTGCAGGTCGGCGCCACCGGCACGTTCGCGGACAAGAACGCGGGCAGCGGCAAGGCGGTGACGCTGGCGAACACGTTCGGCGGCCGCGACGCCGGCAACTATGCGATCACGGGCCAGTCCACGGCCACCGCCGCCATCACGCCGAAGGCATTGACGGTGTCCGGCATCACCGCCGCGAACAAGACCTACGACGGCACGACGGCGGCCACGGTCAGCAGCGCGAACGCGACGCTGGCGGGCCTCGTGGCCGGCGACACCGTGACGGTGGCCGCCACCGGCGCGTTCGCGGACCGGAACGCTGGCAACGGCAAGACCGTCGACCTGGCCGGCACCCTGGGCGGCGCGGACGCTGGCAACTACGCGGCCACGATCCAGCGCACGGCGGCCGCGGATATCGCACGCAAGGCGCTGACCGTGACCGGCGCGGCCGTCGCCGGCAAGACGGCGGACGGCACGAAGACGGCGACATTGACGGCGCCCGGCACGCTCGAGGGCATCATCGCGGGCGACGACGTGGCCGTGAGCGGCAGCGCGGCCACCGCGCAGTTCGCGCAGGCCACGGCCGGCACCGGCATCGCGGTGGACCTGAACGGCCTCGCGCTGACCGGCGCCGACGTGGGCAACTACGCGTTCGAAGGCCGCGCGGCGACGACCGGCACCATCATCGCCGCCGCGACGCCGACGCCGACGCCGACGCCGACGCCGACACCGACACCGACGCCGGTCCCGACGCCGACGCCGACGCCGACCCCGGAGCCCACCCCCATCCCGGCGCCGACGCCGGAGCCGACACCGGTCGTGGTGGTACCGACGCCTGAACCGGCGCCCGTCGTCGTGACGCCGGCGCCGACGCCGACGCCGGTCCCGACGCCGGCACCGGCACCGGTCCCCGCGACCGCCTCGGTGGTGGCGGCCACGATCGCGCCGCAGTCGCTGGGCCTCGCGCCCGTGCTGCCGGCGCCGGCCGTCGGCGGCCTCGCTTACCTCGCCGTCCCGGAATCGGGCGCGCCGAGCGGTGGCGGCGCGGCGGCGGCGGACGGGCAGGGCGGCGGCGATTCGGCCGTCGGCGCGACCAACCGCCGCCAGTCGTCCAGCCAGGCGCTGGCGGCGGGCCGCGACGTCAAATTCCTGAACGTGCTCGTCGTCTCCGGCGGCATCCGCATGCCGGGCGCCGGCAACGACCAGTCGGGCGGCAAGGACGCCGCGACCCCGTAACGAACCCGGACAACGCATGACATACCACCTGAAACTCCTGCCGCTGGCCCTGCTGGTCGCGGCGTCCCTGCCGGCCCTCGCGCAACAGCCCTCGCTGCAGGAAAACGCGCGGCAGCTGCCGCAGCCCCGCACGGGCGCCGCACCCGCCGTGCAACCGGCGCCCGCCGGTGCTCCCATGCAGGCGGGCGGCCAGCAGGTGACCCTGCGCCGCGTCGTCATCAGCGGCAATACGCGCATCGGCAGCGAGGCGCTGCTGGCGGCCATCGGTCCCGTGGACGGCAAGTCGTTCGACTTCGCCGGCCTCGCGGCACTCGCGGCGCGCGTGACCGCGCATTACCAGCAGGCCGGCTATCCGTTCGCCCGCGCCTACCTGCCGCAGCAGGACCTGTCCGGCGGCGAGCTGCGCGTCGATGTGCTGGAAGGCCGCTACGGCAAGGTCACCGCCCACGGCGAACCGGCGTTCGTCAAAGGCGCGCAGGGCTTCCTGTCCGCGCTGCCGCACGGCGACATCATCGAAAGCGGCCGCCTGGAGCGCGTCACCCTGCTGCTGGACGACCAGCCGGGCGTGCGCACGGTGCCGCTCGTGCGGCCGGGCGCCGAGGTCGGCACGGGCGACCTGCTCGTCGAAGTGAAGCGCGACCACCGCTACAAGGGCGAGATGGGCCTCGACAACTACGGCACCCGCGCGACGGGACGCACGCGCGCCCACGCGAGCGTGGACGTGGACAGCCCGTTCATGCTGGGCGACCAGCTCGCCGCGCAGGCGCTGTACACGCAAGAGGGCATGTGGTTCGGCTCCCTCGCGTATGCGGCGCCGCTGGGCTACAGCGGCCTGCGCGGGCGCGCCAGCTACACGCATTCGTACTACGACCTGGCCGGCGGCTTCGCCGCGCTGGGCGCGCGCGGCACGGCGGACGTGGCGAGCCTGGGCCTGTCGTACCCGATCGTGCGGTCGCAGGTGCGCAACCTGATCCTGTCCGCCAGCGTCGACCACAAGCGCCTGCACGACCGCCAGGACGCCACAATGACGGACACGCAGAAATCGAGCACCGTCGTCCCCGTGACCCTGTCGTTCGACGTGCGCGACCAGTTCCTCCACGCCGGCATCACGTTCGGGGCGCTGAGCTGGACCCGCGGCAAGCTGGGGATGAATGGCGACACGCAGGCCGTCGATGCCGCCAGCGCGCGTTCGGCGGGCAGCTTCAACCGCTTCAACCTGGACCTGGCCCGCATCCAGTCGATCAACGACCGGCTGGACGTGTACGCCCGCGTGTCGGCGCAGTGGACGGGCCACAATCTCGATTCGTCGGAAAAGCTGGGCCTGGGCGGCGTGAACGGCGTGCGTGCGTATCCGAACGGCGAAGGCTATGGCGACATGGGCTGGGTGGCGCAGACGGAAATCCGCTATGCCGTCGGCGCCGTGGTGCCCTACCTGTTCTACGACGCGGGCCGCGTCACCTTGAACAAGTCGCCGTGGACCACGCTGGACAACCATCGTTCCCTGGGCGGCGGCGGCATCGGGGTGCGCCATGCGCGCGACGCGTGGACGGCCGCAGTCACGGTGGCCTGGCGCTCGCACGGCGGGGCATCGCAGACGGACGACTCCACGCATTCGCCGGCCGTGTTGGCGAACCTTGCCAATCGGTTCTAGGCACAGCCTTTAAGCATAGCCCAGACCGGCGGAACGGCAAATTGATTCTGTCAATGTCGTACCGCCGCGCGATCGAAAAAATCATCGGCAGAGCGCGCCGCACAAGCATATGCTTAAGTTGCATATACATATAGCGGAGACAACGATGAAATTCGGAATGCAACCCGGCCGCGTAAAAGCTCACCTGCACCTGTCGCACATCCACCGCCCGCATTTCCACATGCCGCACATGATGCACCGCGACTGGCACGCGTTCGAGCCTGTGCTGCGCGTCGCGCAGATCATCCTGCTGGTCGTGCTGGCCCTGCCGTTCGCGCAATTCGTCGCGAAAACGATCGTGTGGGCGTTCAGGTCGCTGTTCGGGTGAATCGATCAGCGAATCGATCAGCGAATTGAGCCGCGCAATCGGCGCGGCTGCTTTAGCATGAACCGGATCTGACCACGATCCGGACCACCATGCCATTGCCTTCTTCCGCCCGTCGCCGTTTGACCCTCTCGTTGTTGTCCGTGCCGTTCTGGTGCCATGCCGCGCCGGACGGCCGTCATCTGTCCGTCCTCGACACCGGTGCCGTCGCCGACGGCGCCACGGTCAATACGCGCGCCATCCAGTCCGCCATCGACCGCCTGGCCGGGCAGGGCGGCGGCACGGTCGTCGTGCCCGCGGGCGTGTTCGTCAGCGGCGCGCTGTTCCTCAAGCCGCGTGTCCACCTGCGCCTCGACAAGGGCGCCGTGCTGCGCTGCTCGACGGACATGCGGCATTTCCCCGTCCAGCGCACGCGCATCGAGGGTCACGTCGAAGAACGCTTCAATCCGGGCCTGGTCAACGCGTCCGGCTGCGACGGCCTGACGATGACGGGTGAAGGCACGCTCGACGGGGCCGGCCGCCCGATCTGGGACCAGTTCTGGAAACTGCGCAATGCGTCGAAGGAGAAGGGCAACTTCCGCAACCTGGACGTGCCGCGCGCCCGGCTGGCCGTCATCGAAGGCTCGCGCGGCGTGACGATCGCCGGCATCACGTTCAAGGATTCGCAGTTCTGGAATCTGCACCTGTACCGCTGCCGCGACGTGGTCGTGAAACATGCCAGCTTCGAGGTGCCGGACGATTACAAGCAGGCGCCCAGCACGGACGGCATCGACATCGACAGCTGCCAGGACGTGCTCGTCGACGGCTGCCGCTTTTCCGTGACGGACGACTGCATCGCCGCGAAGGGCACGAAGGGACCGCATGCGCTCGCGGACAAGGACAGCCCGCCGACGGAACGTATCCGCGTGCGCAACTGCACGTTCCGCCGCGGCCACGCGCTGTTCACGTGCGGGAGCGAGGCGACCGTCGTGCGCGACGTCGTCGTCGAACGTTGCCGCGTGCAGAACGTGGGCGCCATCGCGCACCTGAAACTGCGGCCGGACACGCCGCAGCGCTACGAAGACATCGCGTTCCGCGACCTCGTGCTGGACTCCGGCAAGGGCGAGATCGTCGCGATCCGCCCGTGGAGCCAGTACTTCGACCTGCAGGGGGAGGCGCCGCCGCACTCGTACGTACGCGGCCTCGTGCTGGACGGCCTGCGCGGCCGGTTCGGCGCCTTCGGCATCGTCGCACCGAACCCGGGCCAGACCGACATCGACGGGATCGTGCTGCGGAATATCGATGTGCAACTAACCGACGAGCGGCTGCAGGTAAAGGACGCGGGCAAGCCGGTGGTGGAGAACGTCGTGGTCAACGGCAAGCCCTACATCGTGTAGGGCCTGCCGGCGTCCGGTTTCAACGTACCAGGCAGGGGCGCTTGTTGTCGAACTTCCAGCCCGGGATCAGGAACTGCATCGCGACGGCGTCGTCGCGCGCGCCCAGGCCCATGTTTTTGTACGCCTGGTGCGCTTTTTCCAGTTCCGTTTCGTCCAGTTCGATGCCCAGGCCCGGTTTCGCCGGGACGTGCACGAGGCCGCCCTCGATCTTCAGCGGTTCCTTCGTCAGGCGCTGGCCGTCCTGCCAGATCCAGTGCGTGTCGATCGCCGTGACCTTTCCCGGCGCCGCCGCGCCCACGTGCGTGAACATGGCGAGCGAGATGTCGAAGTGGTTGTTCGAGTGCGAACCCCACGTCAGGCCGAACATCTGGCACAGCTGCGCCACGCGCACGGCGCCCTGCATCGTCCAGAAGTGCGGGTCGGCGAGCGGGATGTCGACGGATTGCAGCTGGATCGAGTGGGCCATCTGGCGCCAGTCCGTCGCGACCATGTTGGTCGCGGTCGGCAGGCCGGTGGCGCGGCGGAATTCGGCCATCACTTCGCGGCCCGAGAAGCCGTTCTCGGCGCCGCACGGGTCTTCCGCGTACGCGAGGATGCCGTGCTTGTCGCGGCACACGCGGATCGCCTCGGCCAGCGACCAGGCGCCGTTCGGATCGAGCGTGATGCGCGCGTCCGGGAAGCGCTCGTGCATCGCGATGACGGCATCCATCTCGTCGTCGGCCGGCAGTACGCCGCCCTTCAGCTTGAAATCGTTGAAGCCGTAGCGCTCGCGCGCGGCCTCGCACAGGCGCACGACGGCGTCCGGCGTCAGCGCTTCTTCGTTGCGCAGGCGGAACCAGTCGTTGCCGGCGTCCGGCTCGGCGCGGTAGGCGAGGTCCGTCTTCCCGCGGTCGCCCACGTAGAACAGGTAGCCCAGCATCTCGACGGCGTTGCGCTGCATGCCTTCGCCCAGCAGTGCCGCGACCGGCACACCCATGAACTGGCCCAGCAGGTCGAGCAGCGCGGATTCCACCGCCGTGACGGCGTGGATCGTCGTGCGCAGGTCGAACGTCTGCTGGCCGCGGCCGCCCGCGTCGCGGTCGGCGAACGCGGTGCGCATCGCGTTCAGGACGTTGTTGTACTCCCCCAGCGTCTTGCCGACGACGAGGGGGCGCGCGTCTTCGATGGTCTGGCGGATCTTTTCGCCGCCCGGCACCTCGCCGAGGCCCGTGTTGCCCGCACTGTCCTTGAGGATGACGATGTTGCGGGTGAACCAGGGGCCGTGGGCGCCGGAGAGGTTCAGCAGCATGCTGTCCTGGCCGGCGACGGGGACGACGCGCAGTTCGGTGACGACAGGGGCGCTCGTAACGATGGTGTTCATGTTGGCTGTATCGGTTGGGGGACAAATCGTGCCCCATGATATCGTTCGATCGATTCAGCAGCAAACTAAAATAGGATGGCAAGTATTCAGAAATTGAATCTATGGCGTCCGAAACGTCGGCAAAACCTGATCCAGGAAGAGTTGCAGCACCGGGTTGTCGTGATTGCGTCGATAGGTGCATACCGTCTCGACGGGCTCAGTCACCATCCGGCGCATCACGATACCGTCGAATTTCAGGCGGGCGGCCCCTTCCGCGATGAGGGCGGCGCCGATCCCCGCGCGGACCAGCGCCAGCATCGTGTGCACCTGGCCGATGTGCTCGACGACGTCCGGCACGACGCCGGCACGGGCGAAGCGCTCGCTCAGCATCTGGTAGAAGGGCCGCGCCTCGTACGGCGAATACATGACGAACGGCCGCCCGTGCAGGTCGGCCAGCGTGGGTTCCTGGGGCCACTGGTCGGCGTCGCGCTCGTGGATGGCCAGCATCAGGGCTTCCGTGGCGATCAGCTGGCTGTCCAGGTCCGCGCTGACGGGGTGGGGGCGCATCAGGCCCAGGTCCAGTTCGCCCGCGTTGAGCGCTTCCACCTGGGCCGTGCTGACGAGTTCCTTCAACGTCAGCGTCACGCCCGGCGAGCGTTCGCGCAGGCGGCGCACGACTTCCGGCAGCAGGCTGTAGCCGGACGCCGACGTGAAGCCGATGGCGATGCTGCCCTGTTCGCCCTTCGCGGCGCGGCGGGCGGCAAACATCGCTTCCTCGGCGATCCGGAGGATGCGTGCCGCTTCGGGGAAAAACGCCTTGCCGGCGGCCGTCAGCCGGACCGTGCGGCTGTTGCGCTCCAGGAGCTGGGCGCCGACGTGGTGTTCCAGCAGGCGGATCTGGCGGCTCAGCGGGGGCTGCGTCATGTTCAGGCGCTCCGCGGCGCGGCTGAAATGCAATTCCTCGGCGACGGCGACGAAGCAGCGGAGCTGGCTGATCTCGAACATGGATGTCCTGGGCGATGGTTGGGCGACCGCAATTATGACCGATGCGCCGCCCGACCGGCCGCACGTGGTATCGTCGGGCAGTGTCAAGGACATGCACAGGAGGGAACGTCATGGGTTTCGACCAGCGCACCGCCATCGTCACCGGCGCATCCGGCGGCATCGGCCGGGCCACCGTGCGGCGCCTGCTGCAGGACGGGGCCGCCGTGATGCTCGCGGGCCTGCACCTGGACCGCCTCGACGCCACGCGCGCCGACCTCGGCAAGGAATTCGACCCCGCGCGCATGGCCACCATCGCCTGCGACGTGTCGTGCGAAGACCAGGTCATTGCCGCCGTCGACGCGACGATCGGGCAGTTCGGCGGCTGGGACTACGTCGTCAACAACGCGGGCACGATGCTGTTCAAACCGATCGAGGAGCAGACGGAGCAGGACTGGCGCGGCATCCTCGACGTCGACCTGCTGGGCGCCTTCTTCTTCACCAAGCAGGCTTTCCTGCGCATGCGCCGGGGCGGCGCCATCGTCAACGTCTCCAGCGTCCACGCCGTCGAGACGGAACCCCTCGTCGCGCCGTATGCGGCGGCGAAGGCGGCGCTGCTGTCGCTCACGCGTTCGGCCGCGCTGGAAGGCAAGGCCAAGGGCATCCGCGTGAATGCCGTGCTGCCGGGGGCCGTCGACACGCCCATGTTGTGGGATAACCCGAACGTGAAGGCCGGCGTCGAAGTCATCGACAAGGCCGACGTCGGGGCGCCCGAGGACCTTGCCGCCGCCATCGCGTTCCTGCTCACGGACGAGGCCCGCTTCGTCGACGGCGCCTCGCTGCGGGTCGATGGCGCGCGGCTGGCGCGCCTGTAGCCGCGCCGCGGGGGTCAGTGCCAGCGCACCGGCATCAGCATCTTCGACCGGAACCAGCGCGCCAGCAGGTTGCCGCACATCCGCACGAGGCCCAGATGGCCCATCACGTGGCGCTGGTACGTGAGACCGTACATGGCCAGCGCGAACGGCCCTTTCACATGCAGGTGGCGGTTGCCGATCGCGCGGCGCAGGATGCCGACCGCGCCCGCCCGGCCCAGCGACACCAGCGTGCCGTAGTCGCGGTAATGGAAGCCCGGCAGGACGTCCGGCGCCTTGTGCGCCAGCAGCGTCGCCAGGTAGATCGCCTGCTGGCGCGCGGCCTGGGCGCTGGGCGGGGCCATCGCCGTCTTGTCCGGATTGAGCAGGGTGCAGCAATCGCCCATCGCGTGGATCTCGGGATCGGTCACGCTGCGCAGCCGGCTGTCCACGACCACCTGGTCGTTGCGGTTCAGCGCCACGTTCAGGCCCGCGCTGAAACGCGGACCTTTCACGCCGGCCGCCCACACCGTGATCGCGGCGGGGAACACGCGGCCGTTGGTCGTCGTCACTTCGTCCTCGCGCACTTCGGCGATCGCGGTGTCGGTGCAGATCTCGATGCCCATCGCGCGCAGCTTGCGCACGGCCAGGTTCGATGCCTCGGCGTCCAGCGACGGCAGCACCTGCGGCCCGCGCTCGACGATGCGGATGTGCACCTGATGCGGCGACTCGAGACCCGCGAGGCCGTAGTGGGCCAGCGTGTCGACCGTGTGGCGCAGGTCCGCCGCGAGTTCGATGCCGGTCGGGCCGGCGCCGACGATGACGATGTCCAGCAGCGGCGCGCCGGCATCCGTGCGGGCATTGCGGCGCCGTCCCGCCTGGGCGCACAGGCCGAGGAAGCGCTGGCGGAACGCTTCCGCGCCTTTCACGCTGTCGAGCGCCAGGCAGTGTTCCTGTGCGCCGGGGATGCCGAAGAAGTTCGTGACGGAGCCGTAGGCCAGCACGAGGCGTTCGTAATCGATGACGGTATGCGCGTCCGGCGCATCATCGAAACGGCTGCGGACGGTCAGGGTGCGACAGGCGCGGTCGACGTGGACGACTTCGCCGCAGACGAACGTGAAGTGGTTGTCGATGGCCTGGCGCGCATAGTCGATCATGTGGTCGGCCGGGTCGATGGTGCCGGCGGCGACCGCGTGCAGCAGGGGTTTCCAGAAGTGGGTGGGGGCGCTGTCGATGAGGATCACGCGTTCCCGGTGGCGGGCGCCGAGGCGGCGTCCCAGGCGGGTGGCGAGTTCGAGGCCGGCGACGCCGCCTCCGACGATGACGATGGACTGCATGGTGTGCTCCCTTCTTTTTTCGAATCGATGCGGCACCGGGGGCTCCCCGCGCCGCGCTGCGTTCGCGCATCCGGCGGGAGCAGCGCCCGCGGATGCCGGGAAGACTGCTTCAGTGGGTCGTGGCCTGCATCGCTACCTTGCGCATGACGATCGCCTTGGGCGTGCGTACGCCGATGCGCGCGGTGCGGGCGGCGGCGATGGCGCGCGGCGACGTCGTCACGGCCAGCGCCGCGTCGGGCTGTACGCCCAGCTGGTCCAGGACGACGGAATACGGGGCCTTGTGGCCGCGCGCTTCGAAATCGGCGCCCGTCAGCACGACGGAAAAGATGTGGTGCGCGGTGTCGCCGAAGCGGCGGCGCAGCTGTTCTCCCGCCTCCTGGTGCGGCAGTTCGGAGATCAGGGCGCACGGCAGGCCGTCTTCGATCGCCTGGTCGAGCAGGCGCTCGGCGTCGGCGGGGATGTCCGTCGAACGGAATGCGGATAAGTCGAAGATGAACGCTTGTGCCGTCATGATGATCTCCTTTTGCAGGTCGTTGTCGCTTGAATTGTTTTTACTATACGGCTGGGCGGGATAAAATAAAAATAAATCTTTTTTAGAATTCGATAAGGTATAGCTTATGTATCCAGCCAGCTTCAAACAACTGCAGGCGCTGATGCTCGTGGCGCGTCACCAGAGCGTGTCGCGCGCGGCCGAGGCGATGCACGTGACGCAGCCGGCCGTGTCGCTGCACCTGAAACTGTTGGAGGAAGCCGCCGGCGTGCCGCTCACGCGCCGCCAGGGCCGCAACATCCAGATGACGGCCGCGGGCGAGCTGCTGGTGGGGTACGCGGAGCGCATCCTGGGCCTGTGGGAAGAGGCGGGCGACGAGATCGCGGCGCTGAAGGGCGTCACGTCCGGTACGCTGCGCATCGGCGCGGTGATGACGGCGGAGCACCTGCTGCCGCCGATGCTGGTGCGCTTCACGACGGGCCGTCCGCACGTGCGCATCAAGCTGCAGGTGGGCTCGCGCCCGGAGGTGATCGGCATGCTGTCGCGCGACGAGATCGACCTCGCCATCATGGGCACGCCGCCGCGCGAATTCCCGACCAGCGCGAGCCGTTTCGCGCGCCACCCGATGGCGTTCTTCGTCGCGCCCGGCCATCCGCTGCTGGAGAAGGAGAACGTGACGCTGGCCGACATCGCGGCCCACAACCTGCTCGTGCGCGAACGCGGCTCCGGCACGCGCGCGGCGATCGAGCGGCGCTACGAGGAAGAGGGCGTGGCGCTCGCGATCGGGTCCGAGTTGTCGAGCAACGAGGCGATCAAGCAGATGACGGCGGCGGGCCTCGGCGTCGCCTTCCTGTCCGTCCACGCGTGCACGCTGGAAGTGCGCAACCGGCTGCTGGCCGTGCTGCCGGTGCCCGGCGTCGTCGTGCAGGGCGAATGGCACGTGATGCACAAGGCGGCGCGCGCGATTCCGACGGTGGCCGCGTCGTTCCACGAATTCATGGTGGAGCACGGGCAGCAGGTCATTTCGGACGAGCTGGAAAACATCGCGTGGCGAACCTGAATCCTGTTGCCGCCACGCGCGGCGCAGGCAATCAGCGCGCCGATTTGCGGCGAGCCGCGGCCAGGCCGGCGAGGCCCAGTCCGAGCAGCGTCAGGCTGGCCGGCTCGGGCACCTGGGCGACGTCGAAGTCGACGTTGTCGATGGCGATATAGCCATCCGAAGGCGCGCCGGAGAAGGTGACGGACGTGACGTTCTTCAGATTCGCGAACTGGTAGCCCTGGTAAGCATTGCCGAGCGAGATCGTGTCCGTGCCGTTGAGCGTGAGGTCGAACGCGTTCATCGACGTGTACCAGCTCAGCCCCGCGTCGAATCCGTTGAGAGTGAAGGTGCCGCCGCCGGTCCTGGTGATGGTCACCGTGGCGTCGAGGCCGTAGATCAGGTTGTTGGTGCCGTTGTCGGCCTTGCCGCCGCCGGCCGTCCAGACGTAGGCGTAGCCGCCCGAGGAGGTGAACGTCAGCCCGCCGGCGGACACCGGCAGTGTCGACGTACCCGCCTGGTCGTCGAAGGTGATGACGCTTGCCTGCGCCTGGCTTGCGCCGAACGCCACGAACAGCAGTGCACCGATGAGTTTCAGAGTTGTGGTTTTCATGTCGGTCCTTGAGGTTTATAGATATTGACGGACATAAAGCAATATTGATGCCACTTGATAATAATCAATGACTTATGGCAATCAATGTTGTTGTGTGTAAGTTTTTCCGACAGTGCTTGCGGCGTTGCGCGGTCAGAATATATACTCCGTATATGGAACGTATATGAAAGTTAGGCATATGGGCATTGTGAATATCGAAGACGAGCTGCATGACCAGATCCGCAAGGCGAGCACGGTGTCGTGCCGCTCGATCAACGCGCAGGCCGCCTTCTGGGTCCGGATCGGCATGCTGTGCGAGCTGAATCCGACGCAGAGCTTCAACGAGATCATGGCGCGCGAGCTGAGGGCGGCGGGCGTCGTGCCGCAGGCGCTCAAGGTGGCGTCATGACGAAGCGGCCGGAGGAAGTCGCACTGATGGCGGCGGCCGGCAAGCTGCTGGCGGACGTCTTCGCGCAGCTCGACCGGCTCGATCTCGTCGGCATGTCGACGATGAAGGTGAACGACCTGGTCGACGACTTCATCGTGAACACGCTGGGCGCGCGCCCGGCCAGCAAGGGCCAGTACGGCTATGCGTTCGCGCTGAACGCGTCACGCAACGACGTCGTGTGCCACGGCGTGCCGTCGCCGGCGGACGTCCTGCAGAGCGGCGACATCGTGAACTTCGACATCACGCTGGAGAAGAATGGCTACATCGCCGACTCCAGCAAGACCTACCTGGTCGGCGCCGTGGCGGCGCCGGCGCAAAAGCTCGTGCAGGTGACGTACGAGGCGATGTGGAAGGGCATCCGCGCCGTGCGTCCCGGCGCGCGGCTGGGCGACGTGGGTCATGCCATCGAACGGCATGCGCGCCGCCACGGCTATGCGGTGGTGCGCGAGTACTGCGGCCACGGCATCGGGCGCGAGATGCACGAGCCGCCGCAGGTGCTGCACTGGGGCCGCCCGCAGACGGGCCTGGTGCTGCGCGAAGGCATGGTGTTCACGATCGAGCCGATGCTCAACGCGGGCCGCTCCGCCGTGCACACCGAGGACGACGGCTGGACGGTGCGCACGTGCGACGGCGCGCTGTCCGCGCAGTTCGAGCATACCGTGGCCGTGACCCGCAGCGGCGTGCGCGTGCTGACCTTGCGGGCCGGCGAAAGATGCCCGGCTAACACGTTTCCGTGGGTCAATAGATACGTTACAACTTGATTTGTGGAATCTGACGTTTCCTGATGTTACTATCCGGGACTACGTTTGGAGGAAGCATGGTTGTGCGCCGGATATTAGTGGGCCTGCTGCTCGTCTGCCGGGCGGCCGTGGCCCGGTCCGGCGACGTGCATGAAGACTTTACCCGCGACTTGACCGTTATCCGGGAAGAAGCGTACGTGATGCCGCGCGCGGCATTGCAGCGGCTGGATGCGCTGCGGCAGGCGCACACCGGCCGCGAACTGGGCCAGGTTCTCGTCGTGACCAGCCGCGCTTACTGGTGGATGAAGGACAAGAACCGGGCCGTCGATGCGGCCCTTGGGGCCGAACGGCTCGGCCGCGAGCTTCACGACGACGATTTGCTGGCGAGGGCGATGCTGAGCCACGCGTATGCCTTGTCGATGTTCGTGCACGACCAGGAAGCCGCGCGCCGGCTGATCCAGGGCGCAGCCCGGCTCGCGGCCGACTCCGCCGACCCCTATTTGAAAACCCAGGCACTCGTCACGCAGGGATTGCTGGCGGAAGAGGACGGGGACACGGCGGGCGGCATCGAATTCGTCACCCGTGCGGTGGACGTCGCGCGGGCCGGGGCCGATCCGGACGCCCTGCAAATGGCGTTGCGTGAACAGGCGCGCCTGCTGGCCATTGTGGGGAAGACCACGGAGGCGCTTGCCTGCACCGACGAGATGATCGCCACCGCGCGGGCGCGCGGCATCGCCGGCCAACTCGCGCATGCGCGCCTGTCCGAATACGGGACGGCCGCGCGCGCGGGCAACCTGAAGCGTGCCGAGGCCGCGCTGAAAGCCGCGGTCGACATCCTGGAAAAACTCCATGCGCGGGAGAGACTGGCAGTGCCGCTGGCGAATCTGGCGGAGCTCTACATGCAGAGCCGGCGCTTCGGCGAAGCGGAACGGGCGGCCGTGGCGGCACTGCGCATCTCGCGCGCCGTCGGCGATGACTACGGCATCCAACTCGCCTCGTTCGAACTCGGACTCTCCCGGATTTACTTCCGCAACATCGCCGAAGGAAGGGCCATGGCGGACCAGGCGCTCGAGGCGCTGAAGAACGACGACCAGTACGTCCGCATGCTGCTCAACTACGGCCATGCGCTGGGCCAGGTCGGTTTTGGCGAGGCGGCGTTGACGATCTACGAAAAAGCCGGTTCCGTATCGCTGGCCGCGTGGCGCAAGGAAAAGCAATCGTCCTATGAAGCGTTGCAGCGGGCCTGGGACAACCAGAAGAAGCAGAGCGAACTCGCCGCGCTCCACCACGAGAGCGTGTTGAAGGCCGCGGACCTGCAGAACGCCCGGCGCCAGCGGAGCCTGTGGGTGGCGCTGTGCGCGACGACCTGCATCGCCGTCGTCCTGATCGGCTTCCTGTACCGGCGCGTGGCGAAGGCGAACAAGTCGCTGCAACAGAAGAACGACCAGCTGTTCCTGCAAAGCACGCGCGATTCGCTGACGGGGCTCTTCAACCGGCACTACTTCTACGAACACGTCGTGCCCCATCACCACCGCAAGGCGGGCGCCGCGTCCGAACGGCGCGCCGGCGCGGAAGGGCGCACGGGCGGCGTGTTCCTGCTGATGGACATCGACCGCTTCAAGTCGATCAACGACACGCTGGGCCATGGCGCGGGCGACGTCGTGCTGAAGAACGTGGCCGCGCGCCTGGCTGCCACGCTGCGCGAACAGGATGTGCTGGTGCGCTGGGGCGGCGAGGAGTTCCTCGCCTACCTGCCGGGCATCGGCACGGACGAGGCGCGCCAGGTGTGCGCGCGCGTGCTGGCGGCCGTGGGCGGCACGCCGATCGCGCTGGACGACCGCGCGCTGGACGTGACGATTTCCATCGGCTTCTGCCCCAAGTCCCTGAACCCGGGCGACGTCGATCCGGACTGGGAGCAGCTGGTCCATCTCGCCGACCTGTGCCTGTACGCGGCCAAGCAGGGCGGGCGTAACCGGGCGGTGGGGATCCTGGACGCCGCCGTGCTGGCGCCGCACGTGATCGCCGCGGCGGATGCGGACCTGAAGCGGGCGGCCGCCGACGCCGTGCTCGCGCTGGCGACCGTCATCGGGCCGGCCGCGCCGGCGGTCCGGGCGGCAGCCTGACAGCCGGCGTCAGGACTCCCAATACCCCGGCGTGTTGTACACCGCCTTCAGGTGGTCGATGAAGTGGCGGATCTTCGCCGGCAGGTAGCGCTGCTGCGGGAACACGGCCTGGATCGGGTAATTCCCGACCGCGTAGTCGTCCAGCACCGTCACGAGCTCTCCCCGTTTCAGCTCGGCCTGGATCTCCCACGTGGAGCGCCAGCCGATGCCCAGTCCCTGTTTCACCCAGTCGAACAGCAGCTCGCCGTCGTTGCACGCGAGGTCGCCGTCCACGCGCACGGCGAACAGCTTGCCGTCGCGCTGGAAGGTCCAGCCGCGCTGCTGGCCGCCCTGCAGGTTGAAGGCGAGGCAGTTGTGGCGCGCGAGATCTTCGGGCGCGCGCGGCACGCCGTTGCGCTCGAAGTAGTCGGGCGTGCCGCACACGACGCGCCGGTTGGGGAAGAGCGGAATCGCCACGTAGTTCGGGTCCGTCACTTCGCCGATGCGGATCGACATGTCGTAGCCTTCGCGCACGAGGTCCACGACGCTGTCCGTGAAGTTGAACGACATCTTGAGTTCCGTGTGGATGGCGCGGAATGCCGGCGCGTGCGGGGCCACGTGCTTGCGCCCGAACGCCGCCGGCGCCGACACGACCAGGTGGCCGCGCACCGTGCTGCGGCCCGCGCTGATGCTGTTCTCCGTGATGTCGAAATCGCGCAGCAGCTGGCGGCACGGTTCGATGAACTGTTCGCCCAGCGCCGTCAACGTGAGGCCGCGCGTCGAGCGGTGCATCAGGCGCACGCCGAGGCGTTGTTCCAGGGCGTCCAGGCGGCGGCCCATGACGACGGGCGTCACGCCTTCCGCCAGCGCGGCGCCGGCGAAACTGCCCTTTTCGGTGATGAGTACGAAGCTGCGTATTTCCGTGTAGCGGTCCATGCCTTTTATCCCATTCAATACTTAAAGTATCGACAGAGCCGATAATAGCAGCAATTCAACTTACCGTGGCTTATGGCTATGCTGGGTCATCAGTCCAAGACTAACCATAGCAACGGAGGAGAATATGGCCCGAATGAGAGCAATCGACGCAGCGGCGGAAGTGCTGCGCAAGGAAGGTGTGAGTACGGTGTTCGGCGTGCCCGGCGCCGCGATCAACCCGTTTTACTCGGCGATGAAGAAGAACGGCGGCTTCGAGCACGTGCTCGCCCGTCACGTGGAAGGCGCCTCGCACATGGCCGAGGGTTATACCCGCGCCAAGGCCGGCAACATCGGCGTCTGCATCGGCACGTCGGGTCCGGCCGGCACCGACATGATCACGGGCCTGTACTCCGCCTGGGCCGATTCGATACCTATCCTATGCATTACGGGCCAGGCCCCGCGTGCCCGCCTGTACAAGGAAGACTTCCAGGCCGTCGACATCGAGTCGATCGCCAAGCCGGTCACCAAGTGGGCCGTCACCGTGCGCGAGCCGGACCTGCTGCCGCGCGTCGTCCAGCAGGCCTTCCACCTGATGCGCTCGGGCCGCCCGGGCCCCGTGCTGATCGACCTGCCGTTCGACGTGCAGGTGGCCGAGATCGAATTCGACATCGACACCTACGAGCCGCTGCCAGTCTATAAACCCGCCGCGACCCGCGCCCAGGCCGAGAAGGCGCTGGCGATGCTGAACGCGGCCGAGCGTCCGCTGATCGTCTGCGGCGGTGGCGTGATCAATGCCGACGCCGCCGCGCGCCTGCAGGAATTCGCCGAGATCGTCGGCGTGCCCGTGATCCCGACCTTGATGGGCTGGGGCGCGATTCCCGACGACCACCCGCTGATGGCGGGCATGGTCGGCCTGCAGACGTCGCACCGCTACGGCAACGCGACGATGCTGGAATCCGACTTCGTGATCGGCATCGGCAACCGCTGGGCGAACCGCCACACGGGTTCCGTCGATGTCTACAAGAAGGGCCGCAAGTTCGTCCACATCGACATCGAACCGACCCAGATCGGCCGCGTGTTCGGGCCGGACCTGGGCATCGTCTCCGACGCGGGCGCCGCGCTGGACCTCTTGATCGACGTGGCCCGCGGCATGGCGTCCATCGGCGGCCTGCCGGACCGCAGCGCCTGGGCGGCGCAGTGCCAGGAACGCAAGCGCACGATGCTGCGCAAGACGCACTTCGAGAACAACCCGATCAAGCCGCAGCGCGTGTACGAAGAGATGAACCGCGCCTTCGGCAAGGACACGACCTACGTCAGCACGATCGGCCTGTCGCAGATCGCCGCCGCGCAGTTCCTGCACGTGTACAAGGAGCGCAACTGGATCAACTGCGGCCAGGCGGGCCCGCTGGGCTGGACCGTGCCGGCGGCGCTGGGTGTCGTCGCTTCCGGCGCCAAGACGGACGTCGTCGCGATCTCCGGCGACTACGACTTCCAGTTCATGATCGAGGAGCTGGCCGTCGGCGCGCAGTTCAAGCTGCCGTACCTGCACGTCGTCGTCAACAACGCCTACCTCGGCCTGATCCGCCAGGCGCAGCGCGGCTTCGACATG
This sequence comes from Massilia orientalis, assembly GCF_030411975.2. Lineage (NCBI taxonomy): Bacteria > Pseudomonadati > Pseudomonadota > Betaproteobacteria > Burkholderiales > Oxalobacteraceae > Massilia > Massilia orientalis. Next base: position 345,589 of record NZ_JASNRB020000001.1, on the reverse strand, counting down.
GATTACTGCGTCCAGCTGGCGTTCGAGAACATCAACGCGCCGGACCTCGGCGCCTACGGTGTCGACCACGTGGCGGTGGCTGAAGGCCTGGGCTGCAAGGCGATCCGCGTGCGCCAGGTCGACGACATCCAGCCGGCGTTCGCCGAAGCCCGCAAGCTGATGTCCGAGCACCGCGTGCCGGTGATCGTCGAGATCATCCTGGAGCGCGTGACCAACATCGCGATGGGCCTGGAGATCGACGCCATCAACGAATTCGAACCGCTGGCCGACCATCCGGGCGATGCCCCGACCGCGATTCGCGTTTAAAAGTAAGAAGACTCAGGAGAACGACATGCCAAGATTTGCTGCCAACCTGACGATGCTGTTCAACGAACTGCCGTTCCTCGACCGCTTCGAAGCGGCGCGCGACGCGGGGTTCAAGGGCGTCGAATACCTGTTCCCGTACGGGTTCGAAAAGGAAGCGCTGGCGGAACGCCTGCAGGAATTCGGCCTGACGCAGGTCCTGCACAACCTGCCGGCCGGCGACTGGGACAAAGGTGAACGCGGCATCGCCGTGCTGCCGGGCCGCGAAGCCGAGTTCCGCGAAGGCGTCGCCCGCGCCATCGATTACGCGAAAGCGCTGAACTGCCGCCAGGTGAACTGCCTGGTGGGCATCGCGCCGGCCGGCGTCGACGAAGGCACGCTGCGCCGCACCGTCGTCGACAACCTGCGCTACGCCGCGACGCAGCTGAAGCAGGCCGGCGTCAAGCTGCTGATCGAACCGATCAACACGTACGACATTCCGGGCTTCTACCTGAACACGACGCGGCAGGCGCTCGACCTGATCGACGCGGTGGGCGCGGACAACCTGTTCGTCCAGTACGACGTCTACCACGCCCAGCGCACGGAAGGCGAGCTGGCGAAGACGGTCGAGAAGCACCTGGGCAGCATCGCCCACATCCAGGTCGCGGACAACCCGGGCCGCAACGAGCCGGGCACGGGCGAGATCAATTACCCGTTCCTGTTCAAGCACCTCGACCGCATCGGCTACGACGGCTGGATCGGCTGCGAGTACAAGCCGGCCGCCGACACCCGCGCGGGCCTGGACTGGATCGCCCGGCTGAACGCTTAATCAAACTACAAGGAGACACATCATGGCAAACATCGGATTCATCGGCCTGGGCATCATGGGTGCCCCGATGGCGGGACACCTCATCAACGACGGCCACACGCTGTTCACCAACACCGTCGGCCCGACCCCGTCGGCCCTCGTCGAAGCGGGTGCCCGCGTGTGCCTGAACGGCGCCGAAGTGGCCGCGCAGGCGGACATCATCTTCATCATGGTCCCGGATACCCCGCAGGTGGACGAGGTCCTGTTCGGCAAGGACGGCGTGGCATCGGCCCTGTCGGCCGGCAAGATCGTCGTCGACATGAGCTCGATCTCCCCGGTCGCCACGAAGGATTTCGCCAAGCGCATCAACGCGCTGGGCTGCGAATACCTGGATGCGCCGGTGTCGGGCGGCGAAGTGGGCGCCAAGGCCGCGAGCCTGACCATCATGGTCGGCGGCAGCGAGGCGGCGTTCGCGAAAGTGAAGCCGCTGTTCGACAAGATGGGCAAGAACATCACGCTCGTCGGCGGCAACGGCGACGGCCAGATCACCAAGGTCGCGAACCAGATCATCGTCGCGCTGACGATCGAAGCGGTCGGCGAGGCGCTGCTGCTGGCCGCCAAGGCCGGCGCCGATCCGGCCCGCGTCCGCGAGGCGCTGATGGGCGGTTTCGCGAACTCGCGCATCCTCGAGGTGCATGGGGAACGGATGGTCAAGCGCACGTTCGCGCCGGGCTTCCGCATCGACCTGCACCGCAAGGACCTGAACCTGGCGCTGACCACCGGCCGCCAGCTGGGCGTGGCGCTGCCGAACACCGCCACCGCGCAGGAACTGTTCAACACCTGCGCGGCGCACGAAGGCGGCAGCTGGGACCACTCCGCGATGGTGCGCGCGCTGGAGATCATGTCGAACTTCGAGATCGGCCAGAAGCAGCAGTAATGACGGCGACCGGACAGGAGACTACGATGACTACGATGACCCCACGCGAACTGCTCGCCAGCATGTTCACCGCCGCCGTCGACGCGGCCCAGCCTGCGCTGTGCATCCCGCGCAACCTGCCGGCGCCGCCGAAGGGCCGCACGGTGGTGATCGGCGCCGGCAAGGCGTCCGCCGCGATGGCGCAGGCGCTGGAGCGCAGCTGGCCCGGTCCGCTGTCGGGCCTCGTCGTCACGCGCTACGGCTATGCCGTGCCGTGCGAACGCATCGAGATCGTCGAAGCCGCCCATCCGGTCCCCGACGCCGCCGGCCGCGAAGCCGCCCAGCGCATGCTGCGCACGGTGCGCGGCCTGTCGGCGGACGACCTCGTGATCTGCCTGATCTCCGGCGGCGGTTCCGCGCTGCTGCCGCTGCCGGGCGAGGGCGTCACGCTGGAAGACAAGCAGGCGATCAACCGCGCGCTGCTCGCTTCCGGCGCCAGCATCACCGAAATGAACTGCGTGCGCCGCCACCTGTCCGCCATCAAGGGCGGCCGGCTGGCCGCGGCCTGCCACCCGGCGCGCGTGGTCAACCTCCTGATTTCCGACGTCCCGGGCGACAACCCGATGGACATCGCCTCCGGTCCCACCGTGGCCGACCCGACGACCTGCGCGGATGCGCTGGAAGTCGTGCGCCGCTACGGCATCGACCTGCCGGCGGGCGCGCGCCGCCTGCTGGAATCCGGCATGGGTGAGACCGTCAAGCCGGGCAACCGCCGCCTGGACCACGTCGACACGCACATCGTCGCGTCGCCGCAGATGGCGCTGGAAGCCGCGGCCGACGTCGCCCGCAAGGCCGGCGTGACGCCGCTGATTCTCGGCGACAGCATCGAGGGCGAGGCGCGCGACGTGGCCAAGGTCATGGCCGGCATCGCCCTGCAGGCGCGCCGCCACGGCCAGCCGGTCGCGGGACCGTGCGTGCTGCTGTCCGGCGGCGAGACGACCGTCACCATCCGCGGCAACGGCCGCGGCGGCCGCAACGTCGAATTCCTGCTGGCGCTCGCCGTCGCGCTGGACGGTGCGCCGGATATCCACGCGCTGGCCGGGGACACCGACGGCGTCGACGGCGCCGAGGAAATCGCCGGCGCGTTCGTCACGCCGGACACCCTGGCGCGCGGCTGGGAACGCGGCCTGCCGCCGCGCGCGAGCCTCGAGAACAACGATGCGCACACGTTCTTCCGTGCGCTGGGCGATTCCCTCATCACGGGGCCCACCTTGACCAACGTGAACGATTTCCGCGCAATCTACGTCGCCTGAAAAAGAAACGTCTTCCCTTTAACGGGTGCGCCGCGGCGGCGGCGTACCCGTTTTTTTTAAGGATTAACCCATGCTACGCCAACGCCGCGCCCGCATCCTCGCCACTCTCGGCCCCTCCAGTTCCACCCCCGACCAGATCTACGCGCTCGCACTCGCCGGCGCCGACGTCTTCCGTTTGAACTTCAGCCACGGCAGCCACGACGACCACGCCGCGCGCTACAACATCATCCGCAGCGTCGAGCGCGACATCGGCCGGCCCATCGGCGTGCTGATGGACTTGCAGGGACCGAAGCTGCGCGTGGGCCGCATGACGGGCGGCAAAGCCGTCCTCGAAACCGGCAGCCGCTTCCGCCTCGACCTCGACACGGCGGAAGGCGATGCGACCCGCGCCGGCATGCCGCATCCGGAGATCTTCGCCGCGCTGCGCCCCGGCACCGACCTGCTGCTGGACGACGGCAAGCTGCGCCTGCGCGTGGACGCCTGCGGCGCCGACTTCGCCGAGACGACCGTGATGGTGGGCGGCGCGCTGTCCGACCGCAAGGGCGTCAACGTGCCCGGCGTCGTGCTGCCGATCTCGCCGCTGACTCCCAAGGACCGCGCCGACCTGGCGTTCGGCCTGGAGCTGGGCGTGGACTGGGTCGCGCTGTCGTTCGTGCAGCGCCCCGAGGACATCGTCGAGGCGAGGAGCCTGATCGGCGACCGGGCGTGGATCATGGCCAAGCTGGAAAAGCCGGCCGCGATCGATGCGCTGGACGGCATCGTGGCGCTGGCCGACGGCATCATGGTGGCGCGCGGCGACCTGGGCGTGGAGCTCCCGCCCCAACAGGTGCCCGTGCTGCAGCGCCGGATCGTGCATGCCGCGCGCGCGGCCGGCCGCCCCGTCGTCGTCGCCACGCAGATGCTGGAATCGATGACGACGGCGCCGGTGCCGACGCGCGCCGAGGTGTCGGACGTCGCCACCGCCATCTACGAAGGCGCGGATGCCGTGATGCTGTCGGCCGAATCGGCGTCCGGCCAGTACCCGGTGCAGTCGGTGGCCGTGATGGACAACGTGATCCGCGAAGTGGAGCAGGACCCGCGCTGGCGCGAAGGCCTGGATGCGAGCCACAAGCCGGCCGACAAGACGACCGCGGACGCCATCTGCTGCGCGCTGCGCCGCGTGACGAATTTGCTGGCGCCCGCCGCCACCGTCACGTACACCGCGAGCGGCGCGACGTGCCTGCGCGCGAGCCGGGAGCGTCCCACCGCGCCGATTCTCGCCTTGACGCCGAAGATGGCCATCGCGCGCCGCCTCGCGCTCGTGTGGGGCGTGCATCCGGTACCGTTCGAGGAAGCGGAAGGCTTCGACCGCATGGTGGCGGACGGCGTCGCGGCCGCGCGTTTCCATGGCCTGGCCGATGCGGGCGACGACGTCGTCGTGGTGGCGGGCTTCCCGTCCGGGCGTCGGGGCCGCACGAACCTGCTGCACGTCGTGCGTGTGGGCGAGGAACCGGGCGTGTGACTATGTGCGCATCTTCTGCCGTGCGGCTCTGGTAACGTAGGGTTTCCACCACCGACAGGAGAAACGCATGAAGACCCAGCTGGAGAAAGCGCAGGCATTCGTCGACCTGCACCGCCGCGGCAACTGCTTCGTCATCCCGAACCCGTGGGATGCGGGATCGGCGAAGCTGCTGGAGCACCTGGGCTACCAGGCGCTGGCGGGAACCAGCGCCGGCTTCGCGTTCTCGAAGGCGAGGACGGATCCGACGATCACCATCGCGGAAATGCTGCCGCACCTGGCCGAACTGGCCGCCGCGACCGACCTGCCGCTGTCCGCCGACCTGCAATCCGGCTTCGGCGCCGCCCCGGAAGACGCGGCCCGCACGATCGTCGAGGCGGCGGCGACGGGCATCGTCGGCGGTTCCGTCGAGGACGCGACCGACGACCCGGACGCGCCGTTGTTCGACATCGGCCTCGCCACCGACCGCATCCGCGCGGCCGTGGAGGCGGCGCGTGGACTCCCCTTCAAATTCATGCTGACGGCGCGCGCGGAAAACTTCCGCGTCGGCCGGCCGGACCTGGCCGACACCATCCGCCGCCTCCAGGCTTACCAGGAAGCGGGTGCCGACGTGCTGTTCGCGCCGGGTATCGCGAAACGGGAAGACATCGCGGCCGTCGTGCGCGCGGTCGACCGGCCCGTGAACTTCATGGCCGGTGCGCCGGGCCTGGGCCTGACCGTGGCGGCGCTGGCGGCGCTGGGCGTCACGCGCGTGAGCCTGGGCGCGTCGCTTGCGCGCTCCGCGTACGGCGCGCTCGTGCGCGACGCGAAAGAAGTGATGGAGCAGGGGACCTTCGGGTATGCGGACGATGCGCTGCCGGCGGCTGAGCTGAACCGCGTGTTTACAGCACCGTGATCCGTCGTTCCCGCGGAACCGGGAACCCATGCTGAAATACAGAATTCGGTACGCCGGAACCATCGCGGTGCGTTCGCCAGGGCGACATCGGTGGCTCGGCATGGATTCCCGCCTGCGCGGGAAGGACGTCGGAACCATCACGCCGGCACCGCTCCCCCGAACTCCACGATCCCCAACCGCGCCGCCAGGTGCATCAACCGGAAATCGTTGTCCGCCCCCAGCTTCTGGCGCACGGACGTGAGGGTGTTCAACACCGTCTTCGGGCTGACCGTGAGCTGGGCCGCGATGGCCTGCACGGATTCGCCGTGCACGAGCAGGCGCAGCATGTCGAATTCGCGCGGCGTCAGGCCGTCCAGGGGCGCCGGCGCCACCGCGGCCGCCACGTCGGACGACAGCACGCGCGTCCCGTTCATCACGGCGCGGATGCCCGTGATGAGTTCTTCCGGCTCGCTGCGCTTGGTGAGGTAGCCGTGCGCGCCCGCCTTCAGCGCCTGGGCGACATGGCCGGCGCTGTCGTGCATCGACAGCACCAGCACCCGCAGGCCGGGCTGGCGGGCGCGCATGCCGGCGATGGCTTCCAGGCCGCTGCTGCCTTTCAGGCTCAGGTCGACGATAGCGACGTCCGGCCGGACCTGCTGGACGAGCGCGTTCGCTTCCGGCGCGCTCGCTGCTTCGCCGACGACGTCGAAATCGGGTTCGGCGCACAGGAGGCGGCGGTAGCCGCTGCGGACGACGGCGTGGTCGTCGACGAGGACGATGCGGATCATGCCGGCACCTCCACCGGTTGCGTGGCCGGCAGCGGCAGCGTCGCCAGCAGGCGCAGGCCGCCCGCCGGGCCGGCCACGAGGCGCAGCTGGCCGCCCGCCATGGCGATACGTTCCGTGATGCCGAGCAGGCCGCCGTGCCACGTCGCGCCCTCCGCGGGCAGGCCGCGGCCGTCGTCGCGCACTTCCAGCACGAGGCCGCCGGCGCGCACCGCGAGCCGCACGACGCACAGCGACGCGCCGCTGTGGCGGACCACGTTCGTCACGGCTTCCTGTACGACGCGGTAGACCGTCAGCGACAACAGCTCGCCCACGTCCGGCAGCTGGGTGGGCAGGTCGAGCTCGAAATCGATGTCCGTGTGGCGCGCGCGCCAGCCCAGGACCAGTTCGCGCAGGGTCTGCGCCAGGCCGGCCGCGTGCAGGCCGTGCGGGCGCAACGTCTTGAGCATCGCGCGCAACTGCTCGCCGCACGTGCGGATCTCGCGCCGCAGGTCCGTCGCGCATTCGGCCACCGCGTCGCGCGTCAGCATGTTCGCATGGCGCGCGAGATGGGTCGCGGTGACGTTCAGCGCCGTCAGCGTCTGGCCCATCTCGTCGTGCAGCTCGCGTGCCAGCACGCGCCGTTCGTCTTCCTGCACCGTGATCAGCTGGCGCGCCAGCGCGTGCTGCGCGCCGCGCGCGTCCGCCAGCGTGCGCGCGAGATGGGTGATGGCGTCGGCCACGCGGCGGAATTCGCGCAGCGCGAACGCGGGCAGGGCGGGATCGGGTTCGCCGCGCGCCAGGCGGTGCAGGCCCGCCTCCAGCGCGCGCACGGGCGACAGTGCGCGGTCGGCGCACCACCACGTGACGGCCAGGGTTGTACCGGAAAAGAACAACAGGGTGATCCAGATTTGCACAGTGTCGTGCAGGCGCTCGCCGATTTCCGACTCGGGATTCGGCGCGATGTAGAGCAGTTGCCCGCCGATGCGGATCGCCCGCTCGCCGTGGTCCGGCGGGGCGAACCCCAGCCAGGCCGGAAGCGGGTGCGCGGCGCGCTGCGGCGGCGGTTCGTCCGCCGTGCGGATGCTCAGGTGGCGCAGGCCGGCGCCGGCGAACAGCGCGCGTACGGCGCCCGCGTCGCCGGCGGGGGCGCTGCCGGCCGCCGCGAGCACGTTCACGAGGCGCGTGGACGCGTCCACCTCGGCACGGATGTCGCTCCGGAGCGAATACAGTTGTATCAGCGTGGTCATGGCCAGCAGGCTGCCCAACAGCAGGCAGAGCGAGCCGAGAAGGCGGCGGCGCAGGTCCATGTTCCCCTCGTGTGTGTTGTTTGCCCTGGTGTACGCAACTTCCATACCAGTCGGGAATTTTTCCCTGTCGCCGCCGCGGCGGCGCTGGAATAGTTCGTGCAAAAGAAAGCACAAGGAGACATCGATATGACCCGCACCGCACTCGCCGCCGCCGTCGCGGCACTCTGTCACGGCATCGCCGCGGCCGAGCCGGCGCCCGCCATCGTGGAAATCGTCGGCACGACGCCGCTGCAGGGCCTGGGCGTCGCGCGCGAGCGGATCCCCGCGAACGTCCAGGCGCTGGATGGCGACGACATGAACGACCCGTCCGCCGCGACCTTGCCGGCCGCCCTGAACCGCCGCCTGGGCAGCGTGTTCGTCAACGAGATCCAGGGCAATCCATTCCAGCCGGACGTCAGCTACCGCGGCTTCACGGCGTCGCCGTTGCTGGGCACGCCGCAGGGATTGTCCGTCTACGTGGACGGCGTGCGCATGAACCAGCCGTTCGGCGACGTCGTCAGCTGGGACCTGATTCCGCGCGCGGCCATCTCCACGCTGAGCCTCATGCCGGGCTCGAATCCGCTGTTCGGCCTGAACACGCTGGGCGGCGCGCTGGCCGTCCGCACGAAGGATGGCCTGCACGATGCGGGCAGCGCCGTGCAGGCGCAGGCCGGCAGCTACGGCCGCGGCGAGATCGTGTTCGAGCACGGCGGCCACGACGACCGCGGCCTGCACTGGTACGTCACCGGCACGGCGTTCCGCGACGGCGGCTGGCGCGACGACTCGCCCACGCGCCTCGGCCAGATGTTCGGCAAGGCGGGCTGGCACGACGGCGTTACGGACGTGGCGGCGAGCATCGCGCTGTCCGGCAGCCGCCTGGCCGGCAACGGGCTGCAGGAGCAGCGGCTGCTCGACCGGGACTACGCGAGCGTCTACACGAAGCCGGACGTGACGCGCAACCGCGCCGTGCTGCTCAACGTGACGGGCAGCCGCAAGGTGGCGGACGACGTGCGGTTGTCCGGGAACGCGTATTACCGCCACATCCGCACGACCACGTTCAATGGCGACTTGAACGACGACGACGACGGGCTGTTCGACGCCATCGTCAACCGCACCGCGAGCACGCAGTCGAACCATGGGCTGAGCGGACAGGCCGAGTTCTCCGGCCGGCTGACGGTCGGCGCGGCGTACGACGCGAGCCGCGCGGACTTCCGCCAGGATGCGCAATATGGCGACTTGCATGCGGACCGCAGCGTCACGCCGGTGAATACGTTCGACGACGACATGGCCATCGATCTCGTCGGCCGCACGCGCACGTGGAGCGTCTTCGCGACGGATACCATCGACCTGCGCGACGACCTGCACGTGACGCTGTCCGGGCGCTACAACCGGACGGCGGTGCATAACCGCGACCGGATTCATCCGGGCGGCGGCAGCGGCTCGCTCGACGGCGACCACCATTTCGGCCGCTTCAATCCGGCGCTCGGCATCACCTGGGCGCCGTCGCGCACATTCAATGTCTATGCCGGCTACGACGAAGGCAGCCGCACGCCGACGGCGGTGGAACTGGGCTGCGCCGATCCGGCGAATCCCTGCAAGCTGCCGAACGCGATGGCGGGCGATCCGCCGCTGAAGCAGGTCGTCACGCGCACGTGGGAAGCGGGCGTGCGCGGCACCATCGGCCGGATGCACTGGAACGCCAGCGTGTTCCGCGCGACGAACGACGACGACATCCTGTTCGTCGCGGACGACGCGGCGGGCTTCGGCTACTTCCGCAATTTCGGCCGCACCCGGCGCCAGGGCGTCGAGCTGGGCGTCGACGGCCGCGCCGGACCGGTGACCGTCTCCGCGTATTACACGTACCTGCATGCGACGTTCGCAAGCGGCGAGACCGTGGGCGGCGCGGGCAACAGCAGCGCGGATGCCGACGGCAATATCGCGATCCGTCCCGGCGACCGCATCCCCCTGATGCCGCGCCACGTGTTCAAGGCGCGCGCGGAATGGCAGGTCACGCCCGCGTGGTCGGCGGAACTGGGCGTGCTGGCGGTCTCCGGCTCGACGGCGCGCGGCAACGAGAACGGCTTGCACCGCCCGGACGGCACGGACTGGCTGGGCCGCGGCGCCACGACTGGCCATGCCGTGTTCGACTTCGGCACGGCGTTCCAGGCGACGCCGCGCCTGCGCGTGTTCGCCCAGGTGGACAACCTGTTCGACCGGCGCTATGCGACGGCGGCGCAGCTCGGGACGACCGGGTTCGATGCGGACGGCGGCTTCGTCAAGGAGGACCGCGTACACTCGACGTTCTACGCGCCCGGCGCGCCGCGCACGGTACGCGTCGGCGTGCGTTACACATTCAACTGAGCGTCGGCCGACGGGTCACACCCACAGCCGGTACATCCAGAACGATTCGTCCTCGGCGAAGCGGCGCGCGAACTCCGTCGGGGTGAAGCCGGTGATGCGGCGCACGGCGCGCGTCATGTGGGCCTGGTCGGCAAAGCCTTCGTCCAGCGCCATGGTGGCCCAGTCGAACGGCTGGCCGGCGTCGTGGCGGTCGCGCGCCGCGAAGAACAGGCCTTCCGTGCGCACGATGGACTGCCATTCGCGCAGCGAGCGGCCGCTGAACGACTTGATGCGGCGCTCCACGTGGCGCGGACTGTGCTCGCGCCGCCATTCGTGCGCCTGCCACGCGAGGCGCTCGACCCAGTTGCGGCCGAGCTGGCGCAGCGACGGCTGGTCCGTGGCGCGGCCGGACAGCGCCTGCCAGCGCCGCGCGAGATGGTGTTCGAACACGCCGACCATGTCTTCGTCGCGGCTCGCCAGCAACGCGTCCCACAGCCGCGTCCACTCGCGGCCCATGACGTCGGCGGCGGGCACGAAGCGGTCCTGCACGCGCGCGAGGTCCAGGCCGAACAGCGCCTGCGCGGCATCCGCCTGGAACAGGGCCATGCAGCCGCGGCCCGTCGTCGGCGCCCACGAGCTGGTGGGATGCGCCTGGGTGCCGGCGACCACGCACGCCGTGCCGAACGGCCGCCACACCGGCACGCCGCCCTCCGTGCAGACCTGGCCCGCGTCGATGTCGCGGTACCACGACAGCGACACGAGCTGCGACGACGGGAAGTGCGACAGTCGCTGGGCGTCGTCCAGGGTCACGTTGCGGACGTCGCGCCCGACGACGGCGACGAGCGCGCCCTGCAGCGACGCCGGCGGCAGACGGAGCCAGTCGGTCGGCGGGCCGTCGGGCGCGGCCCGCGGCGCGCGCGTCAGCGGATCGGGGCAGGCCGCCGTCATGCGCCCAGCGCCGACAGGCCCGGCTCCTCGATCGCGGGCGCCGGCCGCGGACTATCCAGTTGCGCCGCGGCGAGCGCGCCAAGCGTGGCGATCGCCCCTTCGATCTTCGCATCCCAGTGGTGGCCGAAGTTGAGGCGGATGCAATTGCGGAACTCGCCCCGCGCGGAAAACATCGGACCGGGCGCCACGCCGATGTTGCGCAGGCAGGCTTCGCGCTGCAGCGACAGCGCGTCGACGCCGGCCGGGAATTCCACCCACAGGAAGTAGCCGCCTTCCGGCCGGCTGGCCCTGGTCCCGGCCGGGAAATGGCGCAGCACGGCGGCGGACATCGCCGTCTGCTGCAGCGCCAGCGTGTGGCGCAGCTGGCGCAGGTGGCGGTCGTAGCCGCCGCGCGCCAGGTAGTCGGACAGGCCTTCCTGCACGGGCGCCGCGACGGCCAGCGTGCGCGTGAGCTTCAGGCGCGCCACCTGTTCGCGGAACCGGCCCGGCAGCGCCCAGCCCAGGCGGTAGCCGGGCGCGAGGCATTTCGAGAACGACGAGCAGTGCAGCACGAGCCCTTCCTGGTCGAACGCCTTGGCGGGGAGCGGGCGGCGCGGCCCGTAATACAACTCGCCGTACACGTCGTCCTCGATCAGCGGCACGCCGTGCGCGGCCAGCAGGTCGACGAGGGCGCGCTTGTTCGCGTCGGGCATCAGGCTGCCGAGCGGATTCTGGAAGTTCGTCATGAGCCAGCACGCGGCCGGCTTGTCGGCGGCGAGGGCCTGGGCGAGACGGTCCAGGCAGATGCCGTCGCGCGGGCAGGACGGCACCTCGATCGCCCGCAATCCCAGGTTTTCCAGCGCCTGCAGCGCGCCGTAGAACGTCGGCGATTCGACGATCACGGCGTCGCCCGGCTGCGTCACCGCCTGCAGGCACAGGTTGAGCGCTTCCAGCGCGCCGTTCGTGATGACGACGTCGTCCGGCTGGACGAGCGCGCCGTCGGCCAGGTAGCGCGTCGCGATCTGGCGGCGCAGCGTGGCGCTGCCGGGCGTGATGGCGTCCACCGTGGACCACGGGTCCATCGTTTCCGCGCCCCGCGCCAGCGAGCGGGCCAGGCGCGGCAGCGGGAACAGCAGCGGGCTGGGAAAGGCCGAGGCCAGCGGCACGACGTCGCGCGACCTGGCCGATTCCAGGATCGAAAATACGAGGTCATTGACGCGCACCGGGTGGGCGCCGGTGCTGCAATTGCTGTGGATGACCGGCTCGGGCGGCAGCCTCGTGTTACCCGCGGTGACGTAATAGCCCGACCGCTCGCGCGCCCGGATCAGGCCCCGCGCCTCCAGCAAATAATAGGCTTCGAACACGGTCGACACCGACACGCCCCGGCTCGTACTGATCTGGCGCACCGACGGCAGGCGGTCGCCGACGTCCAGCATGCCGCTCCTGATCGACGTGGCGATTTCTTCCGCCAGGAGCTCGTAACGCTTCATTGGATCCCTTCGGTCTGCATCTGATATGGAAAAACGCGCTGCAACTGAATCTGTTTTATGTCGGCAAAGTGCCCAATAATCGTCACCATGGCCTTTTTTGATTCAGCTCAATGAACATACCATGTCGACATCATCCGTAGCAATTTTTTCAAGCACAGCCATGGCACCCGATGGGGCGGAGCGGCTTGCCCGACTGGAAGACGAGCTCGCGCTCGCCCGCGCCGCCCTGGACGGCAGCGCCGAGGGCGTGGTGGTGGTCGACACCCGGACGTGGCGGGTCCGCCAGATCAACGCGCCCGCGCTCGTGCTGCTGGAGCTCGACGGCGCCGCGCTGCCCGGCATCGGCTTCGACGCCATCTGCCGGCGCCTGCGCACGGAGGACGGCAGCACGCCGACACCCGCCGCGCTGCTGCTGGCGCCGCCGGAGGACGGCGCGTATCGCTTCATACGGGCCGATGGCGGCGCGGTGCCGGTCGCGCTGCGCGCCACCCGCGCGCGCGTGGCCGGGCGCGACCTGCTCGTCGTGGCGCTGCGCGACGCGAGCGCGCGGGTGCGCACGGCCAGCGAGCTGGGGGCCGCGAGCACCCGCTGCGGCATCACGTTCAGCCAGGCCGCCATCGGCCTCGCCCACGTCACGCTGGACGGCCGCTGGAGCCGCGTGAACGCGCGGCTCGCCGCCATCGTCGGCTATCCGGAAGCCGAACTCCTCGCGCTGACGGTGCGGCAGACCACCCACCCCGACGACACCGACAACGACGCGCTCGCGTACCGGCGCCTGCTCGATGGCGACATCCCGTACACGACGCGCGAAAAGCGCTACGTCAGGAAGGACGGGACGCCGGTCTGGGTGAGCGTCAACAGCTCGCTCGCGCGTGCTGCCGACGGCACGCCCCAGTACTTTATCGCGATGGTGGAAGACATCACGGAGCGGAAGCGGTCGGAGCGCCGCATCCGCCACCTCGCCACGCACGACGCCATGACGGGCCTGCCCAACCGCGCCGGCCTGCAGCAACACCTGGACGGCGCCCTGCGCGCCGCGCGCGCCGCCGGCCTGCGCGTGGGCGTCGCGTTCGTCGACATGGACAAGCTCAAACAGATCAACGACGCGCAAGGCCACGAGGCGGGCGACCAGGCCCTCGTCGACCTGGCGCGCCAGCTCAGGGGCCAGGTGCGGGGCGAGGACATGGTCGCACGCATCGGCGGCGACGAATTCGTCATCGTGCTGTCCGACGTCGCCGCGCGCGCCGACATCGCCGCGATCCTCGACCGCGTCGTGCGCGCGCCGGCCGCCGCCGCGTGCAGCATCGGCGTCAGCGTCTTCCCGGACGACGGCATGGACGCGCGCACGCTGCTCCGCCACGCCGACACCGCGATGTACCGCGCCAAGCAGGCCGGCGGGGCCGGCTACGCATTCTTTCACTCCACGGGCACGCCATGACCAACGACTCCCTTGACGACATCCTGCGCGGAGGACGGCTTGCGGCCGTGTTCCAGCCGATCGCCGCCAGCCGCGATCTCGACATCGTCGGGTACGAAGGCCTGATCCGCGGCCCGGCCGGATCGCCGCTGGAGATGCCGGCGGCGCTGTTCGCCGCGGCGCGCGCCGCCGGCCGCCAGGCGGAGCTGGAACGGGCCTGTTTGCGCACGGTCTGGTCGCGCTTCGCCGCGCTGGCGTTGCCCGGCCGGCTGTTCGCGAACACCAGCGCGGCGACGCTGCTGGCGCCGCGCGCGCTCATCGGCGAGCTGGCCGGCCTCGGCATCGACGGCAGCCGGGTCGCCATCGAGCTCACCGAGGAACAGGCCGTGGGCGACTTTGCGCGCCTGCGCCGGGTCGCGCGCCGGCTCGGCCGGCACGGCTTCACGCTCGCCATCGACGACCTGGGCGCCGGTTTCGCGTCGCTGCGCCTGTGGCTCGAATTGCGGCCGGCCTGGGTCAAGATCGACATGGTGTTCGTGCGCGGCATCGACCGCGACCCCGTGCGGCAGGCGTTCCTGGCCGCGATCCGGGACATCGCACGGGCCTGCGGCACGCAGGTGATCGCGGAGGGCATCGAGACGGCAGCCGAACTCGCGAAGGTGCGCGAGCTCGGCATCGACCACGTGCAGGGCTATTACCTGGCGCGGCCGGCCTGCGTGCCGCCGCGGTCGTTGCGGGCCGGCGCGGATGTGGACAGGCGCGCGGCCTGATCCGCCGCGCCGGCGAGCGGCGCCCACGCCGCGCGCGCCAGCAGCAGGTCCGACACCAGCGCGACGGCGAGGGCCGCGGCGCCGATCTCCATCAGCACCCGGTGGTCGCCGCCGGTCGCCGCGAAGATCCAGGAATACGCGTAGCCCGCGAGCGCCTGGAACAGGGCGAAGATCGTCGTCGCGCGGCTCCAGGCGGCACCCTGCGCGGGCACGTCCTGCGGCAAGGTATGGCGGATGCGGCCGAGGGTCAGCGGGACGATGCCGGGCGGGTAGGTGCCGATGACGAACGTGGCCGCCAGCAGGCCGGCGAGGCCGTGCGCGAGGACCAGCACGCCCGCGGCGAGGATCTGCAGGACCAGCGCGATGCGCGTCGCGGTGCCGATGCCGAAGCGGTCGCCCAGCACGCCGTACAGCATCGGCCCGGCCGTCGCGCCGAGGCCGTAGACGACCCAGAACAGCGCCGCCGTATGGCTGCCCAGATGCAGGCCGCGGGCGATGTAATCGACGAGGAACACCATCATGGGCACGAGGCCCACGGCCTTCAGCGCGTACTGCGCATAGATCAGTTTCAGCGCGAAGCCGGCGTGCGCGGGCGCGCGGCCGGCGCTGGCCGCGGGCGCGGCCGCCGCCGCTTGCGGCCACCAGCGCCAGCTGATGAGGGTGAGCAGCAGCGACAGCGCGCCCAGCCCGGCCCAGGTGGCGGCGAGGCCTTCGTTCAGCAGCAGCGGCACGACGGTACCCGAGGCCGCGATGCCGAGCCCGAGCCCCAGGAAGATCGCGCCGCTGGCCACGCCGCGCCGCTCCGGCGGCACCTGCGGCAGGATGCTCAGCGCGGCCAATACCATGATGATGCCGCCGGACAGGCCCGACAGGAAGCGCCACCCGAAGAACCAGGCGACGGACAGGGGCAGGGCGCAGGCGAAGAACGCGAGCGAGGCGAGGGCCATCATCAGTTGCAGGGTGCGCCGGCTGCCCAGGCGCGCGGCGAGCGGCCGGCCCGCGAGCGCGCCCGCCAGGTAGCCGACGAGGTTGGCCGCGCCGAGGAACACGACGTCCTGCGCGGCGAACCAGTGCGCTTCGATCAGCGGCGGAATCAAAGGCGTGTAGGCGAAGCGTGCGAGGCCGATGCCGACCAGGCTGGCGCACAGGCCGGCGAGAATGGCGCGCGTGGCGGCGGCGCGGTCGAGGGTGGTGTCCATGCTGGATCCTTGTTGTGGGTTCATGTTTGACAGGTTAGTCAAACTTGACAGGGCTGTCAAGGATGCCGATAATCGAGGCATGGCAGGCACAAAACAATTCGATGAAGACGAGGTGCTCGACCGCGCGCTGCTGCTGTTCTGGCGGCGCGGGTTCGGTGCCACGTCCATGCAGGACGTCGCCCAGGCGACCGGTGTCCTGCGCGGTTCGCTGTACCACGCTTACGGCGACAAGCAGGCGCTGTTCCTGCGCGTGTTCGGGCGTTACCGCACGCGCTACCTGGACAGCCTGCGCGAAGCGCTGGCCGCGCCCACGGCCGAGGAAGCGCTGCGGCGCTACCTGCGCCTGGCGATCGACATGGTGACGGCCGTCGACGACGACGAGGTGACGCGCGGCTGCCTGACGACCAAGACCGCGACGGACGAGACGGCGATGGACGATGCGATCCGGGCCGCGCTGCGCGGCCTGCTGGACGATGTGCAGCAGGCATTGGCGGAGCGCCTGGGGCAGCCCGATGCCGCCGGCCGGCTCGCATTGCCGCCCGCCGCGGCCGCGCGCCTCGTCACGACGACGACGCGGGGCATGGTGGTGCTGGAGCGCGTGTACCGCGACGTCGCCCAGCTCGAGGCCGTGGCGGACGATCTGCTGCGCCTGATGTTTCCGGGCTAGTCAGCTCAGGTCGTGCAGGTCCTTGCCGAGTGCGGGGCCCAGCGTGAAGTCGCTGAACGCGACGGCGAGCCCCGCGCGCTGCGGCGTGCAGCACATCGGTCCCACCAGATAGCGCGGCGCGGCCGGGAAGGGCGCCAGGCGCAGCATCGGCCACGTCGTGCCGTCCGCCGAGTACTGCACGCGGATGACGCCGGCGCCGACGGTCACGCGCAGCCAGAAGCCGTCGGGCAGCGCCGGCGCCGGCGCGACGGCCCAGTCGGACGTCCCGTTCGTCAGCACGGTGCTGAGCAGCGCCTGGCCGTCCGAGAACTCGACACCTACCTTGATCCAGCGCTGCTCGTCGATGCGGACCATGAGGCCGGCCTGGTCGTACAGTTCGGCGAACGCCGCGCGTACGTGCACCTGGGCCGTGAATCCGTCGGCGGCGGGCGCGCCGAAGAAGTGGCCGTTGTCGCGGATGAAGCCATAGCCCGTGATGCGCCAGAAATCCGTGCGGTCGCCGGTGACGACATGCAGCGTGCCGTCTTCGATCCGGTGCGCCGGCGGTTCGTTGTGCCAGGCGCAGTGGGCGAATGGTGCGGTATCCATGTGAGTGCTCCTTTGATCGGGTGTTCAGGCATAGGCGATCGGCGCCGGCACGCGCAGCGTCCACGCCGTGCCGTCGCCGGGCGACGTCTGGACCGTCAGCGCCGCGCCCAGCGTGCGGGCGCGCTCGCGCAGGCCGGGGATGCCCCAGTGGCCGTCGCGCCCGCGTTCGAGGTCGATATCGTCCGGCAGGCCGACGCCGTTGTCGGCGATCGTGACGACCAGCGCCGACGGCGCGTACTGCAGCGTGACGTCGACCGCACGTGCGCGCGCGTGCGTGAACGCATTCCACAGCGCTTCGCGGGCGATGGCGAACGCTTCGTCGGCGGCGGGTTCGCGCAGCCTGCGCGCGCGGCCGTCGGCATACAGGTGGAAGGCGATACCGGCATCGCGGGCCAGCGGTTCGGCGAAGCGGCGCAGCGCGCCCGCCAGGTCGGCATCGGGCACGGCGGACGTGCGCAGGCCGGCCACGCGGTCGCGGCCCTCGGCCACGACGCCATTGGCGCGCGCCAGGGCGGCTTCCAGCGGCGCGCGCGCGTCCGCCGTCAGCCGGCTGGCCGTGCTCCAGAACAGCAGCATCAGGCCCTGGATCGATTGCAGCAGCGTGTCGTGCAGTTCGCGCGCGATACGTTCGCGTTCGGCGGTCCGTTCGCCCATGCGGACGGCGAGCCGGCGTGCGGTCCGGCGCATCCAGAACAACTGCAGGCGCCATGCGACGACCACCGCCGCCACGACGCACAGGACGCGGAACCAGGTGGTCTGCGTCAGGCTCGGGGCGATGTCGAACGCGAGCGCGGCGCCCTCCGTGTTCCACACGCCGTCGTCGTTCGACGCGAGCACGCGGAACCGGTAGTGGCCCGGCCCGAGATTGGTGTAGTGGGCGGACCGCTCGCCGCCGTCGCGCCAGTCGTGGTCGACGCCGTCGAGCCGGTAGCGGAAGGCCACGCGCCCGGGCTCGCGGTAGGAGAGCGCGGTGAAGTCCACGTCCAGCGTGTCCGTCCCCGCCGGCAGGCGCATGCCGTCGCTGGCCGCGAACGCGGTCGCGCCGGACTTCAGGCCCGTGATGACGACGGGCGGCACCAGGGTATTGCGCGGCAGCGCGGCCGGGTCGAAGCCGTAGACGCCGCCAATCGTGGTGAACCACAGCGTGCCGTCGTCGCTGCGGGTCGCGGACGGCACCGGGATGATCGCCCCGGCCGTGCCGCGCAGGCCGTCGCGGTAATCGAGCCGGCCGTAGGAGACGGCGTACCCGGGCTCGCGCAACACCTGTTGCTGTTCGGCCGGCGTGATGCTGGAAATGCCGCCGGCGCCGTTGAGCCACAGGGTGCCGTCGCGCGCGAACACCATGCCCGTGATGCCGGCGAACGGCTCGCCGTTGCGGCCCGCGACGGGCGTGAAGCGGGTGCCGTCGAAATGCATGAGCCCATTCTCGCCGCCGATCCAGGCGCCGGCGCCGGCCGGCAGGATCTGGACGACGGTACCGACCGTGAGGCCGTCCGCGCGGCCGTAATGCCGTATCTGGCCGCCGTCGAGGAGGACGAGGTCGTCGCCCACGGAGCCGAACCAGACCCGCCCGCGCCGGTCCGCCGCGACGGTAGCCGCCGCGTAGGTCTCCAGTGCCGCGATGCCGCCCCCGGCGATCCACCGTCCCTCGCGCCAGGCCGCGACGCCGCGCCGGCCCAGCGCCATCCACAATGTGCCGGCGCTGTCCTGCGCCATCGCGTAGGTGGTGGCCGGGCCATCGATGCCGGGATGCAGGCGGCGCCATCCCGAGCCGTCCGGCCGCACGCTCCACAGTCCGCCGAAGCCGGCGGCCCAGACGTCCCCCGCCGGGCCCCGGTACAAAGCGGTGATCGTGTCGTTCACGCCGGGCGGCGCGTGGCCGTAGTCGCGCGCGGGCGCGCCGGGGGCGGCGAGCCACGCATGGCCGGCCCATACGCCGGCGCCCGCGCCGCCCGCGAGCGGCAGCGCGTCCGACGCGGCATCGCCCGACAGCGCCTCGGCCCGCACGCGCGGCGCGCGGAAGCGGTCGAGGCCGCTCTCGGTGCCGACCCAGACGTTGCGTTCGCGGTCCTCGAACACGGCCTGCACCTTGCGTCCGGAGAGCCCGTGCTCGGCCCACATGCGCCCGAGCCGGCCGTCCGCCGCGCCGCGCACGATGCCCGCGCCGTCGGCCACCCAGGCATGGCCGTCGCGGTCGAAGGCGAACAGGGTCGCGCCGTTCGGCACATCCCACGCGGACGGCGTTCCGCGCGCCGGGCCGGCCAGCATGCGCAGCGCGGAGCGCGCCTCGTCCGTCGCCCAGATGCTGCCGTCCGGGTGGACGACCAGCGGCAACAAGGTCGACAGGGGTGTGAGCAATTCGAAGCGGGCGCCTCCCTTCGGCAGCACGAACACGCCGGAGGTGCCGCCGGCCCACAGCGTGCCGTCGCGGTCCGCCAGCAGGGACGCGAACCCGCTGTCGGGCACCCCGAGCGCGGGATCGCATGGCTGCCAGCGGCCATCGGCGCCCAGGACGAGCAGGCCGCGGCCGGTGGCGAGCCACAGGCGGCCGCCAGCGTCGCGCGCGGCGGCAAAGACCGAGCCGGCCGGTCCTCCCGCCTTGCCGCCGGGGTAGTGGCGCATGCGGCCGTCCGCCATCAGGCTCACGCCGCCGTACTTGTAGCCGACCCACATCCGGCCATCGGGCAGCACGCCGATGCCGGCCACGTTCGACGACAGCGGCGCCTCGCTGCCTGCCGCGCGCAGGAAGCGCACGCCATCGAATTTGTACAGGCCGGACGTGCTGCCGATCCAGATCCAGCCGTCCGGGGTCTGCGCGATGCCGGTGATGTTGGAGGGCGCGCCCTCGCGGGCCGTCCAGCTGGCGTGCGGCAGGTCGAGCACGGGTGCCTTGTCCACGGGCGCCGCGTGGGCGGGGTGGATGCAGGCGACGGCTGCCACCAGCGCCGCGACGGGTCGAAAGATTGACGTCATTCCCGACAGTATAGAAGCTGCCGGTTCGGCGTGACAACTGATCGTCGATGTCGTTTTCGTTCAATACCGGGTTCGCGCGCCGGGCCGAGAATGCCAGGCATGAAAACGACCACGCCCCCCTCCTGCCCCTTCCACGCCGGCGCCGCGAGCAGCGCGCCGGCATCCCATCCACCCGGCACCTGGCCCCCCGGACCGCCCTCCGGCCTGACGGGCTGGCGCTTCCTGCGCGCGATGTCGCGCGACCTGCTCGGCGCATTGTCCGCCTGGCGCGACGAGTACGGCGGCATGGTGCACCTGCGGATCTGGCCCGAGCACCAGATCGTCGTCACCGACCCCGAACGGGTGCGTGAACTGCTCGTCGACCATCACGACGCGCTGGTGCGCTGGGAGCGCGCCATCGAGGTGTTCGCGCAAGTGCATGGCCACAGCACGCTCACCTCCGAAGGCGCCGCATGGCGCACGAAGCGGCACGCGTTGCAGCCCGCCTTCACGCCCAGGGCCGTGCAGGCCTTCCTGCCCGCGATGGCGCATGCCGCCGACGCCGCGTTCGCGCAGTGGCCGCGGTCCGACGCCGCCTGGGCGATCGAGAGCGCCTTCACGTCGCTGGGCATGGATGTGATCGTGCGGATGATGTTCTCGAGCGGGATCGCGGCGGACGCCCGCGACGCCGAACGGGCCGTGCACGACGTGGCCGTCGCCGGTAATGCCGAGATGTATTGGCCAAGGAGCTGGCCCGACTGGATGCCCTGGAAGGCAAGGAAGCGCCGCGCGCTCGCCACGCTCGACCGGCTGATCGACGGCCACGTGCAGGCGCGCATGGCGCTGCCGCGGGCCGACTGGCCGCAGGACCTGCTCACCCGCCTGCTGGCGCTGCACGTCGGCGACCCGGTCACGTGGCCCCTGAAGGCCGTGCGCGACGAGTGCATGTCGGCGTTCCTGGCGGGCCACGAGACGACGGCCGCGGCCCTGACGTGGTGGTCATGGTGCATGGCCGCGAATCCGTCCGCGCAGGCGGCCGCGCGCGCGGAGGTCGACGCCGTCCTGGAGGGCAGGCTGCCCACGGCCGCCGACCTCCCCGCGCTGGACTATCTGGGGCGCACCTTGCAGGAGACCCTGCGCCTCTATCCCGCCGCGCCCATACTCATCACGCGCCGGTCGGTGCGGCCGATCACGCTGGGCGGCTGGCAGCTGCCGGCCCGGACGATGTTCGGCATACCGCTGCACCTGATGCATCACGACGCCCGCTGGTTCCAGCAACCGGATGCGTTCCGCCCCGAGCGTTTCGCGCCCGGCGCGCCGGCCATCCCGCGCGGCGCCTTCATGCCGTTCGGGACGGGCCCGCGCGTGTGCCTGGGCCAGCATCTCGCGCTGGCGGAGATGACGCTGCTGGCCGCGATGTTCCTGCAGCGGTACATGGTCGAGGCGCCGGCCGGGATGGCGCCGCCGAAGCCCGTCTTCAACATCACGCTGAGGCCGGAGACGCCGCTCACGCTGCGCCTCACGGCGCGTAGCTGATGATCGCGCCGCGCCGCCTGCACCGGGCCGCGGGCGCCGTGCTCGCGGTGTTTTTGGTGGTGCACGTGGCGAATCACCTGGCGGCGCTGGCCGGCGTCGATGCCCATGTCCGCTTCATGGACGCCACGCGCCGCGTGTACCGGCAGCCGGTCGTGGAAGCCGTACTGCTTGCATGCGTGGTGCTGCAGGCGGCGAGCGGGCTGCGCATGCTGTGGACGGGGCGGCAGCGGCGGCGCGGCGTGCTCGCGTGGCTGCAGGCGGGATCCGGCGCGTACGTCGCGTTGTTCCTCGCGATCCACGTGGCGGCCGTGCTGGCGGGGCGCGCGGGCGGGCTCGATACGAATTTCCATTTCGCGGCGGCCGGCCTGCACGTGTGGCCGTTCGTGCTGTTCTTCGCGCCCTACTATTTCCTGGCGGGGGCCGCGCTGTTCGTCCACGTCGGGTGTGCGCTGCGGCGGGGCAGGGCGGTCGTCGCCGGCTTCGCGTGCGCCGGGCTCGTCGTCGCGGGGCTGCTCGTGGCCACGTTGATGGGCCAGATCGTACCCGTCGAGATACCGGCGCGCTACCTGGCGACGTTCGCGGGACAATGAAGAACGGGCGCCGAAGCGCCCGTTGCCGCGAGGGCGGAGGAAGACTTAGTCGAGCAGGTCGAACAGCGTCCGCGCCACGACCTTGGTCGCGCGGCGCAGGTCTTCCAGGTCGATGTGTTCGTCGGCGCGCTTGGCGTTGCTCTCGCCGACCGTGCGCGGACCGCAGCCGTACAGCACGGCCGGAACACCCGCTTCGCCGAACAGGCGCGCGTCCGTGTACAGCGGCGTGCCGGCCGCGCCGATCTCTTCGCCGAACACGCTGGTGGCATGGCGCGACAGCGCGTCGACCAGCGGCCGGTTGCCGTCCAGCGGCTGCAGCGCGTTCGCCAGCAGCATGCGCTTGATCTCGATGGTGATGCCCTGGCAGTCGGCGACGGCGTCCTGGATCACCTTGCGGATCGTCGCTTCGACGTCAAGCGGGTTCTCTTCCGGGATCATGCGGCGGTCGAGCTTCAGCACGACCTTGCCCGGCACGACGTTCGTGTTGGTGCCGCCTTCGATCAGGCCCACGTTCAGGTACGGGTGGTTGATGCCCTTGACCTGGCTCTTCACCTTTTTATATTGCGTGTTCTGGTCGTACAGCGCGACGAGGATGCGGGTCGCGGCCTGCAGCGCGTCGACGCCCGTTTCCGGCACCGCCGCGTGGCCCATCTTGCCGTTGACCGTCACTTCCATCTGCAGGCAGCCGTTGTGCGCGGTGACGACCTGGTAGCTGAAGCCCGCGGCGATCAGGAGGTCGGGCTTGACGAGGCCTTGCTGCAACAGCCAGCCCGGGCCCAGTTCGCCGCCGAATTCCTCGTCGTAGGTGAAGTACAGTTCGACACCGCCCTTCAGCGGGGCGCCCAGTGCTTCCAGGGCGCGGGTCGCGAACGTGAAGGTGGCGAAATCGCATTTGCTGACGGCGGACGCGCGGCCGAACAGCTGGCCGTCGACGACTTCGCCGCCGTACGGATCATGCGTCCAGCCTTCGCCCGGCGGCACCACGTCGCCGTGGGCGTTCATCGCGACGGTGCGGCCGGCGCCGTACTTGCGGCGCACGATCAGGTTCGTGATCGTCTCCAGGCCGGCCGCCTTGACGGTCGGCGCCGGGACCGAATGCTTCTCGGCCTCGAAGCCGAATGCCTTCAGGAGGTCGGCGGCGCGCTCGGCGTGCGGCGCGTTGTTGCCCGGCGGGGTGTCGGTCGGCACGCGCACGAGCTCCTGCAGGAAGCGCACTTCCTCGTCGAAGTGGGCGTCGATCCAGGCATCCAGCGCTTCGTAGGGCGCGGCGGTGTTGTTGTTGGCGGTCGTGGTCATGTCAGAATTCCGTGGCGAGTTGGTCGAGAAGGGCCTGGAAGGCCTTGACGCACAGGTCGGCGTCGTCGTTGGTGATGGATTCGAGCGGGTTGTGGCTGATGCCGGCATTCAGCCCGCGCAGGAACAGCATGGCCTGCGGCAGGATGTCGTGGATCTTCATCGCGTCGTGGCCGGCGCCGCTGGGCATGCGGAACACCGGCAGGCCGAGCGTCCCGACGGCGCGTTCCCAGCGCTGGCGCCATTCGGTCGCGCATGGCGCGGCGGCGGCGCGCATCGTTTCTTCCAGCGAGAACTGCAGGCCGCGGCGGGCGCAGATCGCGGCCAGTTCGGCCTGGATGTCGGCGGCCGCGGCATCGCGCACTTCATTGGTCGTGGCGCGCACGTCCAGCGAGAAGCGGCAGCGTCCCGGCACGACGTTGATCGAGCCGTTCGGCACCTCCAGCATGCCGACGGTGGCGACGAGATCCGGCACGGCGCCGCCGCGCTTCTCGGCGAACAGCACCAGCTCGGCCGCGGCGGCTGCCGCGTCGCGGCGCATCGTCATCGGCGTGGTGCCCGCGTGGCTGGCGACGCCGACGATCTCGCCGACGAATCGCACGCTGCCGTTGATCGAGGTGACGACGCCCAGCGGCAGGTCGAGGTCATTCAGCACCGGGCCCTGCTCGATGTGCGTCTCGACGAAGCCGAGATACCTGGACGGATCGCGCTTCAACGCCGCGATGTCGTCCACGTTGAGGCCCGCGTGCGCAATCGCGTCGCGCATCGTGACGCCGTCCGCATCCTTCTGGTCGAGCCAGTTGGTGTCGAAACCGCCGCACAGCGCGCCCGACCCGAGGAACACGGCCTTGTAACGCTGGCCTTCCTCTTCCGCGAAGCCGACGACTTCGATGCCGTACGACAGGCGCTTGCCCTGGCGGTGCAGTTCGCGCACGCAGGCCATCGGCACGAGGATGCCCAGGCGGCCGTCGTACTTGCCGCCGTTGCGCACGGTGTCGTAGTGCGAGCCGGTCAGCAGGCGTTGCGCGTCCGGATCGGCGCCATGATAGATGCCGACCACGTTGCCGACGGCGTCGATCGTGACGTCGTCGAAGCCGCAGTCTTCGCGCATCCATGCCGCGAGCTGCGCGGCGGCCGCGCGGTGCGCGTCGGTCAGGTAGGTCACGCACAGCTCTCCGCGCTCGGCGTAACCGGGTTCGCTGTGGGCGGCCAGCTGTTCATGCCAGTCCCACACGAGGTTGCCCAGGACCGGATGCTGGTCGAACTTGTCGTCCAGGCGGATCTCGGCGATGCGGTGGATGTTGCGCAGCGCTTCCGCGAATTCGAAGTCCGGGCCATTGGCCAGGCGGCGCGCGAACGTGGCGATGATCTCCGCCTTTTGCAGGCCCAGGCCGCGCGGACCGCGCACGGCGAGGATGAACGGGAAGCCGAACCTGGCGTTGTAGTCGGCGTTCAGTTGCTGGATGTTCGCGAATTCCTCCGGCGTGCAATTCGTCAGGCCGGCCTTGTTCTGTTCGTTCGTCGATTCGGCCGTCAGCGTCTTGCTGACCATCGCCTTGCCGGCGAGCTCCGGGTGGGCGCGGATCAGGCCCAGTTGTTCTTCACGCGACGCTTCGCGCACGGCTTCGACGAGGCCGCGCTTCAGTTGCGCCAGCGTGGCGAACGGGCGCTTGGCCCAGGCGCGCGCGGCGATCCAGGGCGAGTGTTCGTAGACGCCGTCCAGCAGGGCGGTGAAGCCCGCTTCGTCGGCGGCGTTGAGTGTCTCCAGCGTTAACATTGTGATTACTCCCACGCGAATGCGGTGTCGGGGTTGTAGGGATGCACGCTCTTCCAGTGGCGCGCGATGTCGATGCGGCGCGTGACCCACACGCGGTCGTGCTGTTCGATGTAGTCGAGGAAGCGCTGCAGCGCGCGGAAGCGTCCCGGACGGCCCAGCAGGCGGCAGTGCATGCCGATGCTGAGAATCGAGGGGCGCTCGCCGCCTTCCTGGTAGTGCACGTCGAACGCGTCGCGCAGGTAGGCGAGGAACGGGTCGCCGTGCGAAAAGCCTTGCGGCAGGGCGAAGCGCATGTCGTTCGTGTCCAGCGTGTACGGCACGACCAGTTGCGGGGCCTGCGTGCCGTCGGTCTTGCGGACCTTCAGCCAGAACGGCAGGTCGTCGCCGTAGTAGTCGCTGTCGTATTCGAAGCCGCCGTAGTCGGCGACGAGGCGGCGCGTGTTGGGGCTGTCGCGGCCCGTGTACCAGCCCAGTGCCCGTTCGCCCGTCAGGCGTTCGATGGCTTCCATGCCGCGCGCCATGTCCGCGCGTTCCGTCGCTTCGTCGACGTTCTGGTAGCTGATCCAGCGGTGGCCGTGGCACGCGATCTCGTGGCCCAGTTCCTTGAACGCGGCCGTCACGTCCGGAGAGCGTTCCAGCGCCATGCCGACGCCGAAGATCGTCAGCGGCAGCCCGCGCTTCTCGAATTCGCGCAGGATGCGCCAGACGCCCACCCGCGAGCCGTATTCGTAGATGCTTTCCATCGACAGGTGGCGGGCCGGGAACGAGGCCGGGTTGAACATCTCGGACAGGAATTGCTCGCTGCCGGCGTCGCCGTGCAGCACGCTGTTCTCGCCGCCTTCCTCATAGTTCAGGACGAACTGCACGGCGACACGGGCGCGGCCCGGCCAGTCGGCGTACGGTTGCTCGCGGCCATAGCCGGCGAGGTCACGTGGATAGTGCTGGGTCATGATGGTGTCTCTGATTCAATGGTGGAGGATGTCGGCCAGGTCCACGCGCTGCGGATCGAGGTGCAGGTTGTGCTGGACGTTGGCCAGGTGCTTCGAGACGAGGCGCACGGCCGCCTTGACGTCGCGCTTTTCGAAGGCGTCGACGATGGCCACGTGCTCGTCGAGGGATTCTTCCGCCGACTGCGACGACTGGCGCATCAGCGCGATCAGCGAGGAGCGCGTCAGGAGTTCGGACAGCATCTGCACGAGCACCTGGTTGCCGAGCATCTGCGCCAGCACGAGGTGGAAATCGCCCAGCAGGCGCGTGCGGCCCGGGACTTCCGCATTGTTGACGGCGGCGCGTTCCAGTTCCAGGTGTTCGCGCAGCTGTTTGACTTGCGCGTCGGTGATCGTCGCGCACAGCTGCTTCGTGACGGCCGTCTCGAGGATCGCGCGCACTTCGAACACGTCGTTCGCTTCCTCGGCCGTCGGGGTGGCGACGAACGCGCCGCGGGCCGGCTCCAGCACGACGAGGCGGTCGCGCGACAACTGGTTGAACGCCTGGCGCACGACGGTGCGCGACACCTTGAAGATGTCGCCGATCTTCTGTTCGGACAGCTTGGTGCCCGGCATCAGGCGGCGTTCGGCGATCGCGGTGGTGATGGAATCCACGATGCGCTGGGTGGCGCTGCCGGACGGCGCGCTCGCGGGCGTATCATGGTCCGCAGTCAAGGGGACGATCTTCAGGGGTTGGCGGGCTCGGTTCATGGTCGCTCGGAACAATAAGTGATTGACATCGTGTTTGAAGTGTATACACTTTTCAAAAAAAAGAAAACAGAAAGTGTATGCAATTTTTTACCTCAATCAACAAGAAAGGAAATCAGATGGGACACCTCAGCACCCACGTGCTCGATACGATGAACGGCTGCCCGGCCGCCGGCATGCGCGTCACCCTCGAAGCGCTCGACCATGACGGCAGCGCGCGCACGATCAAGACGCTCACCCTCAATGACGACGGCCGCAACGACGGCGGTCCGCTGCTGAATGCCGAGACGATGGCGGTCGGCCGCTACCGCCTCACGTTCAGTGTGGCGGCGTACTTCCGGGAGAAGGGCGTGAACCTGCCCGAACCGGCCTTCCTCGACATGGTGCCGCTCGAATTCGGCATCGCCGACGCGGCGGGCCACTACCACGTGCCGCTGCTGGTCAGCCCGTGGTCGTATTCCACGTATCGTGGCTCGTAAGCACGGCGCGTTGTTTTTCTCATAAAGTCATACCTTTTTTCAAAAAGATCGTATACAGTTGTTGTGTCGCCGCGGAGCGCATCGGCAGCAGGGCCCAGCCCCTCGCCGGTGGTTGCGATGATTTGCCCCTCACAGAGCCCGCTGTGGTGATGGGACAGCCTGGTGTGTTACTTGCGCCATGCTTCCTTTGTTTTTGAGGCTCTCATGGAAACCTATCTGCTCGACTGGGTGAATTTACTGTTGCGCTGGACCCACGTCATTACCGCGATCGCCTGGATCGGCGCATCGTTCTACTTCGTCTTTCTCGATAACTCCCTGACCAAGCCGACGTCGCCCGACCTCGTCCAAAAAGGCGTCGACGGCGAACTGTGGGCCGTGCACGGCGGCGGTTTCTACCATCCGCAGAAATACCTCGTCGCCCCCAAATCCATGCCCGAGGGCCTGCACTGGTTCTATTGGGAGAGCTACGCCACGTGGCTGTCCGGTTTCGGCCTGTTCACCGTGCTGTATCTGTTCAACGCCGGCACCTTCATGGTCGACAAGCAGGTGCACGACTGGACGGCCGGCGCCGCCGTCGGCACCGCGCTGGGCTTCCTCGTCGCGTTCTGGCTCGTGTACGACACGATCTGCCGCACGTTCGGCCGCAGGAAGAACGGCGACGCCATCGTCGGCGCGATCATTTTCGCGTTCGTCGTGTTCGCCGCCTGGCTCGCGTGCCAGCTATACGCCGGCCGTGCCGCCTTCCTGCTGGTCGGCGCCATGCTGGCCACGTCGATGAGCGCCAACGTGTTCTTCTGGATCATCCCCGGCCAGCGCAAGGTGGTCGCGCAGCTGAAGGCCGGCCAGCCGGTCGACCCGATCTACGGCTGGCGCGCCAAGCAGCGCAGCGTCCACAACACGTATTTCACGCTGCCGGTGCTGTTCGCGATGCTGTCCAACCACTACGGCTGGCTGTACTCGGGTGAGAACAACTGGGTCGTGCTGGTCCTCATGATGCTGACCGGCGCCCTGATCCGCCAGAGCTTCGTCGCCCGCCACAAGGCGCTGGTGCACGGCAAGCGCGTGCCGTGGGAATTCGCCGGCTTCGGCGTGGCCGCCATGCTGGGTCTCGTCGTCTTCCTGACCCCGAAGCCCGAGGCGGACCTGCCGGTGATCGCGTCCGCCGCGCCCGTGAACAGTGCCGCAGCCGCCGGCGCCACCGCGCAGAACGTCAGCTTCGACCAGGTGAAAGGCGTCGTCGCCCAGCGCTGCGCGATGTGCCACTCGGCCGCCATGGCCAGCAAGGGCATCTCGTTCGATTCGCCCGATTCGATCAAGCGCCACGCCCAGCAGATGTACCAGCAGGCCGTCGTGACCAAGCAGATGCCGCTGAATAACGCCACCCAGATCACGCCGGATGAGCGCAATCTCATCAAGCGCTGGTACGAAGAGGGCGCCCCGACCAACTAACCCGTTGTACCCTGTCCGGCGGCCCTCCACAGCGGGCCGGCGGACACGCTCGCGCGCCCGGCCCAGATGGCCGGCGCGTGGCGGGCGGCATGCTTCTTTTGGTTTCGAACGCAGTCCAGCAGTTCATAAAAAACTAAAGGGCCTCGGAGAACCGTCGCGAGCGGCAGCCATGCCGTCCGAGAAGCGCAGCTGTACGAGTAGTACAGCGAGCATCGCAGGACGGCAGGGCAACGCGCAGCAGGTTATCCGAGGTCCCACTACAGGAGACAAAGCATGACCCAGCCGTCCCGCCATCCGGTGGACGAACGGCTGCCGCTCGCGCGCCTCGGTGCGCTCGGGTTGCAGCACGTCCTCGTCATGTACGCCGGCGCCATCGCCGTCCCCCTCATCGTGGGACGCGCACTCAAACTTCCGCCCGAACAGGTCAGCATGCTGATCTCGGCCGACCTGTTCTGCTGCGGGATCGTGACACTCATTCAATCCCTCGGCCTGACATCCTGGTTCGGCATCCGCCTGCCCGTGATGATGGGCGTGACCTTCGCGGCCGTCGGTCCGATGGTCGCCATCGCGAATGCGGTCCCCGGCGTCGACGGGGCGCGCGCGATCTTCGGTGCCGGCATCGGCGCCGGTGCCGTGGCGCTCCTGCTCGCGCCCCTGATGAGCCGCTTGCTGCGGTTCTTCCCGCCGGTCGTCACGGGCACCATCATCCTGATCATCGGCGTGACCCTGATGCGCGTCGGCGTGGGCTGGGCGATGGGCGGTCCGGAAAGCACGGCGCAGAGCGTCGATACCGTGAAACTGGCGGCGATGGTCGATGCGGCGCGCGCCAGCGCCGCGCAGGCCGCGGCCGCGCTGCCGCCGGGTGCGGAGGCGCCGGCGCTGAAGCTCGCCGGCCCCGTGCCGATGACGCCGAACCCGAACTACGGCGCGCTGGACCACCTGGGCATCGCGGCCTTCGTGCTGGCCGTCGTGCTGTGCCTCGTCCGGTTCTGCCGCGGCTTCCTGGCCAATATCTCCGTCCTGCTGGGCATCGTGGCCGGCTGCGTCGTCACGTTCGCGCTGGGCGAGATGAACTTCGACAAGGTGGGCGAGGCCGCCTGGTTCCAGCTCGTGACGCCGCTGGCGTTCGGGACGCCCACGTTCGACCTGGTCATGATCGTCACGTTCGCCGTCGTCATGATCGTCGTGATGATCGAGTCGGCCGGCATGTTCCTCGCGCTGTCAGAACTGACGGGCAAGGATCTCGACCGGAAACAGCTCGCCGCGGGCCTGCGCACGGACGGCCTGGGCACGCTGATCGGCGGCCTGCTGAACACCTTCCCGCATACGAGCTTTTCGCAGAACGTGGGCCTCGTCGCCGTCACGGGCGTCAAGAGCCGCTGGGTGTGCGTGGCCGGCGGCATCATCATGATCGTGCTGGGCATGCTGCCGAAAATGGCCGCGCTGGTCGAAGCGATTCCCCAGTTCGTGCTGGGCGGCGCGGGTCTCGTCATGTTCGGCATGGTGGCCGCGGCGGGCATCCGCATCCTGACGCGCGTGGACTTCCGGAGCAACCGCTACAACCTGTATATTGTCGCCCTGTCGATCGGCTTCGGCCTGATCCCATTGGTGGCACCGCGCTGGGCCCAACAGATGGCCCACAGCCTGCATCCGTTGCTGGAGTCGGGCATCCTGCTGACCGCCGTCGCCGCGGTCGCACTGAACCTCTTCTTCAACGGTACCCGCGACATCCCGGCCGAGAACCACGGAGACGCTGGCGCCACCAACAACCACCCACCTATCGCCCAAGGGAGCAAAGCATGAAAAAAACCGTCCTGACCATGGCGCTGTGCGCATGCGCGGCAACGTCCGTCCAGGCCGCGGAATGGAGCGACACGTCGATCGGCTACCGCACCGGCGGCCGTTTCCGCGAGCCGTTCAACGCCAGTGAAATCCACAAGGACATCATCGACATCAACCACGTGAGCGGTTATGCCTACGGCACGAACTTCTTCAACCTGGATGTCCTGTTGTCGAACAAGACCGATCCGTCCGCGCCGGGCGCCAAGTCGGGCGCGCAGGAGTTCTACCTCGTGTACCGCAACACGATCTCGCTGGGCAAGGTGAGCGGCAGGGAGTTCGCCTACGGCCCCGTGAGCGACGTGGGCCTGACGCTGGGCTTCGACGCCAACACGAAGGACGATGCCGGCTACAACTCGAAGAAGCGCATGCTGGTCGTCGGCCCGACGCTGGCCTTCAAGGTTCCGGGTCTGCTGAACGTGGGTATCTACGGCCTGTGGGAGAGCAACGCGCCGAACAATGAATTCACGCAGACCAGCGTCTCGCGCTACCGCTACGACACGCACCCGATGCTGGGCGCCGTGTGGGCGTTCCCGATCGGGGCGTCGGGCTGGTCGTGGGAAGGCTTCGCGAACTGGATCGCGGCTAAGGGCAAGGACGAATTCGGCAACCAGACGGCGCCGGAAACGAACATCGACATGCAGCTGCTGTACGACCTGGGCCCGCTGCTGGGCGCCAAGCCGAAGACCTTCCGCGCCGGCTTCGCCTATCAATACTGGCACAACAAGTTCGGCAACGACAGCAAGCGCGTGCCGGGCGCCTCGGCGAGCACGCCAATGGTCAAGGCAGAGTACCACTTCTGATTTCCGAGTAGGACGGGACGGCACGGCGGTGCCGGCCCGTCGTTGCCACCGGCGCGCTTGCCTTCGGGCGGCGCGCCGTTTTTTATTGCCGATGCCGTTTGTAGGGGAGCGGCCAGATGGACCTTTCCGAGGACTGAGCTGGGCAGCGTGTTAGACTTAAAAAAGATGCCTGCGGGCGTCTCCCTCTGAATCCGTTTACAACGCATCTTGTTCAGAGGTTCCAATGGCCCAAGCAACCACGCTCCAGCCGGGGCAAATCCGTCACCTTCTTCGCGTCACAGCGGCAACCAGTCGACATCCTGAGCGTGACTGTCTAATTTTGCTTCTCGGCCTAACGGCCGGCATGCGCGTGACCGAAATTGCTCAGATCGAGGTGCAGGATGTGCTGTTCCCATCGGGTGCGCTACGCGAAGAAATTAGCCTGCGCGCGGCGATCACAAAGGGATGCCGGCAGCGCTGCATCTACCTGAGCCATGCCAAGGCCATCGAGGCGCTTGATCGGTACTTGGGCTATCGGGCCGAGCGGCGCTTACGAACGACCGGCGATCCAGGCCGCTATCGAGGCCTTGAACCGTCGAGTAAGCTTATCCTGACGCACAAGGGCTACAAGTTCCACCTGAACACCAAGCGGCGCGTAAGCTGGGAGGGCGAGCAGGTGGAGTACTTAGCATGCGACAGCTTGCAATCTCACGTCACGACGCTATACCGCGATGCCGGCATAAAGGGTGGTTCGTCGCACAGCGGCCGGCGCACAATGGCGTCACGGCTCATCCAGCAAGGCGAGGACGTAGAAACTGTCCAGCTGCTTTTAGGACATGCCGAGCTCAACCACGTTCGCCCATATCTTCAAGTGTCGCAAAAGAGGCTGGAAGCGATGTTTGAAACAGTGGTTTAAGGCGTATCTACATTGTAGAATTTGCTTGCCATGCCGAATTTTGGGTAATACAATGTATCTACATTGGAGGTGTAACTATGGAACTCTCGATTCAAAAGTGGGGCAACAGCGCGGCCGTTCGACTGCCGTCTACTTTGTTGAGTCAACTAGGCGTTGCGCTTGGCGACAAACTGAGCGCTGACATGCAGCCGGAAGGGCTGGTATTGCGGCCTGCTCGCAAAGCCTACTCCCTCGCTGATCTGATGGCGCAATGCGATTTGAAGGCGGCGCCTCCTGTAGACGTGGAGGCTTGGGAAGGCACCAAACCTGTAGGCCAAGAAGTATGGTGAGGCGTACCACGTTTAACCGTGGGGATATCGTTCGCGTGAACCTTAACCCAACAGTAGGGCGAGAACAGCAAGGCGATTTTCGTCCATGCCTTGTACTCTCGCCGGCTGCGTTCAATCTGATGGGGGTGGCGTTAGTGGCCCCGATTACCCAAGGTGGCGACTTCGCTCGCTATGCGGGCTTTGCGGTGCCGCTGAGTGGATCGGGCACAGAGACTCAAGGTGTCGCGCTCGTGAATATGATTCGCACGATGGATTTGACCGCTCGCGGGGCAAAGAAAATCGAAGCGGCTCCTGAGTTCGTGGTCGAGGACGCACTTGCTCGGTTACGGGCCGTTCTGGAGTAAGGAAAAGACTTGAAAACAAATCCAACAACCTGTGTCGGCGCATTCCTTCTAATGTGCCTTGCGCATTGCAGTGTAGCGGCTGATCTGCATAGTATGACCACGGCAGATGCTGTGAAACTCGCAACATCGATCCCTGTTACGACGTCATCAGGCGCCGGCAGTAATGTCGAAGCAAGGATGAGAAGTATTGGCCTTACGATCACTGGCGGCAAGGCGTACAGCTACGACACCAAAAGCGAGCTTGAGCAACCGGGCGATAAAGTCGGAGACCTACACTTCACGATCCAGGGAACCCAGCCAACAGCTGAGTTCAAAAGGGCGACATGCGATATGTGGGGCGACGCTGACTTCATGAAACGGGGGGGGGAAGTTCTACCCAGAGAACCGTACGGCAAACTGGCTGATGACAGGTCAGTGCTCCACGCGCTTCGCAAAACCACGCTGATCATCCCGGAAAAGATATGGCATTTGGATGCTGCGCATGCGCAATGGAGGTCTTCAGGACTGCCGACCACCAAATTGACGAACAGAGGCTGACGCCGCTCCTGGACAAGCTTCGTGAGGAAGGGGTTTATGAGGTATACATCGAAGCCGTGAAGACCTGTAACTGCGGTTGTCACGTCGATGGCCCCTACACAGTGATGTGCTAACTCAACGGAAAAGAGCGCATTAACGCTCTCCGTCGAAATACAGGTGAACCAATGCAAACAAGCGACCACGACATCATCATCGTCGGCGCCGGCCCCACGGGCCTGATGCTGGCCGCCGAACTGGCGCTCGCCGGCGTGGACGCCGCCATCGTCGAACGCAAGCCGGCGCAGGCCCGCGTGGGCGGCCGCGCCGGCGGGCTGCACGCGCGCACGCTCGAACTCCTCGACCAGCGCGGCATCGTCGACCGTTTCCTCGCCGCGGGCAAGACGCACCCGCGCGTCAGTTTCCACGCCGCCCTCGACATCAGCGATTTCCCGACCCGCCACAACTACCTGCTCGCGCTGGCGCAGGAACAGACCGAACGGCTGCTCGCCGCGTGGGCCGACGAATTGAACGTGCGGATTGTCCGCGACCGGGACGTGGACGGTATCGCATGCGACGACGACGGCGTCGACGTCACGACGACGCAGGGCACGCGCATGCGCGCGCGCTGGCTGGTCGGCTGCGACGGCGGCCGCAGCCGCATCCGCAAGCTGGCCGGCATCGGCTTCCCCGGCTGGGACGCGTCGACGAGCTGGATCATCGCCGAAGTGAAAATGCGCGAAAAGCCGGTGCTCGGCTTCCACGAGGACGCGACCGGCCGCCACGCGATGTCCATGCTGGCGGATGGCGAGACGGTCGGCGTCGTGCTGGCGGGTCGCGATCCGCGGGCGGCCGGCGAGCCCACGCTCGACGAACTCGCCGCGGGCCTGAACGCCATCTACGGGACCGATTTCGGCGTCCATTCCCCCACGTGGCTGTCCCGCTTCAGCGACGCCGTGCGCCAGGCGGACAGCTATCGCAGGGGGTGCATCCTGCTGGCGGGCGACGCCGCGCACATCCATCCGCCGCTGGGCGGGCAGGGCCTCAATCTCGGCGTGCAGGATGCCGTCAACCTCGGGTGGAAGCTGGCGCAGGTCGTGCAAGGTATCTCGCCGGCGGCGCTGCTCGATACCTACCAGGCCGAGCGCCATCCCGCCGCCGCGCGCGTGCTGCGCAACACGATCGCGCAGGGCGTGCTGCGGCGCCCGGACGACCGCACGCCCGTGCTGGGCGAATTCGTCGCGGAGATGCTCGCGATGGACGAACCCCGCAAGCGTTTCGGCGCGGTGATCGCCGGCCTGGACATCCGCTACGACCTGGGCGAGGGCCACCCGCTGCTCGGGCGGCGCATGCCCGACCTGGACATCGTCACGGCGGCGGGGCCGACCCGCGTCCACGCGCTGCTGCATGACGCGCGGCCGGTGCTGCTCGATCTCGGGCTGGACGCCACGGTCGACGGCGGCCGCGTGAAACGGGTCGAGGCGACGTTCGATGGCGTGTGCGAACTGCCCGTCGTCGGCGTGGTGACGCTGCCCGCCGCGGTGCTGATCCGGCCCGATGGCCATGTGGCGTGGGCCGGCGATGGTGGCGCGGACGGCCTGCGCGCCGCGTGCGCGGCCTGGTTCGGCGCCTGACCGGGGCAACGGCGCGCATCGCGCCACACGGCCTGCATCGTTCGTGTGCACGCGCGTGGGCGTCCTCTCCAACAATGGTGCGCCACCGCACCAGCAGGCAGCGCCGGCACGTTCGCGGTGCGCAGGTCCGTGAGAATCGCCCCGGTCTGATGCGGGCCCGCTTCTTGCATAACTCCCCATGACGGCGCAATCGACGCCGGATCACCGATCAACATTGCCGCGTCAGCGCGGTTCCTAGGGAGTATTTCATGGCGTACCTGGTGCCTTCAGAATTCGTGACCAAGATGGTCGACGCGGGCGAATCCAAGATCTATATGTCCACGCGCGATGCGCTGATCCGCGCCTACATGGCCGGCGCCATCCTTGCCCTGTCGGCGGTGTTCGCCGTCAGCTGCTCGGTGGCGACGGGCGTGCCGCTGATCGGCGCGCTGCTGTTCCCGGTGGGCTTCTGCATGCTGTACCTGCTCGGCTTCGACCTGCTGACCGGCGTGTTCGTGCTGACGCCGCTGGCGCTGATCGACCGGCGGCCCGGCGTCACGCTGCCGCGCGTGATCAAGCACTGGGGCATCGTCTTCGCCGGTAACTTCCTCGGCGCGTTCACCGTGGCCTTCCTGATGGCGTACATCTTCACGTTCGGCTTCCACACGGACGGCGGCGTGCTGGCCAAGACCATCGGCACCATCGGCGAAAAACGCACGCTGGGCTATGCGGAATACGGCTTCGCCGGCATGGTCACCCTGTTCATCCGCGGCATGCTGTGCAACTGGATGGTGTCGACGGGCGTCGTGGGCGCCATGATCTCGACGACCGTCGGCGGCAAGGTCATCGCCATGTGGATGCCCGTGATGCTGTTCTTCGCGATGGCGTTCGAGCACTCGGTCGTGAACATGTTCCTGTTCCCGTTCGGGATCCTGACCGGCGCCCACTTCACCTTCCTCGACTACCTGGTCTGGAACGAGATCCCGACCGTGCTGGGCAACCTCGTCGGCGGCCTCGCGTTCACCGGACTGACGCTGTACTCGACGCACGTGAAGACGGCGCCGAAGCGTTCGTTCAACAAAGTCTGACGACGCGCGCGCCGGCGGTGCCATGTCGCAGCCTTTGACGCTGTCCGTCGGCCAGCACACGGACCGCGGCCGCAAGGCGGTCAACCAGGATTGCCACGGCGTGGTGATCCCGCGCGCGCCGCTCGCCGCGACAAAGGGCGCCGCGCTCGCGCTGGCGGACGGCATCAGCAGCAGCGCCGTGAGCCACGTCGCCAGCGCGACCGCCGTCGCGGCCTTCCTCGACGATTACTACGCGACGGCGGACGCCTGGTCGGTCCGGACGTCGGCCGAGAAGGTGCTCGCTGCCGTCAATGCGTGGCTGTATGCCCAGACGCGGCAGGGCCAGGACCGCGCCGACCAGGACTGCGGCCACGTCTGCACGTTCTCGGCGCTGGTCATCAAGTCGAACACCGCCCACCTGTTCCACGTGGGCGACGCGCGCATCTACCGCGTCCACGCGGGCGCAGGGGGCGCCAGCCTGGAACAGCTCACGACCGACCACCGCGTGTGGGTATCGCCCGAGCGCAGCTACCTGAGCCGGGCGCTGGGCGTGCAGGACCGTATCGAGATCGACTACCGCGCCGTGGCGCTGGAAGCCGGCGACCTGTTCATGCTGGCCACGGATGGCGTGTACGAGCACGTGTCGGGCGCCGACGTGCACGCCGCGCTGAAGGACGCGCCGGACCTGGACGCGGCCGCGTGCCGCCTCGTGCAGCGCGCGCTCGCCAACGGCAGCGCGGACAACCTGACCGTGCAGCTGGTCCGCATCGAATCGCTGCAGGCGCGCGAGGCGTCCGAACTGCTGCGCCAGATGGCGGGCCTGCCGCTGCCGCCGCTGCTGGCCCCGCGCGCGGAGCTCGACGGCTACCGCATCGTGCGCGAGGTGCACGGCAGCAGCCGCAGCCACGTCTACCTGGCCGAGGATCCGCACAGCGGCGCTCAAGTCATCCTGAAAACGCCTTCCATCGAGCTGGCCGGCGACCGCGCCTACATGGAGCGGTTCGTGATGGAGGAATGGATCATGGGGCGCGTGCGCAGCCCGCACGTCGTCAAACCGGCGCCGGCG
Source organism: Massilia orientalis (assembly GCF_030411975.2). Lineage (NCBI taxonomy): Bacteria > Pseudomonadati > Pseudomonadota > Betaproteobacteria > Burkholderiales > Oxalobacteraceae > Massilia > Massilia orientalis. Next base: position 308,208 of record NZ_JASNRB020000001.1, on the reverse strand, counting down.
CGGCGCCGCAGCCATGTCTATGTGGCGGCCGAATACATCGAGGGCGTCACGCTGGCGCAGTGGTTGCGCAGCCAGCCGCGTCCCGGGCTGGACGCCGTGCGCCGCATCGTCGACCAGGTGGCGAAAGGGCTGCGCGCGTTCCACCGGCTCGAGATGCTGCACCAGGACGTCCGCCCGGAGAACGTCATGATCGATGCGGCCGGCAACGCGCGCATCATCGATTTCGGCTCGGTGAGCGTGGCCGGCGTCGTCGAGATGGCCTCCCATGACGAGGACTGGACGCTGCAGGGCGCCGCGCTGTACGCCGCACCGGAGTACTTCCTCGGCGAACGCGGCACCGTGCGGTCGGACGTGTTCGCGCTGGGCGTCCTCACATACTTCATGCTGACGGGGGAACTGCCGTACGGCGTCGGGATCCCGCGCGCGGCCGGGCGCGCGGCGCAGCGCCGGCTCGCGTACACGCCCGCGCGCGCACACGATCCGTCGATCCCCGCCTGGGTGGACGCGGCGCTGCACAAGGCGCTGCAGATCGATCCGCGCCGGCGCTACGAGGACGTCGCCGAATTCGTGTACGACCTGCACCATCCGAACAGCGCGTTTGCGCAGCGCACGCGGACGCCGCTGATCGAGCGTAGTCCGCTGCTGTTCTGGAAGGCGGTGTCGTTGGGGCTGGGGGTGGCGCTGGTGGCGGACCTGGCGTTGCGGCGCTAGGTGCGGGCCAGCCGCGCGAACGCCTCCGCGAACGCGCGTCCCGCGGCCTGCGCCCGTGGCGCGCCCACGTCGAACGTGCAATGACGCAGCGACGGCGGCGGCGCGAGGCCGGCGTCCGCCAGCATGTGCTCCGCGCGCAGCGCGCCCAGCATCCCGTCCAGCATCACGTTCTGCATGTCGAGCGGCGCATTGTCCGTGTGGCCCGCATCGAGCACGCTGGGCGCGAACGCCATCGACACGGCGCCGTGGCGGACCGCCTCGCGCAGCGCGACGCGGCAGGCGCGGCGCAGCATCTCGCCGTCCAGCAGCGCCGGATCGCCCATGCCGATCACGAGCACGGCGCGCGGCACCACGGCGGGCGGAGGCGACGTGATGAGCAGGGTCTCCAGCGGCTGCGCGCGGAATGCGCCAGCGGACCGCAGGCGCGCCAGCTGGCCGCCGAGCGCCTGGTCCAGCGCCAGCAGCCCGCCGGCCATGCCGCCGTTCATTTCGTGCTCGAACATGCAGGCCACGCTGACATCGACGTCGGCGTGGGACGGGCCCCACGCGACGACGTCGAACACGACGCCGTCGGCGGTGCCGATGGGCAGGCGGATGGGAGTGGTATCGGTCATGATGGGAGCATCGTACCGCCGATCGCGCCGGCATGCACCGGCCGAAGGTCAGGGGTGCGGACATATAATGTCGGTCTCATCAGACCAGGAGCCCATCCGCGTGAACGCCATTGAAAAAGCCAGCGCCTTCGTCGGCAAGACCTTCTCGTTGTGGGTGCTCCTGTTCGCGGCCCTCGGCTTCTTCGCGCCGCGCCTGTTCGTGGGCTATAAAGCCGGGATCGCGCCGCTGCTGGGCATCGTCATGTTCGGCATGGGGCTCACGTTGTCCACGGAAGACTTCCGCGACGTGTTCCGCCGGCCGAAGGACGTGGCCATCGGCGTCGTCGGGCATTACCTCATCATGCCCGGCATCGCGTACGTGCTCGCCGTCGCGCTGCGCCTGCCGCCGGAGATCGCGGTCGGCGTGATCCTCGTCGGCTGCTGCCCGAGCGGCACCGCGTCCAACGTGATGACGTTCCTGTCGCGCGGCGACGTGGCGCTCGGCGTGTCGATCGGCGCGGTGTCCACGCTGATCGCGCCGTTCGCCACGCCGGCGCTCGTGTCTCTGCTGGCGGGCGCCTGGATGCAGATTAATACGGCGTCGCTGTTCATGGACATCGTGCAGGTGGTGATCGTGCCGATCGCGCTGGGCATCGTCGCGAAGACGCTGTTCCGCCGCCAGGCGCAAGCCAGCGTGAAGGCGCTGCCGCTCGTGTCCACGGTGGCGATCGTGCTGATCATCGCCATCATCGTCGCGCTGAACCAGAGCAAGCTGCTGACGAACGGCCTGCTGATGTTCGCCGCCGTCATCCTGCACAACCTGCTGGGCTTCGCGCTCGGCTATCTGTTCGCGCGGCTGTTCGGCATGGACCTGGCCAAACGCAAGGCCGTGATGTTCGAGACGGGCATGCAGAATTCCGGCCTCGGCGCGGCGCTGGCTGCGGCCCATTTCAGCCCGCTGGCGGCCGTGCCGAGCGCGTTGTTCAGCGTGTGGCACAACCTGTCGGGGTCCGCGCTGGCGACGTGGTTTGCCCGCAAGGACGACAAGTAGTCCTGCGGCAAGCGTGCACGGCCGGTTTGCGAGTCCGGGCTATACTCGGCTCCGCCCGAGTATCGAAAGGAGAGCCGCGTGGCACAGCGTCCCGGAATCTTTCCCACTTTTTTCCTGTCCGGTTTCGAATGCTCCACCTTCCTGTGGGGGAAGGAGCGCGTGCGCCGCAACCTGGTGGCGGAAACGGGTCATGACCGCCATGCCGGCGAAGACTATGCGCGGCTGGCCGGCCTCGGTATCGCCGTCGCCCGCGAGGGCATCCCGTGGCCGATGGTGGACAAGGGCGGCCGCTACGATTTTTCCGGCCTCGATCCGTACATCGCCGCGCTGAACGCGGCCAAGGTGATTCCGGTCTGGGACCTGTGCCACTACGGCTACCCGGACGATCTCGATCCGTACGCCGAAGCGTTCGTCGACCGCTTCGCCGCGTACTGCCGCGCCGCGGCCGAGTATGTGGTGCCGAAGGTGCGTGGCCCGCACTTTTTCACGCCCATCAACGAAATCACGTTTTTCTCGTTCTGCGCCGGCGAATGGGGCTGGGCGGCGCCGTACCGCTGCACGCGCGATGACCGGATGCGGCTGCGGCTGGCGCTGTGCCGCGCCGCGATCGCGGGCGTGAAGGCGATCCGCGAAGTCGATCCGGACGCGCGCATGGTGCACGTGGATCCGCTGGTGCGCGTCGTGGCGCCGCGCGACCGACCCGACCAGGCCGAGGCGGCACGCCGCGAAACGGAAGTCGATACCTTCCTCGCGTGGGACATCCTGTATGGCCGCGAGCATCCCGAATTCGGCGGCGCGCCGGAGGTGCTGGACATCGTCGGCGCGAACTCGTATTCGTTCGGGCAGATGGAATACCGCGAGCACGGCCCGCATGCGCCGCTGGCGCCGGACGACGACCGCATCGCGCCGCTGTGCGACATGCTGGAGACGGTCTGGCAACGCTATCGCCGGCCGATGATCATCGGCGAGACGAGCGGCCTCGGTCGCGGCCGCGCGAGCTGGCTGCACGACGTGATGTGCGAATCGCTGGCCGCGGTGCGCCGCGGGATCGACCTGCAGGGGATCTGCCTGTTCCCCGGCATCGACATGCCGGACTGGCATACCGGCGAGTGGGTGCACAACGGGATCCACGATCTCGTCCCGCAAGACGGCGACCTGGAACGGGTGCCCGACCAGGCGTATGTCGACGAGTTGCGGCGCTGGCAGAAGGAGCTGAACCGCGTCACCGCGCTGGACGAAGACCCGTTCAGCGACCCGGTGGAACTGCAGGACGTGATCGACGCGGCGCTGCGCCTCGACATGAAGCCCGATAAGAACTGGTGCTGAGAAACTGGTGCTGAGGTACTGGTGCTGATGCGTCGGCCGAGACACCTGTCGGCCGCGATACGGATGGTGCTGCGACACCTGTCGCACGCGCCGCCCGCCTTTCTCCGTTTTCCTCCTGATAGCCCGTCCGTGCCGGCACTGGCACGCTAGTTGCGTTCAGCCCGGCGGCAACATCGTTCGGGACCAACCAACAATGAGGAGACGGATATGTCGAATTTACTGCCGCTGGCCGGCCGCTCGGCCATCGTGACGGGCGGTGCGCGCGGTATCGGCAAGGGCATCGTGCTGGAACTCGCGCGCGCCGGGGCCGACGTGCTGATTGCCGACCTGCTGGAGGACGCCATGCAGGCGACGGCCGACGAAGTCAGGGCGCTGGGCCGGCGCGCGCTCACCCGGCGCGTGGACGTCACCGACGCCACGCAGGTGCAGGCCATGGTCGACGAGGCCGTCGCGGCGTTCGGCGCGCTGGGCATTCTCGTCAACTGCGCAGGGGTCATCAGCATCCGCCCGGTGGCGGACCTGGCGGAGAAGGACTGGGACGTCGTCATGGACGTCAACGCCAAGGGTACGTTCCTGGGATGCCGGGCCGCGCTGGCGCCAATGCGGGGGCAGGGGTGGGGCCGCATCATCAACGTCGCCTCGATCGCGGGCAAGGAAGGCTTTCCCAATCTCGCGCACTACAGCGCGTCGAAGTTCGCAGTGGTGGGGTTCACGAACGCGCTGGCCAAGGAAGTGGCGCAGGAGGGCATCACGGTGAACGCCATCTGTCCGGGCGTGGTGCGCACCTATATGTGGGATCGTCTCGCCGACGAATGGAAGCAGGAGGGAGAGTCGGTCGAGGATTCCTGGGCGCGCCACCAGCTCACGCTCATCCCGCAGGGCCGCGCCCAGACACCCGAGGACATGGGCCGCATGGCGCTCTTTCTCGCCACGATGGACAATGTGACCGGCCAGTCGGTCAACGTGGATGGCGGCTTCACCTTCCACTAGCAGCCGCGCACCGCTTTCAGGAAGCCGGGACGGTACGGCGGTGCCGTCCTGTCGTTACCCCCGGCGCGCCGTCCTGCGGCGGCGCGCCGTTTTTTTTATTGCGATGCCAGGATCGCTTCGACCGCCGCGATCTCGTCGCCCGCGAGCGGCGCCATCTCCACCGCGCGCACGGCATCCAGCACCTGCTGCGGCCTGCTCGCGCCGATCAGCACGGACGCAATCGAGGGCTGGCGCCTTACCCAGCCCAGCGCGAGCTGCGCGAGCGTGCGCCCGCCCGCCTGCGCGACCTGGTTCAGCGCCTCGATCATGCGCAGGCGCTCCGGCGTGATGTGCTCCGGCTTGAGGAAGCCGACCTTGCCGGCCGCGCGCGAATCGGCCGGCAGCGCGCCGCCGAGATAGCGGTCGGTGAGAAGGCCTTGCGCCAGCGGGGAAAAGGCGATGCCGCCGATGCCTTCGCGCTCCAGCACGGGGAGCAGGTCCGCCTCCGGCTGGCGCACCAGCATGTTGTAGCGCATCTGGTGGATCACGAACGGCGTGCCCAGGCGGCGCAGTTCCGCCGCGGCGGCCGCCGTGCGTTCGCCGTTGTAGTTCGAGATGCCAGCGTACAGCGCGCGGCCGCTGCGCACGATGTAATCCAGTGCCGCCATCGTCTCCTCGAGCGGCGTGGCGGGATCGGGACGGTGGTGATAGAAGATGTCGACGTAGTCCAGGCCCATGCGCCTGAGGCTCTGGTCCAGGCTCGCGACGAGGTATTTGCGGCTGCCCCAGTCGCCGTACGGTCCGGGCCACATCGTGTAGCCGGCCTTCGTGCACACGACCATTTCGTCGCGGTACGGCTTCAGGTCCCGCGCGAGCAGGCGGCCGAAGTTTTCCTCGGCCGACCCGGGCGGCGGGCCATAGTTGTTGGCGAGGTCGAAGCACGTGACGCCGTTGTCGAACGCCGCGCGCACGATCCAGCGCTGGCGATCGAAATCGTCATTGCCGCCGAAGTTGTGCCACAACCCCAGCGACACGGCGGACAGCCGCAGGCCGCTGCGGCCGCAATGCGGGTAGGGCATCGAACCATAGCGTCCGGCCGCCGCCTCGTACATCATGGATTGACTTTGCCCGCGCCGGCGGCCGGCTTGCAGACGTAGATCGTGGCCGGCTTGCCGTCCGGCGAGCGGTATTCGCGCTCGACGGCGGCACGGGACGCGTCCACCAGCGCGTGCGGCACGACGGCCACCACGCAGCCGCCGAAACCGCCGCCGGTCATGCGCACGCCGCCCTGGGTGCCGATCACGTTCTTGACGATGTCGACGAGGTTGTCGATGGCCGGGACGGTGATCTCGAAATCGTCGCGCATCGACGCGTGCGATGCGGCCATCAGCTCGCCCAGGCGTTCCAGGTCGCCGGATTCGAGAGCGGCGGCGGCGGCCAGCACGCGGTCGTCTTCCGTCACCACGTGGCGCGCGCGGCGCAGCACGACGGGGTCCAGTTCGCCCGCGCGGGCTTCCAGCGTGGCCAGGTCGAGGTCGCGCAGGGCCGGGATGCCGAAGTGGCGGGCGGCCGCTTCGCACTGCTCGCGGCGCACGTTGTAGGCGCTGTCCACGAGGCCGCGCGTCACGTTCGAATTGAAGATCATGATGGCGGCGTTGTCCGGCACCGGCACCGGCTTCACCTCCAGCGAGCGGCAGTCGATCATCAGCGCGTGGCCTTCGACGCCGCAGGCGGAACTGATCTGGTCCATGTTGCCGCACTTGGTGCCGACGAAGTCGTTTTCCGACGCCTGCGCGATCAGCGCGATGTCGATCGGCGACAGCGCCTCGAAGCCGGGCAGGGTCGCGAACAGGCGGCCCACGGCGACCGACAGCGAGGCCGACGACGACAGGCCCGCACCCTGCGGCACGTCGCCCGCGATGGCCATGTCCATGCCCTGCATGGGCAGGCCGCGCTTGACGAACTGCTCGACGACGCCGCGCACGTAGTTGGCCCACATCGGCTGGTCCACGCGGCCGATGGGGGCGTCGAGATCGTATTCGTCGAGCGCGTCGCCGTAGTCGGCAGCCACGACGCGCACCTTGCGGTCGCTGCGCGGTTTGGCGGCGATGGCGGTGCGGTAGTCGATGGCGCAGGGGAGCACGAGGCCGTCGTTGTAATCGGTGTGCTCGCCGATCAGGTTGACGCGGCCCGGGGCCTGGACGAACAGCGTGGGGGCGGCGCCGAATGCGGTTTCGAAGGCGGCGGCGGTGCGGGAGAGACGGGTATCTTGCATGTCAGGTCGTTTGGTTGGATTCGGTGTCGAGGTAGTGCACTTCGGATTGCGCGCGCAGGCGTTCGGCCGCCTGTTCCGGGGTCAGGTCGCGCTGGGCTTCGGCCAGCATCTCGAAGCCGACCATGAACTTGCGCACCGACGCGGAGCGGAGCAGCGGCGGGTAGAAGTGGGCGTGCAGCTGCCAGCCTTCCGCTTCCGAGTCGGGGATGCCGTACGGTGCGCCGTGCCAGCCCATCGAATACGGGAATGAGGTCTGGAACAGGTTGTCGTAGCGGGTGGTCAGGCGCTTCAGCAGCACGGCCAGGTCGGCGCGCTGGGCCGGCTGCAGCTCTTCCAGGCGGCGCACGGCGAAGCGGGGCAGGACCAGCGTCTCGAACGGCCACGCGGCCCAGTACGGGACGATGGCGACCCAGTGTTCGGTCTGGACGACCACGCGCTCGGCGGCGGCGATCTCGCGCTCGGCCACGTCCAGCAGCAGGCGGCGGCCCTGTTCGGCGTGGTAGGCCTTCTGCTGGCGGTCTTCGGCGGCCGGCAGGTTCGGGACATAGCTCGTCGCCCAGATCTGGCCGTGCGGGTGCGGGTTCGAGCAGCCCATCACGGCGCCCTTGTTCTCGAACACCTGGACCCAGCGGTACTTGGCGCCCAGCTCGGCGGCCTGCGCGCACCACGTGTCGACGACGCCTTCCAGCGCGGGCAGCGACAGTTGCGGCAGCGATTTCGCATGGTCCGGCGAGAAGCAGATCACGCGGCTCGTGCCGCGCGCGCTCATCGTCTGGAACAGCGGGTCGGCGCCCTCGGCGGCTTCCGGGGTGTCCGGCATCAGCGCGGCGAAGTCGTTCTCGAACACATAGGTGCCCGTGTAGTCGGGGTTCTTTTCGCCGTTGACGCGGGTATTGCCCGGGCACAGGTAGCAGCTCGGGTCGTGCGACGGCCTGGCCGAGCGGTCGACGGCTTCCTGCTGTCCCTGCCACGGACGCTTGGCGCGGTGCGGCGACACGAGGACCCAGTCGCCTTGCAGCGGGTTGTAACGGCGGTGCGGATGGTCGGATGGATTGAACATGGTCTTCTTCTGCGATTCGGAAATAGGATGCTCGAAAAGCCGCGGCCGGGCGGCGCGGCGCGCATACCGGTGGAAGCAGAGGCTGGCGCCGGTGTCTGGGGCCATTCTACCGTCGGTCGCGCCGCGCACGTCTGCACAGGCGTGCGGGCTTTTCCTGAGGCAAGAAGCTTAACGTGATGCTGGGAAAGGAGTTATACCCAATGCAAGGGCAAATATCCTGTTTTTATATGGCAAAGGCTCAATGCGGTCGTTGCAATCGAAGCAACAGCCAGGCGATGGCGCCCGTCACGAGGGCGGTGAATCCCAGCACGAGCCAGAAACCGTGCGGATGCTGGGACAGAGGCACGCCGCCCACGTTCATGCCCAGCAGGCCCGCGATCAGGTTGATCGGGAGGGCCATCACCGTCACGATGGTCAGCAGGAACAGGCTGCGGTTATTGTCCTCGTTGACCCGGGCCGCGATCTCTTCCTGCAGCAGTTTGATCCGTTCATGCAGCGCGGCCAGGTCGGACAGCACGACCGTGAATTCCTCGGTCGACTGGCGCAGCTCCTGGCGGTCTTCCGGCGCCACCCAGGATGGAGGACGCTGCAGCAGGCGGAAAAGCGCGGCCGGCTCCGGCGCCAGCAGCCGCTGCAGCCGGACGAGCACCCGCCGCAGCGCGCCCAGGTCTTCGCGCCGGCGCGTGAGGCGGCCGGCCAGCAGCTGGTCCTCGGCGGTGTCGACCCGCGCCACGGCATCGCGCACGATGTTGACGAGGACGTCGGCCTGGTCGCGCAGCAGGTGCACCAGCAGTTCGACCGAGGAGCGCAGCGGCGCGCCGTTCAGCACGTCCTGGCGCAGGCGCTCGATGGATTCCAGCGGCTTGCGCCGGGCGGTGATCACGCCGTGCGGCGTCACGTGGACCCACAGCGTGGAAATCTCGGCCGTGTCGACCGAAAAATTATGTAGGACATCGTTGACGACGGCGATCAGGGCACCGTCCGCCATTTCGATGCGGGTGGAGCGCGAGCCCTGGTGCAGCGTTTCGTAGAATTCCTCGGGCAGGCCGGCGTGGGCGCGCAGCCAGCGCTCGCTGGCCGCGTTCGACAGGTTGAAGTGCAGCCAGACGAACTGCCCGGGGACGGGAGCGTGCAACCAGGTCTCGGCTTCCTTCGCGTCGACGGACACCGCTTGCGCGGCGTCCTGCAACAGGAAGCCCCAGACCAGCCCCGTCACGTCGGAGCCGTAGTTGAACGCCGGTGTCGCCATCATCCATCCCATGCAAGCCAGAGGTGACGGCATTGTAGAGCATCTCGCTCCGTCGTTCCCGCGAAGGCGGGAACCCATGCTGATTCACCGAATTCGGATGCTGTGCGCCAGAAGCACTGTTATAGAAATCTGATGGTCAGTATGGATTCCCGCGTGCGCGGGAATGACGGTTCATCTGCGACGGTCAAGCGGACAAGGTCGTGTCGTACCGCTTCCCGCCGATCATGACGTTCGCGAGCTTCAGCCCCCGCACGTTATACGTGTACCACGGATGCGCCGCGTTGACGGGCGTGCCGAAGTCGCAGTCCATGATCGTCACGTCGCGCACGGGCAGTACGGCCGGCGCCGGCGACGGCCCGTTGTAGTCGGACGCCACCGGCCCCAGGATGACGAACGCCTGGAAGCACGACGCCCGCGCCCCGTCCTTCGTCTGGACGTTGCCGACCTTGACCTTCGAGATGTGCACGTTGCGCACTTCGGGCGGGCGCACGCGCACGTTGTCCGCGCGCGGCGTGTAGTCGCAATCGAACGTGACGACGGCGCCGGCGGCCGTGGCGACCGTCTTCGATGCGATCGGCGACCCCGGCAGCGACGCATAGAACGACGGCGACGTCTGCACGCCGTTCGGGATGCTCACGTTGCGGACATAGAAATTGCGCAGGAAGCCGCCGCGGTTCATGTTGGTCTTCAGGCGGATCGCCGTGTTCAGCGGGTTCGTCGCCCAGTTCATGTTCTCGAACACGAGGTTCTGCGCGTACACGTTCTGGATGCCGCCCGCCATCTCGCTGCCCAGCGTGACGGCGCCGTGGCCGCTCTGCATCGTGCACTTCTGGATGACGATGTTCTGCGACGGGCCGTATTGCGTGTCGAGGTTCTTGCCCGCCTTGATGGCGATGCAGTCGTCGCCCGTGTTGAACTGGCAGCCTTCCACGAGCACCGTGTCGCACGCTTCCGGATCGAAGCCGTCGCTGTTCGGCCCGAGGCTGTTCGCATGGACCTTGCGGATCGCGAGGTTGCGGCACGCGACCGGGTGGTGCTGCCAGAACGGCGTGTGGATCACCTGGTAGCCTTCCAGCAGCACGTTCGTGCACCCGATCAGCTGGATCATCGGCGGGCGCAGGTAGTGGCCCACGCCGAACACGCGCTTCGCCAAAGGCACGCCCGCTTCGGACAGCGCGGGCAGGTACGCGTCGTCCGCGCGCCACTTGTCGCCTTCGCCCTGGATCAGCCGGCGTTTCTCCTCCGGCAGATTCGGCGCCACGTCGGCCAGCGACTTCGGATTCAGTTCGTTGACCTGGTTCTGCGCCAGCTTGCCGGGCACGTAGTTCGGCGATTTGTCCTGGGCGACCGAGTTGATCGTCGCGTTCTTGCCTTTCCACGTCCACCAGCAGTCGGCGCGGCCCGGGAACGGCACGCCGCCCTGGCCGTCGAGGATGGCCGTCCAGTCGTCGCCGGTGAGCGCGATGTTGTCCTGGTTGTGCGCATAGACCATGGGCGAATAGTTCAGGCAGTCGTTGCTCTGCCAGCGCGAGACGACCAGCTTGCCGTTCGGGCCGCAGTCGACGTCGCCGTACTTCGCGTAGTCGGCCGGATCGTTGCTGAAATAGACGTGCGCGCCGCTCGCGAGGTGCACGTTCACGTTCGACAGCAGCACGATCGGGCCCGCGCAGAACCAGTCGCCCTTCGGGATCACGACGCGGCCGCCGCCCTCGGCGTGGCATTTCTCGATGGCGGCGCGGATCGCGGCGTAGCAGTCCTGCGCACCCGGCACGGGCGTCGGCAGGTCCGCCTGGTCCTCGAACGACACCCAGGCCTTCACGGGCACGAGCTTGCACGGCGCGGCGCCGAAGTCGGTGACGAGATACTCCGCCTTGCGGAACTTGACGGGGTTGGCGAGGCGTTGCGCGATGCCGGCGGCAGCCTTCCACGGATCGGGAACGGCCGCCGCCAGCGCCCGTGCGGGCCCCGACAGCGCGAGTCCGGCGACGGTCGCGGTTTTCAAAAAGCCGCGGCGGGCGTCGAATGATTGCTTCATGGTGTCTCCGTCATTCAAGGATGTTGTCAAATTCGCCGAGGTAGACGTCGGCGGGGACGGGCCGTTGGCCTGGCGGTGCGAACGGCGTGCCGGCCAGGTTGTCCCAGTAATCGTCCGAGCTGAATTGCGCGGGGCGGTGCGCCAGCGTGCCGTTGCGGTTCCATTCCGACCACGGCGTCGTCTTCTCGAAATGCGGGCCGATGTGCGAGCGCAGGATCACGGCCTTGCCGACCGTCTCCAGCGTGCGCCGGCGGATCGTGCCGTTCGGCGCCTGGTACACGTCCACGTCGCCCAGCCGGCACGTATAGCCCTCGACGGGGATGAAGCCGTACGGCGTGCAGCGCTCGTTATGGAACCATTGGCGGGCAAAGTAGAACTGCGTACGGGCCGGGCCCGGCGCATCGCTCGTGAAGCGGCAGCCGTCGAACACGAAGCCATACCTGGCGCGGCGGTTCGTGTCCGGCGCGGCCACGTAGGACGCCGAGCGGCCGCCGATGGCGTGGATGGCGCAGTCCTTGAAGACCGCGATGGTGTCGCCGAAGATGAAGTCGACGTCGCCTTCGATGTGCGTGTCGTGGAAGAAGCTGCGCACCGTGGCCGTGCCGTCCTGCGAACTGAGGAACAGCGTGTCCTGCAGGCCGAGCAGGCGCACGCGCTCGAACTGCGCCTTGTCCGCGCCGTCGACGCGCAGCGCCACGGCCTGGTGGTGCACGCGGCTGCCGCCCGTCGTGTCGGGGCAGTTGTCGCCTTTGCACTCCGGATGCGTGACCGCGCCGTCGCGGTTGTACGCGTTCTCGATCGTCAGGTTGCGAGCCTGGAAGTCATCCGCGCGCACCCAGACAGTGGCGGAGCCGGTCGTCTGCAGGGCGGGCAAATCCTTCAGCGCGTCGTACATCGCGCGCACGCCCGGGGCGGCGTGCTCGAATTCGGCGGCATGGCGGCCGCGGTAGGCGGCGCCCGTCGTCGAGGCGTCCAGTGCGGCGCTGATGCGCACGGCCTGCGGGTCGGCGCCGGCGCCGTCCAGCGTGAGCGGCGGCGCACCCGGCGGCACGTAGACGAGTTCCTGGTACGTGCCCGGCGCGATGCGGATGACGATGCGGCGCGTGCCGCCGGCCGCCACGGCGCGGCTGACGGCGGCTTGCACCGTGGCGAAACGGGTCGTGCCGTCCGCCGGCGCGCGCGCATCGACCGTGTAGTCGGCACGCAGTGGCGCGCCGGCCGCGAGCGGATCGGCCAGCGGATCCCACGGCTCGATGCGTTCGTTGCCGATGGGGCCCACGTACTTCAGCACCTCGCGGTAGTCGTAGGCGCGGGCCTGCCCGGGCGTCAGCTGCGGGCGCACGGAACGGACTGGCGGTTCGGGAAACGGCAGGAACCGCCCGGCGCAATCGGCCGAAGCGCCGAACGCACCCTGCACGCGCGCATGTTCCCGTTTGATGTCCGACCCGGCGGCGATCGCCACGTCCTTCAGGTCCAGCACGAGCGGATGCGCCTCGTCATACCCTTGCAGCAGGATGCGTCCCGGCGTCGTGCTGCGCACCCGTTCCATGCGGATGTCGGCGTAGTCGGGGATGAGCGCACCCGGCTGCGCCGGTTGCTCGTAATGCGTCGTGATCTCGATGGGAGACCGGATGCCGCGCAGGCAGACGTCGCGGTAGACGATGCCGTCGAGTCTCCCGCCGCGCATGTCGTTGCTCTTGATACGCAGGCCGGACGTGGTCCCGTCCATCGTCAGGTCGTCGACGAGGACCCGATGCACGCCGCCGTTCGTCTCGCTGCCGATGGACATGCCGTGGCCGCTGTAGAAGCGGTTGTGCAGGATCGAGACATTCTCCGTCGGCCCGTTGGCGCCGGCCTTGATGGCCACGTTGTCGTCGCCGGTGCGGATGATGCTGTGCGCGATCGTGACGTTGCGCGACGAGATCGGGTCGATGCCGTCCGTGTTGCGCGCATCGTGCGGCGTGTCGATGGTGACACCCCACGCGGTGAAGCCGTCCACCTCGTTCAGCGTGACGTGGAAGTTCGGGGAATTTTTCAGCGTGATGCGGTACAGGGTGACGTCGCGCGCCTTGTCGGCCTGGATCAGGCGCGGCACGTTTTGCCGGGTCTTTTCCTTTTGCGCGCGGCGGGCGATCTGCCACCACGTCTCGTCCTTGCCGGCGATGCGCTGTCCGCCCTGGCCGTCGATGGTGCCGCCGCCCATGATGCCGGCACCGCGCACGCCGTCGAGCGTGATGAATGGGCGGCAGCCGCGCCCCGACGCATCGTTCGTGCCGCACGTGCCGGCGCCGCGGTCGAACAGGCGCGGGTCCGTGCTGGCGTACAGCGTGGCGCCTTTGTCGACGAGCAGCGTGACGCCGTCGCGCAGTCGCAGTGGTCCGGCGACGAAGCTGCGCCTGTCGTTACTGGCCGCGAGCACCACGGCGTGGCCGGGCGCGCAGTTGTCGATGGCCGCCTGGATGCGCGCGGCATCGTCGCGGCCCGTCTCCGCGGTCTCGCCGGCCAGCACCGCGCAGGCTGGCGGTACGACCGGCTCGCGCACGTCGCGTGTGTCCTGTGCGTGCGCCTGCGCGCCGGCGAGCGCGCAGGCGAGCAGGGCGAAGCGCCTCAACGCTTGCCCCCGTCCTTGAAGTAGGCAGCCGTCTCCGGCCGCGCCGCCACCAGTTCGCGCTCGACCATCCGCGCGAAGAAATCCGCGCCCTTGGCGCCGAGGTGCGTGCGGTCGAACGCCGTCTTCGCGGCGCCGGCCGGTTCGACCTTGTTCGGATCCGCAGGCATCCCGTAGCCCGGCGGACGCGGAACGACCGCCAGCGTATCCGCGTCATCCTGGCCCATGGCCTGGACGGCGGCGACGCTGTCCCGGTTCAGGTCCAGCAGCACGGCGTGTTCCTGCGCGGCCGCGCGCCGAGTCGCCTCGGCCCACGGCGCCAGGTCATTGGCGAGATACGCGCCCTTGAACGTGCGCCGGGCAAGCGGCGTGACGAGCACCGGCACGCCGCCCAGGTCCCGCGTCTCCCGCGCATAGCGCGCCATGTTGACCGGGAACTGGGTGACGAGGTCGGTCGAGCGCCCCGGCTTGCCCGGCTGGTCGTTGTGGCCGAACTGCACGAGCACGTAGGTGGCCTTGAACGACGCGCCGTCCTTCAGCATGCGCTGGACGTCGTCCCAGCGGCCCTCGGCGCGGAAGCTGCCGGTACTGCGGCCGCCCCGTGCGAGGTTCACGCACGTGACGTCCGCCGTGAAGCGGGCGCAGAAGGCGTCGCCGTAGCCGCTCTTCGTGGCCATCGTGGAGTCGCCGACGAGGATCACGCGGATGGTCGCGTCGGCGGCGCCGGCCTGGCCGGCCGCAAGCAGCGCGGCCAGGACGAACGATTTCAACAGCATCGTACGCATGTCGATCACTCGAAATCGTAGCTGACGCGCAGGTTCCACGAGCGGCCGATCGGATTCGCGACGCTGCTCAGGTAGCCGCTGCTGTAGATCGTGTTGTTGGTGATCGGCGGGGCCTTGTCGAACAGGTTCGTGACGCCGGCCGTGATGCGCACCTGCTTCTGCACGCGGATCGAGCCGGTCAGGTTCCACGTCGAGAACGACGGGATGTCGCGGTAGTACTGCGACGTGACGGCCGTGTTGGCGTCGCGGTAGTGGCTGTTGAAGTTGTTCGTCAGCTGCGCCGAGTAATCGCCGCTCTGCCACGACAGGCGCAGGTTGTGCTTCCAGCGGAACGTGATGATCGGGTAGCTCGACGTGGTGCCGTTGCTGGCCCAGCCGAACTGGCCGACGTTGGACATCCACGGGCCGTTCGGCACGAGCTGGTTGTCGAAGCGGGTCAGGTAGGTGCCGTCGATGGCCGCGCCGAAGGTTCCGAACCGGTTGCGCGCGATCTCCCAGTTGGCCGACACGTCGACGCCGCCCGCGATCTGGCCGCCCAGGTTCATCGTCGTGTTGTTGATGTACGCGAGCGAGCCGTCGGCGTTACGCACGAACAGGTTCTTGTAGTCGGCGTAGTTCGTGAAGTAGACGTTCTCCGGCAGGTTGGCCAGCATGTCCTTCATGTTGACCTGCCAGTAGTCGAGCGACGCGGTGAACGAGCGCGACGGTTCGAACACGACGCCCAGCGTGCCGCCCTTGGAGCGTTCCGGTTTCAGCTGCGAGTTCGACCCGGTCAGCTTGTTCAACTTGGCGTTGCAGACATCGGCGGCATCCACGCCGGGCACCGCCGTGCCGGTACCCGGCATGGTGATGGACGGGCCCGGGCACAGGACCGGATCGTCCCAGCGTCCCGCCGTCGTCGTATTGGCGACGGTGGTGCGGTAGCCGTAGCGGTCGAACAGCGTCGGCGCGCGGAAGCCCGTGTTGGCCGAGCCCCTGAACATGAGCGTCCTGGTCGGCTGCCAGCGGAAGCTGATCTTGGGCGTGACGGTCGAGCCGACGTCGCTGTATTTGTCGACCCGCACGGCGCCGTTCAGCGTCAGGGTCTTGGTGACCGGGGCGTCGACCTCGCTGTACACGCCGATGATGTTGCGTGCGCTTTCCCCGTGCGCCGGGACGACCTTGGCATAGGTGATGTCGGCGGCCGGCCCCAGCTTGGTGTCTTCGTTGGTATCGCGGTGGATGTCGGTGCCGATCGCGATCGCGAGGTCGCCGCCGGCGAGGGCCATCAGCGATTTGCTGATGTTGCCGTCGATGCCATAGTAGGAGCTCTTCGAGCTGCGGTTCTGCATGCCGTCCGCGGCGATCGAGTCGAGATAGTCGCGGCCCGCCTGGTCCTGCAGGCCGAACGGGTTCAGCGTGCCGTTCGCCAGGCCGTTGATCAGGCCGATGCCCGAGTAGTAGCCCGACTGGAAATAGCCCTTGCGCTGGGACAGCCCGTAGCTCATGCCGGCCCGGTAGTCCCAGGTGCCGACGTGGCCGTCGGCGGACACCAGCAGCCGCTGGTTGATCTGGTTGTCGCGGGTCACGGCCGGTCCGCCGTCGGCCACCGCCCAGGACACGGTCAGCGGCTGGTTGGTGATGCCGGCGACGGCCGGCACCCCGCCGCTGCCGCCCGGATACCATTTGCTGGTCGATGGCAGGATCGCCTTCGCGCTCCCGACGGCGACCGCCTGCGTCGGGTTCTTGTAGCCGAAGATCGATTCGTCGCCGCGGGTGTATTCGACGGTAACGGTGTTGTCGGCGTCGATCCGCTTGGTCGCTCGCGCGTACATCGTCAGCTGCTTGTTCGGATGCAGGGCAGAGCCATAGGTGTCGTCGTCCAGTACGCACGTGCTCTTCGCGCCCTGGATCGAGTAGGGACTCAGGCAGCCGCTCGCGTAATAGGGGTTGGCGGCGTTCTTGTTGGCCGAACTCGTGAAGTTAGCGGGTGTCGCGTACCCGCCGGAGGCGGCGCTGCGCGGCAGGCCGATCGCCGCCATCGCCGCGTCGTCCGGAATGAAGCCGGTGCGGTCCGACAGCTTCAGGCGGCTGCGCTGGTGGAAGTCGACGGTGCCGTAGATGTTCCAGCCGTCGCGCGCGAGGTTGCCCTTGCCGAACGTGGCCTGGATGCGCTGCTCGTCGCCGCCGCCGCGGCGCTGCGGCTGCACGAGCTGCACGGTGACGTTGCCGCCCTCGACTTCGCGCTTGGTGATGAAGTTGACGACGCCGCCGATCGCGTCCGAACCGTAGATCGACGACGCGCCGTCGCGCAGGATTTCCACGCGTTGCAGCGCGCTGATCGGGATGACGTCGAGGTTCGCGTAGCCGTCGGCGATGGCCTCGTTGGCGAGGCGGCGGCCGTTCAGCAGCACGAGGGTGCGGTTCACGCCCAGGCCGCGCAGGTTGATGTTGGTGCCCGAGCCGGCGTTGGACGGCTGCAGCGATGCCGACTGCGGCAGGGCCATCATCACGTCGGCCAGCGTGGTCATGCCCTGCTTGACCAGTTCCTCGGCCTTGATCGTCGTGACGGGCAGGGCTTCCTCGGTGGCGATGCGCTTGATGCTGGAACCGGTGACCTCGACGCGCTGGATCGGCGCGTCGCTTTGCTGTGCCTGCGCCTGCTGGGCGAGCGAGAGGACCGCGAGCGCGATCGAGGACATGACGAAATGGCGGGGCGGGGTGCTGCGGGGGTATTTCATGAAGCTGTCTCCTGTTTTTATGTCGATGACGTGTCGGCGTCCGCAGGGGGGGAGCGGCGTCGATGGTTGCTTCTTACAAAACCAGCCTGGCGAGGTCGAACCGCATGCGTGCGGCTCTGTGTTTGAATTCATTCTAGATTGGTCTGGCCACAAGATCAATGTGGCTAGACCAGATTATGGCGAGTGTGTGCTGGAAAAGCAACACATACGATGACTGATCTCAGTTTGCGGCGGCTTTCAGGGCGATGCGGACGGGGTGCGCCGCACGCTTGGCCTCGGCCGCCACGCAGGCCTGCCACGCCGCCCTGGACGTGATGCGGCCGGCGCGGTCCCACGCGGCGCCGACCCAGTAGCGCAGCGGCTTGCCCGATTCCACGCGGGCCAGCACGAGGTCGTTCAGGGCGTCCTGCGCGAAGCCGGTCGCCGCGGGCAGCACGACGGCCGTGCCGAACGCGCCGTTCGCCGCCTGCTCGACCCATTGCAGCAGCGCGTGGTTCGCATCGTCTTTCACGAGCGCGACGCGCGCTTCCTGCTTTTTGTCCGAAGGCGTCCTGTTCAAGCCGACGGCCACCGTCAGCGCGGACGGTCCACTGAACGTGAACGTACTGTCGATCTGGTCGAGCTGGCGGCCGGCATCGACGGTGAAGCGCTTGGTTTCCGTCACCTGGGTACCGGCCGCATTCCACGCGGCGTACGACAACTCGAACACGGCGCGGATCGGGCCATTGGCCAGCACCTTCCAGCCGGCCCAGTTGCTGCTCGTGTAAAGCTGTTTGCCGTCCCACACGCCCGTACCGCCGGCCCCGCGCGAGCGGCCGACGTTGTACATGTCCATGCCTTCGCCTTCGTCCTTGTGGTAATGGTCGTGGCCCTTGTTGTACCAGCGGTCGACGATGGGGTAGTCGACGCGCTTGAACCAGATATCGAGGCCGCTCGTCTCCAGCACTTCCTTGCCGCTGCCCGGCGCGGCCGGTGCGGCGAGGGCGGGGCCGTAGGTGCGGTGGCCGATGACGTCGTTCTCCCACGCGAAATCGTCGAGGCGTTCGGGCACGTAGCGCGCGAACGCCTTCGGTGCGAACGGCGGCGTGAGCGTGTCGCTCTTTTCGACGACGAACGTCGCCGTCTTTTCGCCGGGCCTGAAGTCGTGCTGGAACAGCAGTTCGCCGTACGCCGCGCCGACGCCGTGCGGGTCCTTGGCCAGCGGCGCCACGTTCGTCACCTGGTAGGGCAGCACGTGGCCGGCCGCATCCTTCACGACGAGGCGCTGGATCAGCGCGCCGGGCAGCGCCGCGTTCACGTCCTGCCACGGGACGACGATCGTTTCGGATGGACGCGCGGCGTCGAGGTCGTGGGTCACGGTGACCGTGAGTCGGTCGGCTGCGCAGGCGCTCGCGGACAGCACGAGGCCTGCGGCGCAAAACATCGTTTTCGCTTGCATGGTCGGGGCTTTCATCGCAGGGGTGTCAGGGATGTTCGCGGTAGCTGGTCTGCCCGCCGTCCTTCGGCACATAGTGATACGTGCGGACGCGGAACTGGATGTCGATCGCCGGGTTGTTCAGCAGCCGGATCATCTCCGCGCCGGCCAGCAGCATCGGACCGTAGCCGTGCATCGCCGTCGTGCTGGTGGGGCGGTTGTAGTAATAGACCTGGTCGCTCGCGAACGTCGTGCCCACGCATGTGCCTTCCACGCGGCCCTGGGCGTCGATGCGCGCGGACAGCGCGTTCCAGCCGGCCTGCGCGATCGAGCCGTACGTCGTCGGGCTGATCCAGCCTTCGTTGACGGCGTGCGCGAGCACGTACACGAACATGGCGCTGGCCGACGTCTCCAGGTACGAATCGTCGCGGTCGACCATCTGGTGCCACAGGCCCGCGCCGGACTGGCGCTCGGCGACGCCGCGCAGCGTCTTCTTCAGCTGCGCCATCACCTTCGGATAGCCCGGGTGGTCCTTCGGCAGCACGTCGAGGACGTCCGACATCGCCAGCACGGCCCAGCCGTTCGCGCGTGCCCAGTAGAAGCGCGGGGCGTCGGGATTGTTGGCGTTCCAGCCGTGCGTGTACAGGTTGCGCTGCGGATCGAACAGATAGTCCGTCATCTGCAGGACGTTCTTCACGGCGTCGTCGAAGTACGCGCGGTCGCCCGTCATGCGGCCCAGTTCCGCCAGCGCGGGGATCCCCATGTACATGTCGTCGGCCCACAGCGACACGGCCTGCGGGCGCTGGCGCGCGAGGGTGCCGTCCGGAAGGCGGAACTGGCGCTTCGCCACCCAGTCGCCGCACACCTTGATCTGCGCGGCGAGATCGGGGCCGATGCCGGCCTGGCGCGCACGCATCATCGCGGCGCACATGGAGCCGGCGTCGTCGAGCGCGCGCGGATCGAGGAAGTGCGCGAAGCTGTTGGCGCGCTCGAGGTGGAAGCGCTGTTCCTGCGCACGGAAGTAGGGGAGGCGGTCGGCGAAGAATTGCAGGTGGCGCTGCGTGAGGGCGGCATAGCGCTTGTCGCCCGTCGCGGCCGTGGCCTTCAGCAGGCCGGCATGTACGACGCCCATCTCGTAGGCCTGCAAGCCGAAATCGGCGTCCCCCTTGTCGACGACGGCGTCGGCGACAGGCGTGCGGAAATCCGTGACGGGCGCACCGCTGCCCTTGTGCACGATACGCGTAGGCGTCTGGCTGTCGACATAGCCGCGGATGCGCTGCAGCGACGCCGCGATCTCGGCGACGACCGGCTTCTTGTACGGCACCGGATACGTGCCTTCGGCCGTGTCGTTCGGGTTCTTGTTGTCTGGGTTGCGATAAGGCCCCTCGGCATGCGCAGGGGCGGCAAGGCACGCGAAAGCGGCCAGGAAGGCGAGCAATCTGATTGGCGGCACCGTGTAGTCTCCGGTCGTTTTTTATATGGTGGACGTTTTCCGTCCTTTATTTGGCCAGACCATTCTAGGTTGGTCTGGCCACTTTTGCAAGGTGGACTAGCCGGGGTATGTTGTTGGGTGGCATACTGACCTTCCCACGACGAGGCGGAGGCCAGGATGCGCAGGACGATATGTTGGATGGGTACGGCGTTGCTGCTGGCCGCATGCGCGGCGCGGCCAGTGAAGGCGCCCTTGCCGGAGAGCTACACGGCCGAGACGACGTACGCGAAGCTGGCGGCTCGCTATCCGTTCATCCGCATCGCGAGCCGCACCGTGCCGCCGACCGTGCGGGCCGTCACGGACGTCACCTATGTGCGCCGTAGACATGGCGACCCGAGGCACGACCTGAAACTGGACCTGTACCTGCCCGCGGCGGCGGGCACGGCGCCGCGCCCGGCCATCGTCTTCGTGCACGGCGGCGGCTGGCGCGCGGGCGTGCGCGCGAACTTCGCGCCGATGGCGATCCGCATGGCGGAGCGGGGCTATGTGGCGGCCACCATCAGCTATCGCCTGTCGCCGGAAGCGCCATACCCGGCCGCGATCCACGACGCGAAGGCAGCCGTGCGCTGGGTGCGCGCGCACGCGTCGGACTACGGCATCGATCCGGGCCGGATCGCCATCGCGGGCGGCTCGGCCGGCGGCCAGATCGCGGCGCTGACGGGCGTGACGAACGGAGAATCGCGCTTCGATCCGGACCGAGGCAACGTGGCGAGCGACGTGCAGGCGATCGTCAACATCGACGGCCTGTCGGATTTCACGTCGGAAGAAGCCCGCAAATACGAAGACGACCCGGCGAAGCAGCCGTCATCCGCCGGCGCGTGGTTCGGCGGCCGCTATGCGGAGAAGGCGGCGCTGTGGCGCGACGCGTCGCCGCTGTATCACGTGAAGGCGGGCACGCCGCCCATGCTGTTCATCGTCAGCGCGCAGCGGCGTTTCAGCCTGGGGCGGGACGAGATGACCGAACGACTGCGGGCATTGGGCGTGCCGAACCGGGTCGTGCCCGTGCCCGACACGCCCCACAGCTTTTGGCTGTTCGATCCGTGGCTGGCGCCGACGGTGGAGGCGGCGGATGCGTTCCTGAAGGAGGTCATCCCGCCCCGAACGGATTCTCCAGGCTCGCCGCCGGCTGCGTGAACCACTTCGGTCCGTTCGCCGTCATGTAGAAGTGATCTTCCAGGCGCACGCCGAATTCGCCCGGCACGCAGATCATCGGCTCGTTCGAGAAGCACATCCCCGGCTCCAGCGCGCGGGTCTCGCCGCCGACGAGGTAGGGGCCTTCGTGGATGTCGAGGCCGATGCCGTGGCCCGTGCGGTGCGGCAGGCCGGGCAGCTTGTAACCGGGACCGAAGCCGTTCGCCTCGAGCGAGCGGCGCGCGGCCTTGTCGACCTCTTCGCACGGCACGCCCGGCTGGGCCGCGTCGAACGCCGCCCGCTGCGCCGCCTGTTCCGCATTCCACACGAAGCGCTGGCGCCCGGTCGGCTCGCCGAACACGTACGTGCGCGTGATGTCGGAGATGTAGTTGTGGACCTTGCAGCCCGTGTCGATCAGCACCGTGTCGCCCCGTTGCAGGGTCTGCACATAGCTCACGCCGTGCGGGTACGCCGTCGCCTCGCCGAACAGCACGATGCAGAAGTAGGAGCCGCTCGCGCCGACCTTGCGGTGCGCGAGGTGGATGAATTCCTCGACTTCCTGCGTCGTGATCCCTTCGTGCAGGATCGACGCCGCCGCCACGTGCACGGCCATCGTCATGTCCATCGCGCGCTGGATCAGCGCGATCTCCGCGTCCGACTTGCGGCTGCGGCAGTGCGACGTGACCGGGTGCGCATTCCGCAAGGTGTAGCCATCGGTCGCGGCGCGGATCGCGTCGAACAGGAACAGCGGCGTGCTGTCGTCGATGGCGAGCACGCTGCCGGCCCCGATGCCGCGCTGCTCCAGCACGGCGCGCAGGCGCGCGGCGGGGCGCTCGTGTTCGTCCCAGACGGCGATGTCGCCTTCGACGACCATGAAACCGCGGATCGTGCTTTCCTCGAACGCGGGGGCGATGTAGACGAGGTCACCCTGCGCCGGCAGGATGGCGCCCACCATGCGTTCGCTGGGACTCCACTTCGTGCCCGTGAAATAAGTCAGGTTGCTGCCGGCGTTGAGATAGACGGCGTCGATGCCTTGCGCCGCCATGAACGCCTGCGCACGTTCGATGCGCGACCGGTGCTCGGCCAGCGCGATGGGCACGGCGCCCGCGGTCATGTCGCGCAACGCGTCGAGCGCCGCCTGTTTGTCGGTGCCACCAATATTCATGTTTCTCATTACCTCATTCAAAGTCCGACAGCGCCCGCGCGGTCGCGGGCATGATGGGTGTCCGGGCATCCTCGTGGGACCACCCGAACAGGAAGGCGCATGCCGCGCCGCAGGTCTTGCCCTGGCAGGGCCCCATGCCGACGCGCGTCGCCAGTTTTGCTTCGCGCCAGTCGCGGTGCGGCAGCAGGCGGGCCCGGGTCACGTCCTCGCAGCGGCACACGATCGTCTCCGGGCCGCACATCGTCCGCAGCGACTCGTCCGGCGCGAACGTGCGCGCCAGCAGCGCCGCGAACGCGTGCGACGCGCGCCGCAGCGGCAGGTCGCGCCCGGACGGGGGCCGGCCCAGCGCGGCCAGCGCCGCGATGCGTCCCTCGGCGACGGCCTTGTCGACGCCGCCGATGCCCGTGCATTCGCCCGCGGCCCAGACGTCGGTGCGGCTCGTCCGCTGCGCATCGTCGACCTGGATCGCGCCGTCGACGACGTCGCATCGCAGTGCGCGCGCGAGGTCCGTATTCGGGACGAGGCCGAAGCCCGCCGCGAGGAAGTCGCAGGCATACTCGACGTCCTTGCCACCGGTCCGGACGACGACGCCGCGCACCGTATCCTCGCCCGTCGCTGCGACGAGCGTGGCGCCCGTCACGTACGGGATCCCGCGCAGCTCGGCGAACAGCGACGCCGCCTGCAGGAATTTCTTCCCGTGCCGCGACAGCAGCCCGAGGCCGAAAGCCGACAGGCGCGACCACGGCTGGTGTTCGACGATCGCGGCCACGTGGGCGCCCGCGCGCAGCGCCGTCGACGCCGCCGCCAGCAGCAGCGGGCCCGTGCCGGCGACCACGACGCGGCGTCCCGACACCGGCATGCCGCCCTTGATCAGCGCCTGCAGCCCGCCCGCGCCGGTGACGCCGGGCAGCGTCCAGCCGGGGAACGGCAGCGACAGTTCGCGGCTGCCCGAACAGAGCACGAGACGCTCGAACGGGACGGCGGCGCCGCGTCCGCCCGTTTCCACGAGCAGCGTGCGGGAGTCCATGCAGCCGCTGACCTGGGCATCCTGCATCACGGTGCAGCCGGGGTGGCCGCGCAGGGTGTTCCACGCGCTGCGTGCGCGTGCGTCGGTCCAGCGCGCGGGGCCGCCGCGCCAGATCTGGCCGCCCGGCGCATGATTATCGTCGATCAGGCAGATCCTTGCGCCGGCGTCGAGGGCGGTCCGCGCCGCGGACAATCCCGCCGGGCCGCTGCCGACGATGTGCACTACGTTCTTCACCAGTCGCCTCCCGTGGTGATGATCATGCCGTCCGCGCAGATCGTCCTGCACGCCAGCTGGTTGGCGCGGCCGTCGACGGTCACGCGGCATTCCTGGCACTGGCCGATGCCGCAGAACGCGAACCGGGGCTGGTCCGTGACCGAACGCCGCGTGCACGGCGACCGGGCGCCGACGAGCGCCGCGACGACGGTGACGCCGCGCGGTACGTCGACCGCGACACCGTCGACCAGCACGCGGCTCAGGGAATCAGGCGGGGACATGGGCGAACCTCGACGGTGAATAGGGGACGGCCGCGATGGAAGCGGGGCGGTCCAGCATCAGGTCGGCCAGCAGCTGCGCGGTGCCGAACGCGGTCGTCACGCCGAGCCCCTCGTGGCCCGCTGCGACCCACACGCGTGCGAGCGTCGGATGGCGTCCGATGACGGGCCGCCCGTCGTAAGTCGCGGGGCGCATGCCGGTCCAGCTGCGGATGATTTTCATGTCGGCCAGACAGGGCAGCAGCGCGATGGCCGAGCGCAGCACGTGCGCCAGCACGCGCGGATCGACGTCGGCATGCCGGATGCCGTCCTGGCGGCACGACCCGATCAGCCATTGGCCCGTGATGCGGGGCTGGACATTCGCCGCGACGGCGACGGCGTCGCTGCCGGCTTCCGTTTGGCCCTCGGTTTGCCCATAATCCATGCTCACGACCTGGTGCGACAGCCGCCGCGGGTAGCGGGCCGTGATGGCGAGATGGCCCTTGCGCGGGAAGATCGGTATGTCCGGCAGCAGGCGCGTCACGGCGGTCCCCGTCGCGACGACGACGTCGCCCGCATCGATGCGTTCGCCGCCGGCCAGCGTGACGCCGCCGTCGTCGACGCGGGCGACGGCCGTGCCGAAGCGTGTCCGTCCGCCCAGCGCGACGAGCGTCCCGGCCAGGTTGCGCGCGACGGCGGGCGGGTACACGACGCCGTCGCGCGCGACGCGCACGCCGCCCGCAAGGCCGGCGCGCAGGGCGGGTTCCACGCGCGCGAGCTGTGCGCCGGACAGTTCAGCCGCATCCCAGCCGCGCCGCGCCAGGCGCCCGGCGCGGACGCGCGCCTGGGCCATCTGCGCTTCGTCCTCGGCGACCCACAAGGTGCCGCAGCGGACGTGTTCCGCGAGGCCGGCGCGGGTGGACAGGTACGCGTCCCAGCGCGCCAGCGACAGCAGGCACAGGTCGAGTTCATCGTCCGTCTCGTCGAGGGCGACGAGGTGGCCCATGCCGGCCGCCGTCACGCCGCCGCCGGGGTAGTCGGCGTCGACGAGCAGCACGTCGCGCCCGAGCGCCTGCAGCTCTGCCGCGCAGGCCGCGCCGACGATGCCGGCGCCGACGACGATCACGTCCGGATGCTTCACGCCAGCGCGGGCAGGGTGGGGCGGTTGGCGATGGCGGCGCGGATCGTCCGCTCCACCGCATCGCGGCGCGCGCCGGCGAGCGGCAGGCGCGGCGCGCGCACGCGCTCGTTCGAACCGATCGCGATCGCTTCCGCGAGCTTGATGTTCTGGACGAGGTAAGTCGACACGTCCAGGTCCAGCAGGGGACGGAACCAGCGGTAGATGCGCAGCGCCTCGTCGTAACGCCTGGCCAGGACCAGCCGCCAGATCGCCACGGTCTCCTCGGGGAACGCGAGGCCCACGCCGGCCACCCAGCCCTGCGCGCCGACCATGAGCGCTTCGAACGCGAGGTTGTCGACACCCGTCAGCAGGTCGAAGCGGTCGCCGAAGCGGTTGATGATGTCGGTGCTGCGGCGGATGTCGTCCGACGATTCCTTGACGGCGACGAAGCGGGGATCGTCCGCCAGTTCTTCCATGATCTCGACCGTCACGTCGACGCGGTAGGCGAGGCGGTTCGAATAGATCATGATCGGCAGGTCGCCCGCCTGCGCGATGGCGCGCAAGGTCGCCACCGTCTCGCGCGGGTCCGTGTGGTAGATCGTGCTCGGGACGACCATCAGGCCGTCCGCGCCCGCCCTGGCCGCCTTCCGCGCCAGCGCGCACGCATCGCGCGTGGACGCTTCCGCGACCGTCAGCAGCGCGGGCTTTGCGCCGGCGGCTTCCTTGCAGAGTTTCAGGACGTCGATGCGCTCCTCGTGCGACAGCATCGGGCCCTCGCCCAGCGAACCGCAGGCGATGAGGCCATCCACGCCGGCGTCCATCTGGATGCGGAAGCAGCGCAGCATTTCGTCATGGTCGAGCGAGCCGTCATCATCGAACTTGGTGGTGACGGCGGGAAGAACACCTTTCCACATGGGGTCTGTCTCCTTTGCTTGAAAGGTCACATGCTAGGCCTGTTTGGCGCCGGGGTCTTGCGTGAAGCGTTCGCCGGGGAGGCCGAAATCGGCATAACGCCCGGCCGCCGTTTGCCATGCCGGCGCAACCCGCCTATATTGGCGTCCGGGAGGACACCATGATCGACGACACTACCATCCGGGCCATCGACACCATCGGCATGCAGGCCGTCGAAGCGATCTTCGACGCCCTCGGCGACGTCGCATTCTTCGTCAAGGACCGGGACGGCCGTTACCTGAGCATCAACCGCACGATGGTGCGGCGCTGCGGAGTTCGGCACAAGAAGGATGTGCTCGGCAAAACGGCGCTGGAACTGTTCCCGCGCACCTTGGCCGAGACGTATCTCGCGCAGGACCGGCAGGTCATCGCCAGCGGCACGGCGATCGACAAGCAGCTCGAACTGCACATCTACCCCGGCCGCGGCCGCGGGTGGTGCATCACGAAGAAGATTCCGCTGTTCGGCAAGGATGGCGACGTCGTCGGCCTGATCGGCACGTCGCAGGATCTCGGCCTGCTGGACGACCTGCACCCGGCGTACCGGCAGATCGCGCGGATCGCGCAGCACATCAGCGACCACTATCGGGAGAATATCTCGCTGAAGGCGCTGGCGGAGGAAGCGGGACTGTCGCTGTCGCGCGTGGAACGGCTGTTCCAGAAAGTGTTCCAGCACTCGCCGCGGCAGCTGCTCGTGCAATGCCGGCTGGCGGCCGCGCGCACCCTGATCGAACAGGATCCGGGCGCGAAGATCGCGGCCATCGCGTACGAATGCGGCTATACGGACCACAGCGCGTTCAGCCGCCAGTTCAAGTCGTACGTGGGCATGAGCCCGACCGAGTACGGGCGACAGATGAAACAGGACTAGGCGGGGAGGCCCCACGCGAACGGATCGGTGTCGTCGAACAGCAGCGTCGACTCGGCGCTGACCCAGGCCGTGCCGCGGATCGTCGGCGCGACGGTATCGCCCGCGCGGCGGTAGCTGCCTTCGAACACGCTGCCGACGATGCTCTCCTGGCGCCACACGGCGCCCTGTTCCAGGTCGCCATCCGCCGCCAGGCAAGCCAGTTTGGCGCTGGTGCCCGTGCCGCAGGGCGAGCGGTCGTAGGCCTTGCCGGGGCACAGCACGAAGTTGCGGCTGTCCGCGATGCGTGACGGGGCGAACAGTTCCACGTGGTCGATGGGCGCGCCGCCGTCGCCGGTGATGCCTTGTGCGGCCAGCGCCGCCATCACGGCTTGCGCGAACGCCGTCAGCGCCGGGACGTTGGCCGGCACGATGTCGAACGCATGGTGCTTGATGAGGAAGAACCAGTTGCCGCCCCACGCCACGTCGCCGCGCACGGTGCCATGGCCGGCGACGTCGACGTGGACGTCCTTGCGCGTCCGGTACGACGGGACGTTCTCGATGCTCACGGAACCGTCCGCGTGCAGCTCGGCCGTCACGACGCCGACGGGCGTGTCGATGCGGTGGCGTCCGGCCGTGATGCGGCCGAGGTGGGCCAGCGACACGACGAGGCCGATCGTGCCATGCCCGCACATGCCCAGGTAGCCGACGTTATTGAAAAAGATGACGCCCGCCGCGCAGTCCGGGGCATGCGGTTCGCACAGCAGCGCGCCCACGAGGACGTCCGAACCGCGCGGTTCGCACACGCTGCCCGTGCGGATGTGGTCGTGTTCGGCGCGCAGGCGCGCGAGCCGCCCGGACAGCGGCCCGTTGCCCAGGTCCGGGCCGCCGTCGACGATGAGTCGGGTGGGTTCGCCACCGGTGTGCGAGTCGATGATCGAGATTTTTTTCATGCCTGGAAGGCTAAACCCGGGCCGGCGGCGGGTCTTGTTGTTTTTCTGCGTCTTGATGAGGGAAAGCGGCACACCGTCGCGAGACATTCATGCGGTTGTGACAATCTGCAAGAATCCAATAAAAATTTCCCAATATCATTGAACGTTGCTGTGCCAATAGACCTGCAAAATCAATGTGTTACGGATAAATAAAAGGGAAGTCACCAAAATGCATCCGATCTCATACGGCTCCAGGGCCGACCATGCCAACAACGCCGACAAACTGTTCCTCGCCGTCCTGTGGGCGCTATTCGCCACGTCGCTGGCGCTGGGCCTCGTATACGACTCCCTGATGCTGGCGGTCGCCGTCGGGCTGCCGCTCGCCCTCGTGCCGAGCGCGCTGATCGCGGCCGCCCCGGGCAGCCTCGCCGCGCGGCTGTCCGTCGCCGTCGCGCTGATGCTGTTCTGCGCGCTGAACATCCACCAGGCGCACGGCTTGACGGAGCTGCATTTCGGGATCTTCGTCCTGCTCGCCTTCCTCGTCTGCTACCAGGACTGGCGCGTCATCGCCGCCGCCGCGGGCACGGCCGCCGTCCACCACCTCACGTTCAACTATTTGCAGGAATGGGGCTATCCGACGCTGTGCTTCACGCATCCGGGCATCGGCATCGTGCTGCTGCACGCGGTGTACGTCGTCGTCGAGGCGGCCGTGCTGTCGTACCTGGCCGTCCGCCTGCAGCGCGAGACGACGGCCGTCGCGGCGAGCGCCGGCACCCTGCACGACACCTTGCGGGCGATGCGCAGCAGCGCGGACCAGGTGGCGCGCGACATGGACCTGATCACGCAGACGTCCAGCGCGGTGGCGGCGGGCAGCGCCGACCTGTCCGCGCGCGCCGCGGCGCAGGCCGCACGGCTGGAGCAGGCCGCGGCCGCGGTCGACCATCTGACCGCCACCGTCAAACGCAACGTCGACCACGCGGCGCTGGCCGACGAGCTGGTGGCGTCGGCCTCCGCGCTGGCCGTGAAGGGCGGCGACGTCGTCGCCGACGTCGTGCAGACGATGGAGGCTATCCGTTCCAGCTCGCGCGAAGTGCAGGACATCGTCAACGTCATCGACGGCATCGCCTTCCAGACCAACATCCTCGCGCTGAACGCGGCCGTCGAGGCGGCGCGCGCGGGCGAGCAGGGACGCGGTTTCGCCGTCGTGGCGGGCGAAGTGCGCAGCCTCGCCCAGCGCAGCGCGCAGGCGGCCAAGGAAGTGCGGCAGCTGATCGGCGACGCCGTCGTGCGGGTGGACGCAGGTGGCCGGCTCGTGGACGAAGCGGGGCAGGCGATGCACCAGATCGTCGGCTCGGTGCAGCGCGTGGCCGGCATCATGACCGCGATCTCGGGCGCGAGCCAGGAACAGCGCGACGGCATCGAGCAGGTGCGCGATTCGATCCGCGAGATCGAGGTGACGACGCGGCAGACGGCCGAGCTGGTCGGGCAGAGCGCGGATGCGGCCGAGACGATGTGCGCGCACGCGTCGTCGGTGGCGCGTGCGGTGGGCACGCTGCGCCAAGCGGAAGCGGCCGCGTAAGTGGAAATGCGCGCATTTTCGCGGCATCCGCGCTGCTAGACTCGTCGGGTCAGCATTCGAGGGGGCCGCGATGAGCGCATACCGAGCCAGCAACGTCGTGTCCTTGCACGGCGATCCGATCTACCATCACACGGAAAGCACGCCGTGGACGCCGCCGCAGGGCGAGATCTGCCTGCAGCAGATTTCGGACCACATCGACCGGCACCTCGGGCCGGTCGACTGCGTGTTCCACGAACTGGTGTCGGACACGGTGCACATCGACGTCCATATCGTGAAGCCGACGGAGGCGTACCCGTTCATCCGGCTGGTCACGTCCGGGATGAGCGACCTGCCGATGTCGACGCCGCCGGACGCCGACGTCCCGCGCCACGCCGAGCTGATGATCACGCTCCCCCCGGACTGGAAGCTCGACAAGGAGTCGTTCGAGGACGAGCGCTGGTACTGGCCCGTCCGCCTGATCAAGACGATGGCCCGGCTGCCGCACAAGTACGGGACGTGGCTGGGCTGGGGCCACACGGTGCCGAACGGCGACCCGGCGGAGCCGTACGCGGCGGACGTCCGGTTCGACGGCTGCATCCTGCTGCCGTCCATCAGCGTGCCGGACGAATTCCACCGGCTGCGCATCGACGCCGACAAGGAGATCGCGTTCTTCGCGATCGTCCCGCTGTACAAGGAGGAACTGGCGCTGAAGCTGCGTGCCGGCGCCGAGAAACTGCTGGAGCGCTTCGACAAGAAGCACATCGACGACATGATCGATGCGCGCCGGCCGAACGCGGGCAAGAAGCTGTTCGGCTTTTTGTGACAGGCCGCGGCGCTGGACTGAAGGCCACCCATACCTTATCTGCCGTACATCCGGCAGGCCCTGTTCGTCACGGAACGCACTGCACGGCGGCGAGCACGGCGCAGCTCACGGTTTAGGCGCGCGCTTCGCCAGTTCGCGGTCGAGCGCATTCGCGAACCGCTGCCGGTCCGCCTGGCTGAACGCGCCTGGTCCGCCCGTATCGACGCCGCTGGAACGCAATTCGTCCATGAACGCGCGCATCGTGAGCTGCTGCGCGATGGTGTCTTTCGTGTACCACTCGCCGCGTGGATTCAACGGCATGCCGCCCTTGTCCAGTACGAGGGCGGCGAGGGGAATGTCGCCCGTCACGACGATGTCGCCGGGTTGTACGCGCGCCACGATTTCCGCATCGGCCGCATCGGCGCCCGAAGGCACCTGCAGCGCGCGGATGAAGCGCGAGCCGGGTACGCGGATCAACTGGTTGGCCACCAGCGTGACGTTCAGCTGCACGCGGTCGGCCACGCGGAACAGGATGTCCTTGATGACCGCCGGGCAGGCATCGGCGTCGACCCAGATCTCCATGCTCAGCCGCGCGAGAACGTGCGCGTCACCCGGTCGAGGTGGGCGCGCATGGCCGACCGGGCGCCGGCCACGTCGTGCGAGGCGATGGCGGCCAGGATCGCGCGGTGGTCGAGGAGCGTCAGCTGGCGCAGTTCCTCGGTCTGGAAATGCTCCGTCAGCTTGTGCCACAGGCTGCCGCGCTGGGCCCACAGGTATTCGATCACGCCGACGAGGGCGCTGTTGCCGGCCGCGCGCGCGATCGCGAGGTGGAAGTTGCGGTCGGCCGATTCGTTCTCGCCCAGGTTGTCCTGGTTCTGCTCCATCTCTTCGACGGCGACGAGGATCGCATCGACGGCCGCCGGCGTCGCATTCTTCGCGGCCAGCGCCGCGACCTCGACCTCGATCATGCGGCGCGCGGCGAGCACCTCGAACGGACCGGGACCGGCCGCCGGGCGCGCGGTCGTCAACGCCGCCTGTTCGCTGACGTACACGCCGGACCCACCGCGCACTTCGACGACGCCCCCCAGTTCCAGCGCGATCAGCGCTTCGCGCAGCGAGGTGCGCGAGACGCCCAGCTTCGTGGCCAGGTCGCGCTCGGCGGGCAGGCGCTCGCCCGGCTTGATGTTCTCTTCCCGGATCAGCGCTTCGATCCGGCTCGACACCACGCGATACAGTCGCGGCTCGGTCGCAATCGCATCGGGTGGCGCGGGCATTTTTCTCATTGTGTCAGTCCAGGAAAAAGTGGAGGCGATTGCCAAGATCGCATCTTAGTTTGGTCGGGATAATGTTGCAAGTGGTCGGACCAAAACGGTCATTTGGGCTGACTGCGTTGACGATTTTGTCGTGTCCTGAACTTTATTCGGCCCATGGCGGGATCGACGCCGTTCCGGCGCTGTGCATACGCATGTACAATGGGAAATATTGCCGAGCCGATGAATCGAACCATGACGACCGCTTATCCAAGCCTGAGCCACGCCCAGCGCATTCCGCTGGCCGCCGAAATCCATTCGCGTCCCTTCCTCCGGCTGGAAGCGCCCGAAGCCATCACCCATCTCGCCGTCTACCGCGCCAACGAGGCCGGATCGCGCAGCGAGCACGGTCCGAACCAGCATGCGCTGCTCGCCGCGCTGTGCGGGCATTTCGGCGTCGCGGCGCCGAACGTGACGGCCAATCACTTCTATCACGACTTCGGCCGCTTCCGCCTCAAGTGGGAACGGCACACGGAGTTCGCGACCTACACGTTCACGGAAAAGATCGCGCCCGGGCTCCCGATTGCGGAGGCGTTCGCGCGCATGCCGCTCGCGCACCTGCCGCAGTCGTGGATCCTCGGCCTGCACGGCCGCCTGATGTCCGCCGCGCACGTGCTGCTGGAGCGCGGCGCCGCCGATCCGGCCACGCTGCAGGACGGCTTCGCCAGCAATAACCTGGTCGGCTCGCGCGTCATGCAGGGCGGGGAAGTGTGGACGGATTTCGCGATCCAGTCCGACGGTTTTTCGCGTTTCGTGCTGCGCGACGTCGAAATGCGCGCGCAGCAGGCCGGCCGCCTCGCGCAGCGCGTGCTGGAAATCGACACCTACCGCATGATGGCGCTCCTCGGCCTGCCGGCCGCGCGCACCGTGTCCAACGCCCTGGACGACATCGAGGCCGAACTGGCCACGCTGGCCGAGCGCATGGTCGCGGGCGAGGCGGTCGCCGGCGACCAAGACCTGCTGGCGCAGATCACGAAGCTGGCGGCGCGCCTGGAAAAGCTCTCGCTCGACAACGGCTACCGCTTCTCGGCATCGAAAGCGTATTACCGCCTCGTCAAGGCGCGCATCGAGGAATTGCGCGAGGCCCGCATCGAAGGCGTGCCGACCGTGGAGGAATTCATGGACCGCCGCCTGACGCCGGCGATGAACACGTGCGAATCGACGGCCGCGCGCCAGGAAGCGCTGGCGCGCCGCATCGCCAACGTCAACGACCTGCTGCGCACGCGTGTCTCCATCGTCCAGGAAAACCAGAACCGGCAAATCCTGCAATCGATGGACCGCCGCGCCGCCCAGCAGCTGCGCCTGCAGCAGGCCGTCGAGGGCTTGTCGGTGGCGGCGATCTCGTACTACGTCGTGGGCCTGCTCGGCTATGCGGGCAAGGGCCTCAAAAGTCTCGGCATGCCGGTCAATCCGGACCTGCTCACGGGCGCGCTGGTGCCCGTCGTGGCGGGGCTCGTGTGGCTCAGCCTGCGCCGCATGCACAAGCAGATGCACAAGCGTTCGCACGGCTGATCCATGCTGAGCGCTCCCGGTCTCATGGCGGCGTGCGCCGCGCTGGCGCTGGCCGTACTGGCGTTGTGGGTACCGGCGCCCGCCGTGCGGGGGAATCGCGACTGGGCGTGGGGCGCGGGCGTGCTGCTGGCCTGCGCGGTCGCGCAGGCCGTCGAGGTGCTCGACGGGATCGGCCTGGCCGTCATCGTCTTCTACCTCGCGCTGGCGTTCGGCGCGCGCGCGGCCGGACGGGCCTGGGTCCGCATCCCGCTGCTCGTGCTGACGGGCGTGTGTGCGCTGCTGCTGGCGCTGCACCGGCTGCCGGGCTTTCACAATCCGCTGCTGGTCGACCATGCGCACCTGTCGGCGGGTGCGCCGCCGTTCACGCTGTACGCGAACTTCGACAAGGCCATCGCCGGCATCGTGCTGATGGGCGTGTTCTGCGCGCCGATCCGCGCGCGTGCCGACTGGTTGCCGATGCTGCGCCGTACGCTGCCCGTGCTGGCGGCGACGCTCGTCGCCGTCCTCGGTGCGGGCCTGCTGCTCGGCTTGGTGCGGCCGGACGTCAAATGGCTGCCGTGGACATCCTGGTTCCTCGTCAATAATCTCTTGATCACCTGCGTGACGGAGGAGGCCTTCTTCCGCGGCTACCTGCTCGGCGGCCTGGCGCGCGGCATGGCGGGACGACGCCACGGCGTGGCCGTCGCGGTGGCCGTATCGACTTTGCTGTTCGGGCTCGCGCATGCCGCCGGCGGTCCGCTGCTCGTGCTGTTCGCGACGCTGGCGGGCTTCGGCTATGCCGCCGCGTACCTGCGTTCCGGACGCATCGAGGGCGCGATCCTCACGCACTTCGCGCTCAACGCCGTCCACTTCATCGCGTTCACCTATCCAGCACTCATGCGCTGAACAGCATTGCAACTTCTGTAACACGGTGTGACAGCGTACCGTGCGCGCGGGGCGCCGGGACTATGATCGGGCATCATTCCCACGTTGTACCGACGATCATGAGCGCTTCGAACTTCCTCCGGCCGGCCGTCGCCCTCGGCCTGCTATTCACCGCGACGATCGCCGCCGCGCAGACGCAGGACCCGCCCGCGCGCGTGGGCCGCATCGCCTACCTGGCCGGCCCCGTCAGCTTTTCTCCTGCCGGCGCCAGCGACTGGGCGCAGGCGCCGCTCAACCGGCCCCTCGTCGCGGGCGACCGCCTGTGGACGGACGCCGGCGGGCGCGACGAGGCCCAGTTCGGCGCCGCCGCCGCGCGCATGGATGCGGGCACCTTGCTGACCGTGCTCGCGGCCGATGAACGCATGACGCAACTGCAGGTGTCGCAGGGCCGCGTCGACCTGCACGTGCGCCGCCTGGCGCCGGGCGAGACCGTCGAGGTGGATACGCCGAACCTCGCCTTCGTCGCGCGCGGGCCCGGCGACTACCGGCTCGCCGTCGCGCCGGACGGCAGCACGACGGATGTCACGGTGCTGAACGGCGCCGCCGACGTGTACGGCGACGGCACGTCGCTGTCGCTCGCGCCGGGGCAGGGCTATCGTTTCGGCGGCCAGGACCTGGACAACTACGGGCTGCTCCCGCCCGCCCCGCCGGATGAATTCGACCGCTGGGCGCTGGCGCGCGACCAGCGCTACGAGCGCGCCATCGCGCGCCGCTATGTGCCGCAGGGCGTCGTCGGCTTCGAAGACCTCGACGACTACGGCAGCTGGCGCACCGTGCCCGACTACGGCACCGTGTGGGTGCCGGACCGCGCGCCGCGCAACTGGGCGCCGTATCACGCGGGACACTGGGCGTGGATCGATCCGTGGGGCTGGACGTGGATCGACGACCAGCCCTACGGTTACGCCGTGTCGCACTACGGCCGCTGGATCCGCACGCCGGATACCTGGGCCTGGGTGCCGGCGCCGGCGCGCGCGCAGCCCGTGTACGCTCCTGCGCTGGTGGCGTTCGTCGGAACCGTGCTGGCGTTCGGCGGCCGTTCCGATCCGGGCGTCGGCTGGTTCCCGCTCGCGCCGCACGAGCCATACCGGCCGCCGTATCACGCGAGCCCGACGTACATCACGAACGTCAACGTGACCAATACCGTGATCAGGCAGACGACCATCGTCAACAACATCACCTACCGCAACCGCAACGTGCCCGGCGCGATCGTGGCGATGCCCGCGCAGCAGTTCGCGCAGGCCGCGCCGACCGCGCGCGCAGGCCTGCTGCTGCCGCCCGGCGTGGCCCGCGCCGCGCCGGTGCTGGCGGCGCCGCAAGCGCGGCCGCTGCCGCAAAGCCGGATCGGCACGGCCCCCGGCCGCCTGCCGCCGGGACCCGTGCTGCAGCGCGTCGCGGTGACGCGGGCGTTGCCGGCGCACGCGTTCGGGCACGGACCTGGTCCCGCCGCGGCGCGTCCGGATGCGCGCGTGGCCGTGCACGGGCCGGTGCCGCTGCGCGTGCTGCGCCCCGCGCTCGGCAAGCCGGTGACGCCGCAGCCGGCGCGTGGTCCCGTGCCCGGCGCCGCGCCGGCCGGGCACCTGATGGCGCAGGGTGGACGGCCGGCTGGCCATGGGCCGCAGACGGCCGCCGTCCCGCTGCCTGGGCCGGCCGGCCGACCCGTCCACGAAGCGCCACCGCCCGCCGGGCGCCCGCCAGTCGCGCTGCCGGATGTGCACGGCCCGCGGAACACCGCGCAACTGGCTGCGCGTGGCGGCACCGGCGCAGGCGCGACGGCCGCGGAAGCGGGCCGTCCGCAGCCGCCACACGCGGGCCGGGGCGGGCCCGCGGACGAGCCGCGCGGCGCCGCCCATGGCGTGATGGCGCAACCGCAGGCGCCGCGCCCGATGCATGGCGGCGAACCGCAGCAGGCAGTCCGGCATGCTCCGCCGGCGCACGGTCCGGCTCCGCAACCGGTGGCGCACGAAGCGCCGCGCGCGCCCGCGCCGCAGCGGGTGGCGCTGCAGGCGCCGCATCCCCAGCCAGCCACGCGCCCGCAGCCGCCGGCGCAGCATCCGCAGCCTGCACCGCATCCGCAGCCTGCACCGCACCCGCAGCCGGCACCGCGACCGCAGCCTGCACCGCATCCGCAGCCGGCACCGCGACCGCAGCCGCCGGCGCAGCATCCGCAACCTGCACCGCATCCGCAGCCGGCACCGCGACCGCAGCCGCCGGCGCCGGCCGCACCGAAGCCCGCGCCGCATCCGCAACCGGCGCCGCAGCCGCATGCGGCCCCCGCCCACGGCCCGGACAAGGGCGGCGACCACGGTCACAAGAACGGCGAGAAGGGCGGTCACTGACGACGGCACGGGGCGCGGTGTAAGATGGGCTTCCGTCCAACTCACCGCCGCGCCATGCCGACACCACACCGCCCAGCCAACGACCGTCAAACCGGAGCGGCACCATGATGCTGCTGCTCGTCTTCCTGGCCGGGCTGTGGGCCGGCGTGCAGAACGCGCTGGCGGGCGGCGGCTCGTTCGTCACCTTGCCAGCGCTGATCGTGTCCGGCATGTCGCCGCTCGCAGCGAACATCACGTCGACCGTCGCGCTGTTCCCCGCGCAGATCACATCCGGGTACGCTGGCCGCAAGCTGGTCAGCGGCGCGGGCGGCCTGCCGTTCTGGGCGTTGTTCGTGCTGAGCATCGCCGGCGGCGCGGCAGGTGGATTGCTGTTGCTGCACACGTCGCCGGCGGTGTTCGCGCGGCTCGTGCCGTGGCTCGTGCTGTTCGCGACGGCCCTGTTCACGTGGGGGAGCTTCTTCCGCAAGCCCGGCGCCGCGGGCGCCGTGCACCTCGGACCCGTGGCGACGGCGGTCGCGCAATTCCTGATCGCCGTCTACGGCGGCTATTTCGGCGGCGGCATCGGCATCCTGATGCTGGCCGCGCTGACGATGGCGGGGCTCGCCGCGCGCAATGCGGGCGCCACGAAAAACGTGCTGGCCGGCGTGATGAATGCGTCGGCCGTCGTCCTGTTCCTGACGTCGCCCGACCTGCACTGGCTGCAGTGCGGCGTGCTGGCGGCGGGCGCCGTCATCGGCGGCTTGCTGGGCGCGTGGGCGCTGCACCGCGTGAACGAGAAGGCGCTGCGCGTCGCCATCGTCTGCATTGGCATCGCGCTCACCGTCGGGTTGTTCCTGAAACCCATTTGAAGCGCGCTGGACACGGCCACTGGCTTGGTCTACAGTGGAATCATGCGGTATCGCCATGAATGATTCCGCCAGGAAGGTAGGTGCGCCATGCTGGATTTACTCTATGGGCTCGAACCGGATCTTGCGTTGCACGCGGTCGTACTGGCATTCGGTTGCGCGACGTTTCTCCTGATCCTGTTGTGGCGGCGTTGCCCCAACTGTACCTGGCAGGAGTGGTCCAGCGAGTTGCTGGGCCGCGACGAGAAGGACGACGCAGCCCAGGACTAGCCGGTCAGTCGGTGCCGTCCGCGTGGTAGTGGTCGGCCTGCACCTTCCCGTTCACGCCGTGCGTGCGCACGTCGGGCGTGATCGGCAGCATGCTCGCGTTCCAGCTTTCCCATTCCCCTTTGAGCTTGTCGAATACGTCCGGATGACGCTGCGCGAGGTTGGCGCGTTCGCGCTGGTCCACGCTCACGTCGAACAGGAAGTCGTTGCCGTTGAGGCGCAGGTATTTCCAGTTGCCCGAGCGGACGGCGCGCTGGGCGTTCGCCTTGTAGCGCCAGAACAGCGTCCGCTCGCCGGGCGCGCGCTGGCCCGTCAGCACGGGCAGCAGGTCCTGGCCGTCGGGCGGGTAGGCCGGATCGGGCGCGCCGCCGGCCGCGGCGAGGAGGGTCGGCAGCCAGTCCATGCTGATCGCGACCTGGTCCGTCGTCGTGCCGGCACCAAGGCGGCGCGGCCAGCGCACGATCGCGGGCACGCGGATGCCGCCTTCCAGCAGTTCCGTCTTCTGGCCGCTGAACGGCCACGTCTTCGAGAAGCGCTCGCCGCCGTTGTCGCTCGTGAAGATGACGATCGTGTCGTCGGCGAGGCCCTTGTGCCGCAGCGCGTCGAGCACGCGGCCGATCGCGGTGTCGAGCCCCGTCACCATCTTGCCGTAGGTGACCAGATCGCCGCCGTCGTAGTGGAAGATGTTGCCGATGTCGCGCGACACGGCTTCGTCGCCCGGACCTTCCCACGGCCAGTGCGGCGCGGTGAAGTGCAGCGACAGGAAGAACGGCTGCTTCCCATCCTGTTGGCCGATGTATTCCGTGGCGCGCTCCGCGAGCAGGTCGGTGTAATAGCCGACCTTGTGCACGGGGACTTCGCCTTCGTACAGGTCTTCCGGCACCTCGGGGCCGACGCCCGGCTTGTGCGTGAAGTAGTCGATGGCGCCGCCGTAGTTGCCGAAGAAGACGTCGTAGCCGCTCTTGAGGGGACCGAACACGGGCAGGTAGCCCAGGTGCCACTTGCCGAACAGCGCGGTGCGGTAGCCCGCCTTCTTCAGCAGCGACGGCAGGGTCGGATGCTGCGGCGGCAGGCCGATGGTCTTCGACGCCCCGGCGATCGGCTCTTCCAGCCCGCCGCGCAGGCGGTACTGGTAGCGGCCCGTGATCAGGCCGAAACGCGTGGCGGAGCACACGGCGGAATTCGCATACGCCTGCGTGAAGCGCACGCCCTGCGCGGCCAGGCGGTCGAGGTTCGGCGTCGCGAAATCCGTGTTGCCGTAGACGCCCAGGTCGGCGTAACCCAGGTCGTCCGCGAGGATGAAGACGATGTTCGGCTGCCGGTCCTTGCGGTCGGCCGCGAACAGCGCCTGCGGGGCGAGGGCGAGGGCGGGGAGGCCCTTGATGACGGCGCGGCGTTTCTG
Organism: Massilia orientalis; assembly: GCF_030411975.2. NCBI lineage: Bacteria > Pseudomonadati > Pseudomonadota > Betaproteobacteria > Burkholderiales > Oxalobacteraceae > Massilia > Massilia orientalis. The sequence goes on along the minus strand of NZ_JASNRB020000001.1, from coordinate 269,327 downwards.
GTCGGTTTTGCTCATGATGGGTCCTTGCTTAAAATTTAGAAGTCGACACGGGCCGTCGCGCCGATCGTGCGCGGCGTGCCGATGACGGCGTTGTACGAGCCGAACGTGCCGTTCCACATGCTCGTGTAGTACTGGCGGTCGAACAGGTTGCGGGCCCACAGCTGCACGTCCCACGCGTGCTCGCCGTTCGAGCGTACGCCGGCGGACAGGTTGGCGAGGCCGTACGCCGGGATGCGCGAATACTTCGACGCGTCCAGCGTGCCGTACGTGGACGAGCGGTACGACACGTTGCCGTTGACGTAAGCGCGCCACGTGTCGTCGAGCGGATGCTCCCAGCGCGCGCCGATGTTCGCCGTGCGGCGCGGTGCATTCACGAGGGCGTCGCGGCCGGACAGGTCGCACGACACGGCGTTCACTTCCGGCGCGCACGGCGCATTCTTGTACGCCAGGTAGCGCGGGTCGTTGAACGACACGTTCGCCTGGATGTGCAGCGTGCGCACGGGGATCGCGAGGGCCTCGAGCTCGATGCCGCGGGTGCGCACGTCGCCGGCGTTCGTCAGGTACGACGTCCGCGTCGTCGGGTCGTAGGCATTGCTCTGGTAGCCGTGGACGACGGTCGCGAACAGGTTCGCGTTCAGCTGCAGGCGACGGTTCAGCAGCGTGCTTTTCACGCCCAGTTCGGCCGCGTTGGCGCGTTCGGCGCCCACCAGCAGCGACGCCGCGCCGGCCGCGCCGGGCACCTGCAGGTTGATGCCGCCGGACTTCTCGCCGTGCGACAGGCTGGCGTACAACAGGACGTCGTCCCACGCTTTGAAGCCGGCCGAGAGAAGCGCGCTGGGACTGGACTGGTGCAGCGCCAGCGGACCGGAATCGTAGGCGCCGTAGCGCGCGTTGCGCACGGTGAGGGCAGGGCCGCTGACCGTCGGGCCGACGGGCGCGTACCGGATCACGCGCACGCGCTTGTCCTCGTACGTGCCGCGCAGGCCGGCCGTCAGGTCCCAGCGGTCGGTCGCATGCCACGTGGCCTGGCCGAACAGCGCGTAGCTATTGACGCGCAGCGTGCCCGGCGAGTTGCTGGTGACGTCGTTCCACGCGCCGACCGGATTGCCGTTGAAGCGGTCGGCGAGGGGACCATTGACGGTGAACGCGTTGTTCTCCAGCTCCTGGTAGTAATAGTAGGCGCCGGCGACGGTGTCGACCGCGCCCGGGCTGCTTCCCCAGCGCAGCTCTTGCGTGAACTGGCGGTGCTTCGCGGACTGGCCCACGTTCAGGGTCACCGGCACGTCCAGGCCGTCGTCGTTGTGCGGCACGAAGTTCCAGGTGCGCCACGCACTGATCGAGGTGATGCGGCTGGCGTTGGCGAGGTTCCAGTTGGCTTCCGCCGATACGCCGCCCTGGTGCACGTTCACGTGCGAGCCGTTGTCGAGGGCGACGGCGCGGTCTTCCGGATCCGTGACAGGATGCCCGCCGACGAGGGCCGCCTGCGCGAGATACTTGCCGGTCGCGCCGGCGTTATAGAAAATCAGCGTGCCGTTGTTCGAGTCTTCCTCGTTGTAGTCGGCGATGACGCGCAGGCTGAAGTCCTTGCCTGGCTCATACAGGGCCTGTGCGCGCAGGCCCTGACGCAGGCCACCCTGCACGCGGGTGCCGTTGTAGCGGTTGCGGATATAGCCGTCGTCCTGCGTGCGGTACACGGACAGGCGCGCCGCCAGGTCGTCCGTCACGGGACGGTTCAATACCAGCTTGCCCTGCACGTAGCCGAAGCTGCCGGCCGAGAGTTCCGCCTGAGATTCGTCGTTGTGCGTCGGTTTGCGCGACGAGATGTTCACGACACCGGCCGTCGTGTTCTTGCCGAACAGCGTGCCCTGCGGGCCGCGCAGCAGCTCGAGCTGTTCGATGTCGAGCGCGTCGAACGCCGCCATGCCGGGGCGGGCGAGGTAGACGTTGTCGAGGTACAGGCCCACGCTGCCTTCCAGGCCGTCGCTCGCGGGGTTGTTGCCGAGACCACGCACCGCGAAACTCATCTGGCGGGCGTGGACGTAGTTGATCGTCGTGCTGGGCAGCAGTTGCTGCAGGTCCTGGGCGCGGTAGACGCGGTTCGCTTCCAGCTCGTCGTCGTTCAGCACCGTCATCGGCGTCGGTACGCTCTGCGCGCTTTCGACGCGGCGGCGGGTGGAGACGAGCACCGTCTGGATCGTGTCGGACAGCGGTTGCGTGGCGGCGGGATCGGGGCCCGCATCGGCGGCGGCGAGCACCGGCGCGACGGCGGCATTCGGCCCCGCGTTTGGTCCCGATTCCTGCGCCCACACGCATCCGGCGCACATCATCATGGCCGCCGCCGCGATGGTGGTGCGTGAAACTGCCGGCGCGCCGTGGCGCCTGGTCTTGTGCTGAGCTGCGGATGCGTAAAACACGTGGTTCTCCTTGAACGTCATGAAAATCGGGATGAGCGAAGCCGCTGCGGCGCGGGGGGGGGGGGCGCGCCGCAGGTCTTACAAAAAGATGAAAGGGGTTAGCGCGTGCTGGCGACGGTGTCGAGCGGACGCTCGCTGCGCGGCGTACCGGCCGGCACCCAGTCGTACGGCACGGGCTGGGCGCGATAGACCCAGTTCGTGCGCACCGTGCGTCCGCTGCCGCCGACGGCCGAATCGCCGTAGAACGGGCTGACGTATTCCCACACGATCTCGCCCTGCGGCGTGACCTGGAATACCCGGCCGTTCATGCCTTCGTCGATGAGGGTGTTCCCGTTCGGCAGGCGGCGCGCGCTGCTGATGAAGGCGCTGTAGAAGCTCCACTGCGTCTGCTTCGAGTCCACCGCGGTGTACTCCCACACGATCTCTTTCTTGACCGGGTCGATTTCCAGCACGCGCGAGTGCGGGAAGATGCCGGGGCTGACGATCGGGTAGCCGGCTTCGCCCTGGTTGTCGAACACGATCAGGTTGCCGGCGCCGGGCAGGCCGGGCGCGATCAGGTGCGGATCGTGCTGGCCGATCAGCTGGTCGACGGGACGCGGCAGCTTGCCGCCCGCCGGCGCGAAATCGGGGCCGAGGCGCCATACGACCTTGCCCGTCTTCTTGTCGATGATGGCGACGATGTTCGCCTGGCGCGAACTGATGATCACGTTGTCCGGCGCGAAGCGCGCGTCGCCGCCGTCGAACCATTTGTTCGGGCCGAGGACACGGGCGCTGTTCGTGTGCAGGTAGTCGACCGCTTTGGCGCCGTCGCGCGGCGCGGCGTTGCGCAGCTGGTCCAGCGCGGCTTTCGAAAAGCCGAATTCGTCGAGGTGGTCGGACGCCGTCCAGCGCCACACGATCTTCCCTTGCGGGTCGACTTCGTACAGCACGTCGTCCAGCACCCGCGGCGCCTTGAAGCCCTTCACGTCATGCACGAGGTTCGCCAGCACGAGCGTGTTGCCGTTGGCGAGGCGCTCCCAGTCGTGGTGCTGCTTGGCCGCGCCGCCGGGGGCGGCATTCGTCGACGTGTCGGCACCGCCGTACGCCGTCTGCGCGGCCGCACCCCAGCGCCACACGACCTTGCCGTCCCAATCCAGCTCGCCGATCGCGGCATTACCGAGGCCATTGCCGGCGGCCTGCATGCCCGGCAGCTGCGCCAGTTGCAGCAGCACGCGGCCGCGCGCGCCGCCCGCCCTGGCGGGATCCACCAGCACGGGCGGGAAGCGTTCCTGCGCCCACTGGTGCACTTCGTTGCCGTTCATGTCGATCAGGTGGGTCTTCTTGTCCTGGCCGGAGAACAGCACGTAGCCGTTCCACGCCTTCTGCGGTTCGTAGCGGGTGACGCCCGTCGGGAACACGCTGGGCGCGGCGAAGGCGGCCGCCACCGGCAGCATGCACAGGGCCAGCAGGGCGCACGTTTGCAGGCGGCGTGCCTGTTGCTGTCGTTGTCGGAGGCGGGCCAGGCGGCGCTTGGTGTTGGCGGTCATGACGTCCCTTTCGTTATGGATGAGTCGAAACATCTTACGAAGGGAAGGGGCGATGCAGAACGAATATGTTGACATATCCATATCCCGGCGAGACTTATAACGATATGCGGTTTTTGCAACACCTTGCTGCTGGGGAGCCAATAACTTGATGAATAAAAGAGATTGACGACCCGAATATCTGCAACTACAATAATCATAATTACGGTTATGATTTAACCCAACACCACCCAGAAGGGACTTGTATGCGTTTTTCCGTCTTCCTCAACGCCCGCACCATGACGCCGGACGCCGACCGCCAACTGATCGTCGACCTGGAGCGGCACGCCCTGCTGGCGGGCGAGCTCGGTTTCGATGCGATCTTCCTGCCGGACCACCACTTCAACGGCTACATGGCGATTGCCAGCGACAGCTACATGTTCGCCTCGTACCTGGCCGCGAAGCTGCCCGCCATGCACTTCGGCTTCTCCGTTACGACGGTGCCGCTGCATCATCCGGTCCGTTTCGTCGAGCGCATCAACATCCTCGACCACCTCACGAAAGGCAAGCTGCTGGTGGGCGTGGGTTCCGGTACGACGCCGGAAGAGATGATCGGCTTCGGCGTGAACTACAAGGACGCCGGCCGCATCGCCGAGGAAAACCTGGCCGCCGCGGAAGCGCTGTGGAACAAGCGCATGGAAGACGACGCGATCGAGCTGGAAGGCTTCCACAAGGGCCGCGTGCTGCAGCGTATCGCCCCGAGCCCGTACGGTGAAAAACATGCGCGCCTGATGCCGGTGGCGATGAAGGACGCGAGCATCACGCGCGCCGCCGCCAACGGCTGGCCCGCGTTCATCCCCGCGTTCACGCCGCCGCAGATCGGCGGCCTGGAACCTCTGACGCACGTGAAGAAATACTTCGGCAAATACCACGAGCAGCTGCTGGCCGCCGGACACTCCAGTGAGACCGTCAAGGATGCGCTGTCGTGGACGACGCACAGCTACCAGTGCGTCCACCTGGCCGAGACTGACGAACAGGCGCGAAAGGAAGTGCTGGAAATCCTGACGTCGTACCAGGAAGCGGTCGACCGCGAAGCCGCATTCAATGCCAAGGCGGAAAGCGACGACGCGAACAAGAAGACCGACCGCACCGGCAGCGCGCTGACGGAAGAATGGATGGCCACGTGGTGCCTGTACGGCAGCCCGGCCACCGTCATCGACAAGCTGCGCGCGTACCAGCAAGTCGGCATCGGCAACATCCTGTGCGGCACCGTCACCGGCCCGCTCACCGAGCAGCGCCTCGCGTACGCGGACCAGACCCTGCGCCTGCTGGCCCAACACGTGATCCCGGCATTCCAATGAGCGAAACGACCTTGACCCTGGACGAGATGGCGAGCCTCACGGCCGGCGCCTCCATGTGGTCCACGGCCGCCATCCCGCACGCCGGCATCCCGTCGCTCGCGATGGCGGACGGCCCGATGGGCGTGGCCGGCCCGCGCGTGGACGAGCGCGATGTGTCGTTGCTGACGCCCGCGCCCGTCGCACTGGGCGCCAGCTGGGACAGGGAACTCGTGCAGCGGGTCGGGCGCCTCGTCGGCGGCGAGGCGATCCGCCGCAAGGTGGACCTGATGCTCGCGCCGAACCTGAACCTCGCGCGCAGCCCGCTGGCTGGGCGCGCGTTCGAATATTTTTCCGAAGACCCGCTGCTGTGCGGCCGCCTCGGCGGCGCGTGGATCCAGGGCTGCCAGTCCGTCGGCACGGGCGCGGTCGCAAAACACCTTGTGTGCAACGACAGCGAGACGGCGCGCGATTCCATGAACGCCGTCGTCGACGAGCGCACCCTGCGCGAAGTGTACCTGGCGCCATTCGAGATGGCCGCGCAGGCCGGCTGCGCGGGGATGCTCACGGCGTACAACAAGGTGAATGGCGCCTGGTGCGCGGAAGCCGGGCAGATCGTGCGCGACGTCGCGAAAGGCGAGTGGATATTCGACGGCGTGTTCATGAGCGACTGGTTCGGCACGCATTCGACGGTGCCGTCGCTGAACGGCGGCCTGGACCTCGAGATGCCCGGGCCCGCACGCTTCCTCGGTGCGAAGAGCGCGGGCGCGGTGGTGGAAGGGCAGGTCGACCTGGAACGTGTGCGCGACGCGGCCGAACGCGTGGCGCGGACGGCGCGCCGATTCGGGCGGGACAAGGGCGCGCCGCTGCCCGCCGCGGAGGCCAGCGGGCTGCTCGTGGAAGCGGCCGCCGCCGGCTTCACGCTCGTGCGCAACGACGACGCCATCCTGCCGCTGGACCCCGCGCGCTACCCGCGCATCGCCGTGCTCGGCCCGAACGCGAGCGCGCCGTGCTTCCAGGGCGGCACGTTCGCCAAGATCGCCGTGCGGCCGGACGCGCTGCTGCCGCTGGACGCGCTGCGTGCCCGCTTCGGCGATGCGATCGTCGTGTACGAGCCGGGCGTCGATCCGCAGCCGAAGCTGCCGCGCATGCCCGCGCGTCCCGCGCGTGACGTCGACGGCTGCACGCGTGGCATGACGCTCGACTACTTCGACAATCCCGACTGCGCAGGCAGCCCGCTCCTCTCCGAAACGCGCGACACGAACTCGCTGACGTGGTTCCACGGCGTGCATGCGGCCGGCGCGCTGCAGCAGACCGCGGCGACGCGGGCGAGCGGCGTCGTCACGGCCACCGCCGACGGCCCGTACCGGTTTTACATCGGCGGCACGGGCGCGCTGCGCCTCGTCGTCGATGGCGTGGAAGTGTTCCGGCGCGACGACCAGCTGGCGCCCGGCGACGTGATGGGCCGTCTGAAAAGCGGCGATGCCGACAGCATCACGGTCGACCTGCGCGCCGGTCAGGTCGTGACGGTCGTCGCCGAGCTGCGCTACTCGCCAGCGCGCTGCCAGGGCCTGTGGTACGGCGTGCGCGGCCCGGACAGCAACGAGGCGATGATGGCCCGCGCCGTCGCGGCGGCCCGTGCGGCGGATGCCGTCGTGCTGGTCGTCGGCGAGACGTCGGACGCCAGCGTCGAAAGCAAGGACCGCGTCGACACGCGCCTGCCGGCCGAACAGGTCGAACTGATCGAACGGGTATGCGCCGCGAACCCGGACACGGTCGTCGTCACCAATGTGGGCCACGCGTTCGATACGCGCTGGGAGTGCCAGGCGAAGGCCGTGCTGCATTGCTGGTACCCGGGCGAGGAATTCGGCCGCGCGCTGGCGCAGGTGCTGGCGGGCGACCGCGAGCCGGGCGGCCGCATGCCCGTCACCATCGCCTGCGACGATGCCGACTACCCGGCGCTGTCGCTGCAGCCGGATGCGAACGGCGACCTGCCTTACAGCGAAGGCACGCGGGTCGGCTACCGCGGCCTGGCCGCGCGCGGCATCGCCCCGCGCCAGGCATTCGGGGCCGGCTTCGGCTACACGACGTTCGCGCTGGACGGCGCCACCGTCGAGCCGGACGGCGCGGACGGCTGGACCGTGAGCGTCGCCGTGCGCAATACCGGCACGCGCGCCGGCGCGGAAGTCGTGCAGGTGTACCGCACGGCGCCCGAACTGACGCTCGTCGGATTCGACAAAGTCCATCTCGAACCGGGCGCAGCGCGCACGGTGCGCATCGCCATCGAGCGCCGCCGCTTGCAGGTGTGGCAGGGCGGCTGGGCCGACCTGACCGGCCCTGTCGACCTGCTCGTGGGCCGGTCCAGCGCCGACCTGCCGTTTGCGCTGCAAGTGAACCCCAACTGATAGCCGTACCCCTTAGGAGACAACCATGAATGCCATCGACAAACACCTCGCCGAGCAGGACCGCCCGTTCATCGTCGGCATCGGCGGCACGACCCGCCCCGGCTCCAGCACGGAAAGCGCGCTGCGCACGGCGCTGCAGTACGCCGAAGAACTCGGCGCCGAGACGCAGCTGTTCGGCGGCGAAGCCCTCAGCACGCTCGACGTGTTCTCGCCCGAACAGCGCGAACGCAGCCCGGCGCAGCGCGCCATCGTCGAGGCGGTGCGCCGCGCCGACGCCGTCATCTTCGCGTCGCCGGGCTACCACGGCGGCGTGTCCGGTCTGGTCAAGAACGCCATCGACCTGCTGGAAGACCTGCGCGCCGACGAGCGCGTATACCTGGACGGCATGCCGGTCGGCTGCATCGTCACGGCGGCCGGCTGGCAAGGCTGCAACACGACCCTCGGCGCCATGCGCTCCATCGTGCACGCGCTGCGCGGCTGGCCGACGCCGCTGGGCGTGACCCTGAACACGGCCGGCGTGAAGCTGTTCGACGCGCAGGGGCAGTGCCTGGACGCCCAGGTGGCGGCGAGCATGAAGCTGCTGGCGGAGCAGGTCGTGAATCCGTCCAGCGTGTTTGCGCGAAGGAATAAAAAACCGGAATTGTCGTTTTGAATTTTCCGCTCCCGGACGGGATTCCGTTAGAATCCTGTCATTCCTTCAGCACGTCGACATCCATGCAGAGCGCCACTTCCCACGCGCGCGCACCCAAGCAGGGGCGCAGCCGCCAATCGTTCGAACGCATCATCGAGGCGACCATCGAGTCGTTGCGAGAGCGTCCGTACGACCAGATCACGCTAGCCGAAATCTGCCAGCGGGCGGGCGTGTCCACCGGCGCGCTGTACGGCCGCGTCACCGGCAAGGATGAGCTGCTGCGGGCGGTCCAGGTGCAATTCCTGGCGCGCCTCGGCGAGGAGTTCACCGACGAGGCGCAGCGGATCGCCACCAGCGCGCATGGCCTTGCCGAAGTCGTTCCCGCCGTCGTCGCCGGGCTCGGGCGGCTGCTCAAGGAAAACGCCGCCGTCCTGCGCTCCTTCATGCTGCGCAGTTCCGCCGATGAGGTGATCGCGGCGGCCGGGCGCAAGTCGGCGCAGGAAAACCACGCCAAGTTCAGCCGCCTGGTCGAGGCGTGCGGAGGCGAGATACGCCACCCGAAACCGGCACGTGCGATCGAAGCGAGTATGACGCTGATCTACGCGTCCCAGGCGCGCTTTCTCGGCCTGGACAGCGTTGGCGGCCTGGGCGACGCCAGCCGCTGGAACGACATGCTGGAAGACCTGAGCGACATGATGCTCGCCTACCTGCAGTTCGTCCCGGCACGCTGACTTGCGACAGCGCCGGTCGGGTATCCGGCGCGTCGATAGCAGCTATTCAGCGAATCAGCGGCGGCCCATCATATTTTGCTTGGGGAAACCGCCAAAAATAATTATGATAATTCTAGTTCTGCAGCCTGCGCAAGACAGGGGCGGCGCTTCGCCGCGGCAATGACAAGGAGACTTACACGATGCGCAGCACTTCGACGCGGCCTGCTTCGGCCGTCCCTACCGTTAAACGCGAGGCCGACTGGCGCCAGGGCTGGATCCTCGTGATCTCCGGCTTCCTGCCGGTGATGGCGATCATCGCACTCGCACCGACGTTGCCCACGCTGCTCGGCCACTTCCGCGACGTGCCGAACCCGGCCTTGATGGTGCCCCTCCTGATCACCGCACCAAGCGCCTGCATTGCCCTGCTGGCACCGGGCGCCGGCGCGATCGCGGACCGTTTCGGGCGTCGCCCGCTACTTCTGTGGTCGATGGCCTTCTACGCCGCCGGCGGCCTGGTCCCGTTTGCGATCGACAACTTCTGGGCCGTGGTGGCAGGGCGCGTCGTGATCGGCATCGGCGAAGCTGGTGTGCTGACCGTCGTGAACACGCTGCTGGCCGACTATTTCGAAGAAGAGGCGCGCCACCGCTGGCTGATGCTGCAGGGCGTGGTCGGGTCCGTGCTCGGCACCCTGACCATCGCCAGCTCGGGCTTCCTGGCGGCGCATGGGTGGCAGTGGCCGTTCCTCGTGTATGCCGTCGCGTTGCCGATCCTGCTGGCCAGCCTGGCGTACCTGTTCGAGCCCGAACCGCGCCGCAGGCAGGGGCAAACGGGGCAGGCCAGCGCGGTGTCGCCGTTCCCGTACGCGATCGCCTTCATGGTCGCGGGCGTGACCATTCTGCTGTCGACGATTTACTATGTCCAGGTCATCAACTTCTCCGTGCTGCTGAAGGACCTGGGCGTCGCCGATCCGCAAAAGATCGGCCTGTCCATGGCCATTCCGAGCATCGGCGTGCCGCTGGGGGCGATCGGGTTCAAGCTGACCACGCGCTACGGCGCCGGGGCCCAGATCGGCCTCGTCTTCCTCGGCTATGCGATCGGCCTGTCCGGCATCGGCCTGGCGCCGAACTACCAGGTCGCGCTTGCGTTCGCGTTCATCCAGCAGCTGGCCAACGGGATCATCGTCCCTGCGCTGATCGCCTGGGCCCAAAGCAAGTTCTCGTTCGAGCACCGCGGCCGCGGCATGGGCTGGTGGGCGAGCTCGTTCTTCGCGGCCCAGTTCCTGTCGCCTGCGGTCGTCAATCTGATGCGCGGCTCGGTCGGCAATTTGCAGGGCGCGTTCCTGGCCTTCGGGTTGATCTCGGCGGCCTGCGCCATCGGGGCCGGCCTGCTGCGCATGCGCGCCGGGCGTCTGGCGCGTCCGCACGCCGGTGTCTAGACACCATGCTGACGCTCCTGACTGTCGTTGAATCAAACACGGCGCTTCAGATCACAGTCCTGCTGGGCGGCGTCGCCACCTTCTGCGCCGTAGTAGTGTCACGCGCCAATCCGCTGTGCATCTGGGTCGAGTGGGTCGGGAACTGTCGTGATGGCGGCGAGCATGAACCGAGTCGTCCCAACATTGAATCATGAAGAATATAGACATGCGTTATCGAAAAAAACTGGCTGCCCTGCTGGCAGGCGCGGCACTGCTTGGCACGACGATGCAGGCCGCCGCCCGCGAACCATCAGCGCTGCTGCCGCGGCTGGAGACGCGCGGTCAGGCAATCCAGCTCATCGTCGACGGCAAGCCGTGGATTGCCCTCGGCGGCGAGGTCCACAATTCGAGCGTGTCGAGCAGAACGGACCTGGGGCCCCTGTTCGACAAACTCAGGAAGATGCACCTGAATACCGTCGTCACGCCGGTCTATTGGGAACTCCTGGAACCCGAGGAAGGCCGTTTTGATTTCACCCTGGTCGACGACCAGATTCGTCTGGCACGCAAGAACGGCATGCGGCTCGTGCTGCTGTGGTTCGGCACGATCAAGAACGCCAAGTCGACCTATGCCCCGGAGTGGGTGCGCGCCGACCTCAAACGTTTTCCGCGCGCCGTCACGCGTCCTTCTACGCTCCCGTTCGCGCAGGGGGATAAGCCGATCAGCCTGTTCGGCGACGCGATCGCGACGGCCGATGCGGCGGCCTTCACGCGCCTGACCGCGCACCTTGCCGCGACCGATCCCCAACATACGGTCATCGCGATTCAGGTCGAAAATGAGACCGGACTGCTCGGCGACAGTCGCGACCGTTCTTCGGCCGCGGAAGCGGCCTGGAATGCGCCTGTTCCGGAAGCACTGCTGGACTATCTGGAAAAGAACAAGGGTCATCTCGCTCCAACGCTCGACGCACTGTGGCGCAGCCACGGCAGCAAGCGCGGCGGCACCTGGGCCGAGGTGTTCGGCGGCGGCTGGCAGGCGGAGGAGGTGTTCATGGCCTGGACCGTCAGCCGATTCGTCGACACCGTCGCCGCTGCGGGAAAGACCAAGCTGCCGTTGCCGATGTACACGAATGCCTGGCTTGGACCGCAAAAGGAGGGAGACGTCGCCGGCACCTACCCGTCGGGCGGGCCGGTTCCGCGCGTGTTCGACGTCTGGCGTGCCGGTGCGCCTCACCTCGACTTCCTCGCGCCCGACATCTACGTCGACGATTTCAGCGGCTGGACCGCGGCCTACCGCCAACCGTCGAATCCGCTGTTCATTCCCGAGTCGCGTTTCATTGTCGGCAACCTGTTCGAAGCCCTGGGCCGCCACCAGGCGATCGGGTTCTCGCCGTTCGGCATCGAAGACGGCTTGCCGGGCAACCAGCTTGCCGAGACCTACGCGTTGCTGAAGCCGATGTTGGCGCACCTGACACAGGCCCAGGCGGCGGGCACCGTCCATGGCTGGGCCCTTGCGGCGGGCGAACGGCAGAGCGCCGATGTCGGCGACTACACCGTCACCGTACGCGGACAGCGGGAAGCTTTGCACAAGATGCTCCTCGACATGGGGGTTCCCGCGCCAGCTCCGGTTCCGGAACGCAAGCCTCAGAACAATGGCTGGGGTGCCCCGGAGCTGACCGATATTCGCCCGACCGGTCTGCTTCTCCAACTCGGTCCCGACGAGTTCCTGGCCGTCGGCAAGGACCTCGAGCTCACTTTCGCAGCGAAAGGCCAGCCGGACCAGCCGATCGAACTCGCACGTGTCGAGGAAGGCCGTTACCTCGACGGACGCTGGGTCGCGGGACGTGTCCTGAACGGCGACGAGCGCCTTAACATCCTCCCGTCGGACAGCCTTGGCATGGTGCGCATCAAACTCTTGCGCCCCCGCTGAACCGGCTTCCGGCCCACCGGATCCTCCACTGAGAAAGCGATCACAATGCAAACACGATGGTTGTCCAGCGCGGCGCTCGTCGCCGCGGCGATGTCCGCCGCCAGCGCCCACGCCGCCGATCCGACCGATGCCAACCGCGCCGTCATGCGTGCCTTTGTCGATACTGCGTACGGCGATAAGCAGGTGCGCAAGGCCTATGAGGCATATGCGGTGCCGGACCTCGTGCAGCACAATCCGAACATCGCGGACGGCCGCGACGCGGCCATCGCGGAGGTGGAAGGGCTGCTCAACAATCCGGCCGCGCACTTCGATGTCAAGCATGTCGTCGTCGACGGCGATATGGCCACCGTTCATTTCCGCGGCAGCCTGGGCAACGGCATGGGCGCGGCCGTCTTCGAGCAGTTCCGGCTGAAGGACGGCAAGATCGTCGAGCATTGGGACGCCTTCCAGGTCATCGATCCGAAGGCAACCGCGCGCAACACTCACCCCTTTTTCTGAGTATCGGTCGTGACGATGATGCCGACGCCGCTGACCCGGATGATTGGTGTCTGCCTGCTGCTGGTGCCGCTCCGCGCGGCATGCGAGCCGGCGCCTGCGACAGCGTCGGGGGTATTCAAGGGCTCCTGGGCCGGCCCGTCAGTGGTCAGGTTGCCGGGCCCCGGCCCCGCGCCGGGTGAATCGATCGAGCACTACTTTGCGCACCTGAAGACGGGTCCGCGCACGCCGTCGAAAAAGCATGTGCTGGTGCTCGGCGGCGCCCGTAAATTCCAGCACGATTCGATTCCGGCGGCAATGGCCGGCGTGTTCGCCTGGGGCGAGGCCACAGGCGAGTGGGATGCCGAGCTGCGCACCGACTTCACGCTCGTTCGCGACACGGGCGGGACGCCGATGAATGCCGGCTTCCAGCCGAAAGGTCTGCGCGACTTCGATGCCGTCGTCGTCGCGAGCGCGGACGGCGAATGGGAGCTGGACCCCGGACAGAAACGCGCGCTGCTGGAATTCGTCCGCGCGGGCAAGGGCCTCGTCGTCATGCACGCCGGGATCGATGCCAACCACGGGTGGCGCGACTATATCGACATGGTCGGCGCGGAGCAGGTTGGCCATCCCTACAACACGGTCGAGCAGCCGATCCATGCTTTCACGCTGCTGAACGAAGGCGGCGAGTTCGCCGCGACGCGCCTGCTGCCCCGGCGGTTCGTCAAGCAGGACGAGTTGTATACGCTGCGCAACTGGTCGAGATCCGATATCGACGTGCTGCTGCGTATCGACGACACGACGGTGAGCGACGTCGGCGATGAAGCGCCGCCGGATGGGGATCTACCGGTCGCCTGGGTCAAGATCTATGGAAATGGGCGGGTATTCGCGTCCACGCTGGGCCACACCCGCGAAGCCTGGAAGGATCCGGACGTCGTGAGGATGTACACGCTGGCCATCGAATGGGCGCTGGGCCTGGTGGACGGCCCCGTCGTGCCGCATCCGCAGCGTGCCGCCCGCTGACGCTCCTGCCATGAACGTCCAGAGCATGCGGTTCAACCGCCTCGACCTGAACCTCCTGATCGGGCTGGACGTGCTGCTGGCCGAATGCAATATCACACGGGCGGCGCGGCGCCTGTGCCTGAGCCAGTCGGCCGCGAGCGGCATCCTGGCGCGTTTGCGCGACTACTTCGGCGACGAGCTGCTCGTGCAGTCCGGCCGCCGCATGGTGCCGACGCCATTGGCGCTGTCGCTGATGGAACCCGTGCGCGACATCCTCCTGAAAATCGAGCGGACCGTGGAAACGGCGGCCGACTTCCGGCCCGACGTCGCCTGCCGCCATTTCCGCGTGGTGGCGTCGGACTACGTCGGCTCGGTCGTGCTGGCGGCACTGAGCGCCCGGATCGGTGCCGTGGCGCCGGGTGTGACGCTGGAGATCCTGCAGCCTCACGAACATGCCATGGTCCAGATGGAACGCGGGGAGATCGACCTCCTGCTGATGCCCGAGCGCTATCTGGCGCGCACATATCCTTCCGAGGCGCTGTTCGCGGACCGCTTCAGCTGCATCGTCTGGAGCGGCAATGCGGACGTGGGTGCGCGCCTGACCGAGAGCGACTACCTGCGCCTCGGCCACGTGGCCACGTCCTTCGGCTCGCACCGGCAGGTCGCGTTCGAGGAGACCCATTTCAAGAGCGTCGGCCTGTCGCGCCGCATCGAAGTCGTGTGCGCCACCTTCAACATGTTGCCGCAATTCGTGGTCGGCACCCGGCGCATCGCCACGCTCCCGCACCGACTGGCGGTGCAACTGGCGCGCCACTATCCGGTCCGCGTCGTCGAGCCGCCGCTGGCGATCCCCGGGATCGTGGAATGCATGCAGTGGCACCCGTCCACCCAGCACGACGCGGCCCACGTATGGCTGCGTGCGCTGCTGCGCGATGCCGCGCCGGCCGAGGCGCATGACGGCTACCGCGCGACGCCGTCCACGCAGCCGGACGCCGGCGCGGACAGCAGCTGGACGGGACCCATCATCCCGGATGCCCGCAACGGTGCGTCCGCCGCGTAGATGCCGCTTGCCCCGGTGACCTTGACGGCACCGGGCTGCGCATCCCCGACCAGGCGATTAACCCACAGATTGGTGACTTCGATGTCGAGCCGGTTCGCGCCAGGCAGCAGCCTGCCGCGCAGGTCGAAGCGGTAGGGCGGTTTCCAGGCGATGCCGAGCGGCTGGCCGTTCAGCGTCACCCGGGCCAGGTCGCGCACGTCGCCCAGGTCGAGGATTGTCCGCGCCGGCAGCGGGCCGTCCACGCGGAAGGTCTTGCGATAGGTCGCCGTTCCCGAGAAATAGCGTACGCCCGGGATATCGCTCGTATTCCACGGCGTGAGCCGGTCGAGTGCGAGCACGCCCCCGGGTGCGCCGCGGCCGGCTTCGAACGCAAGCTCCCAGGGGCCGTCCAGCGGCTGCCACGGCGCCAGGACCGCGGGGCCGTCCTGCCGGCCCGGCGTGGCGCCGGCGCGCGGAAAGACGACGAACACCGATTCGCCGGCGTCGAGGCGCAGCGGCACGCGCGTGCCGCCCGGCGCGCGCACATGGCCGGCCGCGGCCAGGCAGGCACTGTCCGGATGCCAGATCTCGGGCGCGCCGCGACCGTCGCGAAACAGGGCGTCGAGCGTGCGCGGTGCCTCGCCGGTGTTCGCGACGAAGTACAGTTCGTGGGTCGGGGTGTGGCGCTGGATCGTCATCACGCCGTCGGCGTCTCCGTCCAGCCGTAGCGCCGGCCGCATGCCGATGCGGGCCAGGCCCGCGTGCAGGTCTCCGGTGCCGTCGACCGTGCCGCGTCCCACGCGGCGCGTGGCCGGCGCGCTGCCGGCGGGGCCCCACAACCGGTCCGCCATGCGCGCGAACGCGGCGGGCGCGTCGGCCAGGCTGGGCGACCCGGCCGGGCGCCGCCCGATCACGGTCGCGCCCGCGTCCACGAGGGCCGCGATCCGGCGCAGCGTCGCCAGCGTCATGCGGCCGCTCGATCCGCCGAGGTAGAGCACGCGGTACTGCGCCCCGCCGCGGGCGACGAGCCGGCCGTCCGCCACGTGCAGCTGGTGCATCAGGATGTCCGGATTGACGTAGTCGAAGCCGTAGCCGGTCGGGACGTCGCGGTTCGGCGCAGCGCCGAACAGGCCGGTGACCGGCGCGTCCTCGCCGTAGAAGTAGGCCACGTCGGCGACGTTGCGGCCCCGCTGCAGCAGGAACGAGGTGCGCGCCAGGTAGTCGATCCACGGCCGCGCCGTCTCGGCCCAGGTCTCGTGACGCGAGAAGTACTGGCCGAGGAAGGGCGCCAGCGCCATGCCGGGCGTGACCCCATCCTGCGGCTGGTGTGCGGAGGTGTGGACGACGATGCGGTTGACGCCGAGCGCGAACTCGATGTCGGCGGTCTTCTTCAGGTCGCGCGGGGCGAAGGCCCAGGGCTGGCCGAACGCGGTCATCGATTCGGCCGCCACCAGGTTGCCGCCGCGGACG
The DNA here is from genome assembly GCF_030411975.2 of Massilia orientalis. Lineage (NCBI taxonomy): Bacteria > Pseudomonadati > Pseudomonadota > Betaproteobacteria > Burkholderiales > Oxalobacteraceae > Massilia > Massilia orientalis. Next base: position 253,001 of record NZ_JASNRB020000001.1, on the reverse strand, counting down.
TGCGCCACCGAGGCGGCACCCTGCAGGTCGGCGACGAACGTCGGACGCGGTTGCCCGCCGGGGGGCACGGTCCACATCGCGCCCATCGGGATGTCGGCGTGGGCGCGCATGTCCGGGTCGTCGCCCAGCTGGGGTCGGTTGTCTTCCAGTGCCTCGCCGTACACGGTGAGGCCGGCGGCATGTGCGTTGCGCGCCACCGTCGCATAGTGCCCGTCCGCGTACAGGTCGGCGATCGTGCGGCGCAGGTCCCACAGGAAGCGGTCGCTGGACGCGGCGTCGCCGACGATCCGCCCCGTCAGCACCGGCAGCCATGGGAGCGGCGAGTAGCCGCGCCGTGCGGCGAAGGCGTCCTGCATGCCGTCGGTCCAGTTCTGGAACCCCGATTCGATGCTGTCGTTCAGAAGCGCGCGCACGCCGTGGTGCCCCAGCAACCCCGGGCCGACCGCCGCACGCACCTGCCCGAGATAGGTGTCCATGTAGCCGGCCACGTGGCTGGCGTTCAGCTTGTCGACTTCGAGGCCGGTGCCCTCGACGGGTGCCGGCGCGTTTTCCTTCCCGGTCAGGCTGTAGCCAAAACGCAACACCGTCCAGCGTCCCGGCGGTGCGGTCCAGTCCAAGCTGCCGTCCGGGCGCAGCCGCGACGTCAGGTCGATGACGCCGCCCTGCGGCACGCCGCTTGCGTCCGCCGGGGTGTCGAGCGCGTAGTAGTCGCGGGCCGCCGCGAAGCCGGCTTTTTCTTCCACCCGGTGCACGCGCGGCGCCGTGTGCAGCGCCACTTCGGACACGGGAAAGCTGCGCGCCGGCTGGCCGAACGGCGGCAGCAGCACGCCCGGCGCCGCCGGCGGGGCGCCGCCCTCGGCGCTGGCCTTGAGCAGCACGCGCCACCAGCGCGCGGTGCGCGGGGAGAAATTCACGGTCTGGCGCGGCGCGGTCGAGAGCGGGACGGGCGCGACGTCGGTGTACGTATCGCCATCCTCGCTCGCCTGCAGGACGACTTCCGGCAACGGCGGCGCGCCGAAGCCGTGCGGCGCCGGCAGCGCGAGGGTCACGGCGCGGAACGAGGTCGCCTGTCCGTAGTCGAGATCGATCCAGGTGAAGCCGTCCGCGCCAAGTGCCAGTTGTACCGGGTCGGCAAGGCGCCCATCGGACAGCGGTCCGGCGACGTCCTCGCCCGTGCGTGTGCGCACGCGCTGCGCGACCGGCGCGCGCGCCTCGGCCGGCAACGCCAGTACCGCTATGTCGCGGTACCATGCGGGCGCCGCGTGTGCGCCGGCCAAGTCCTGGAATGGCCCGGCGACCGCCGGTGGCGCCGGCAGCCGCGGCGCGGCGCCGCCATCGACCGTGGTCTCGCTCCACACGACCTTTTTCATTGCCTGTTCCGGCTGCACCCACGGGCCGCCGGTCAGGCTCCAGCCCGGCGAGCTGGCGATGCCGAATTCCAGGCCGAGCCGCTCCGCCTCGGCGGCCGCCAGGCGCAGGTTCGCCTGCCAGGCCGCACTGCCGTACACGACGCGCTCCGGTATTACCTGGGGCGTCTGCAGGCTGGCATCGATCTGTTGCAGGCCACCCAGGCCGACGCGCTTCATCCATGCGAGATCCTGCCGGATGCCGTCCGCGCTGACGTTACCGTCCATCCAGTGCCACCAGGTGCGCGGGCGCGCCGCGTCGGGCGGCGTGACGAAGCCGGCGGCAAGCGGCGTGGCAGGTGCGGCAGCACAGGGGAGGGCAGCGTACAGGGAGGCGAGCAACAGGCTGAGGGTCTTGAGGCGCATGTCCGGAGGTCGAGGGTAAGGGTGGACCATTATAGGGACGCGCCGCCGACCCAACCCAGGCCTGATTCCCGATACCTGACCATTCGTCCGGCTGATGGGTCGGCCAATCGTGCAAATGGCGTCGTCCCTGTGGCCACTTGCCTATATCACAGGCCGGGCCGTCCGGGAAGCGCATCCGGGCATTCACGCTTTGGATAGCACCTATAAATAAAATCACGAGCCGAGAGACTTGCCTGCGGATATGCTTCTTTACACAAACTCTTCGCTGCCGTGTCATCGAGCTCCGGTTCGATGACGTCCGAACGGCGCCATATAACGAGAAACGCTGTCCCGCCGGGACGCAATTGGAGATGACAATGCAATACAAACGAATCCTGGAATGCCTGCTGGCCAGCGGCGCTCTGCTGATGTCCGCCAACACGGCCTTCGCCCAGGTCGCGCCACAACCCGCCGACGCCGTTCCGGCGGACGGCAAGAAGGCCGAGGCAGCCGCCAAGGCCGACGCCAACATCGTGGTCGTGACCGCGAACCGCGTCCGTTCGAATGCCCAAACCACGGCGGTGGCGCTGAACGTCTACAACGGCGCGGCATTGGCCGACGCCGGCGTGAGCAACGTGCAGGCACTGCAGGCCATCGACTCCAGCGTCAACGTCACCAGCAACAACGGCGCCGCCTACGTCGCGGTGCGCGGCATCGCGTCGACCGACACCACCGAGACCGGCGACCCGGCCGTGCCGATCGGCCGCGACGGCTTCTTCACCAACCGTTCGTTCGGCATCGCGTCGTCGATGTACGACATCGAGCGTATCGAGGTGCTGAAAGGTCCGCAAGGTACCCTGTTCGGACGTAACTCGACGGGCGGCCTGATCAATATCATCACCGCCAAGCCGCGCGAGGACTTCGGCGGCTACGTGAGCGCGGACATCGGCAACTACAACACCGTCAACCTGGAAGGCGCCGTCAACGTGCCGGTGAGCGACAAGGTGCAGCTGCGCTTCTCCGGCGTCGAACGCCACCATACCGGCTATCGCAACGTGACGGGGGTGAACTTCCGCGGCGACGACGAGGGCAACAAGTCGGGGCGCCTGCAGGTGGCGTTCCAGCCGTTCGCCGGTTTCCAGGGATTGCTGTCGTACCAGAAGGACAAGACCGATGCGATCGGCGACGTCGCCAAGACCATGGCCCTCGGTTCGATGGCGCCGATCGGCGATGCCAAGACATTCCCCGGCTACGCGCCGGTCCTGACCAAGATCGACGGCCACCGCACCCGCTGGGAATTCAGCTACGACCGCCTGCCGTGGGACCTGACGCTGACGTACGCCGGCGGCTACGACTCGCAGGAGTACCACCACAGTACCGACGCCACCGGCCCCGCCTATCCGGCCACGCGCCAGTTCATCCAGAGCGAGCAGCCGGACACGCGCAACCACGAGATCCGCATCTCGACGCCGCTGAAGGGCCGTGTCACCGCGCAGGCCGGCTATTTCTACTTCACGGAACGGAACCTGATCGACAGCGGCGTGCGCAACCTGGCGATGGACCCGGGCATTCCCATCGATTTCTCGAATACCTACGGCATCAAGTTCGACTACGTCATCCGCACCAAGACCCAGGGCCTGTTCTCGCAGGTGGGCTGGAACGTGACGCCGGACTTGAAACTGACCGTCGGCGCCCGCTACTCGCGCGACGAGAAGGATCGTGTGGGGCAGTCGCGCCTGCTGCTGGGCGCGCTGGCCAGCCCGTTCATCCCGGTGCCGGCCTTCACCGTGCCGGGTGACGGCCACGTGGAGGAATCGAAGCCGACCTGGCAGGTGGGCCTGGACTATACGCTCACGCCGCAGAACTTCCTGTACACGAAATACGCGACCGGCTACAAGTCGGGCGGCTTCAACTCGAACGGCAGTGCGGCGTCGTTGCCCTATGCGGCCGAGACGGTCAAGTCGTTCGAAGTCGGCAGCAAGAACATGTTCTGGAACCGCCAGCTCAAGTTCAACGCCTCGCTGTTCTACATGGACTACCAGAACTACCAGGCATCGCAGGCTTCCGACGCACTGAGCAGCGGCACCGGCGTGTTCAACGTCGGCAAGGCCACCATCAAGGGCCTGGAGACGGAACTGGTGGCAACGGTGCCCGACGTCGCGCGCTTCGACGTCAATGCCACGCTGCTGAATACGAAGTTCGGCGAAGGCATCATCGTCAGCGACGGCGCGAGCCCGGCCCAGCCGCATAACATCGGCGGCCACCGCTTGCCGAACGCCCCGACGTTCGTGCTGACGGCGGGCGTGCAGCGCAGCTTCGACGTCGCCGGCGGCGAGATGACGGCGCGCCTGTCGGCCAAGTATTCGTCCGAGTATTTCTACTCCGTGTTCAACAATCCGGACGAGCGCCAGGGATCGTACACCACGGTGAATGCGCTGCTGAAATACCGTCGCGAGGGCAGCAACTGGGAAGTCCAGGGCTATGCCAACAACCTGACCGACCGTGTGGTGCTGGCGAACGCGCAGCACAACTACACGGGCCAGGTGAACACGATCCAGTTCCAGCCGCCGCGTACCGTCGGCGTGCGCGTGCGCTACGACTTCTAAGCAGGGCGTACGGGGAGGAGCCGGCCCGCCCGCTCCTCCGGAAGTTTTTCGCAACCTGATTGTGGACAGCGCGATGCATCGACGATTCGGCTTTCTTTTCCTGTCGTTCCTTTTCCTCGCCGGTCCGGCCGATGCCGCCGGGACCGTGGTCTGCGACCTCCCGGGCATCGACCTGTCGGCGCCCGCGGCAACGAACGGAACAGCCGAAACCTGGGGGTATGACGGCGACACCCGTTTCATCCGCAACGTCAGCCGGCCCACGCTGACACCGGTCCTGCCGGCCGCCGGCACGGCGACGGGCGCGGCTGTCATTGTCGCGCCCGGCGGCGGCTTTTTCGGCTTGGCGATCGACAAGGAAGGTTGCGAGGTCGCGCGCTGGCTCGCCGGCCGGGGCATCGCCGCGTTCGTCCTGAAATACCGCTTGCGGCCGACGCCAGGCCCGGACGACCAGTTCAAGGCCGAGCTGGCCGGCCTGCTGCGCGGCGGGAAAGCCAGCTTTGCCCTGCCGGACGATACAACGCCGGAGGCCGCTGCCGACGGGCTGGCTGCCTTGCGCCATGTGCGTGGGAATGCCGCCCGCTACCGGATCGATCCTGCCCGTGTCGGATTCATGGGGTTCTCCGCAGGTGGATTTCTCACGCGCACCATGGCGGCCGGCGGCGGCCCGGACGTACCCGCGTTCGCGGCGCCGATCTATCCGAACATGGGGCCGCTTGCCGTTCCGGCCAACGCGCCGCCGATGTTCGTGGCCATCGGCCAGAAAGACTTCTTGTTGAAGGGCGCGGGGTTCCCACTGGTCGACAGTTACCGCGCGGCCGGCAAGCCGATAGAATTCCATCTCTTTTCGGACGACGAGCACGGGTTCGGCATGGGCATCAAAGGCAGGACCAGCGAAGGCTGGCTCGACCTTTTGTACCGCTGGATCGCGACACGCGGTTTCCTCGTGGATGGCACCGCACGACATGTCAAACGATGAAAGCAAATTTATGTTGAATCGACGCACTTTTCTCGGCGCCGTCGCGGCGACCGCCGGCGCTGCCACCCTGCCGGGCGCCGCGCGCGCAGCCGCCCGCAGCCCGGCGTTTCCAGCCAAGTTCCTGTGGGGCGCCGCCACGGCCGCCTACCAGGTCGAGGGCAACAACGTCGGCAGCGACGTGTGGGCGATGGAGCATGCCCGTCCGACGGTGTACATGGAACCGTCGGGCGATGCCGCCAACAGCTTCGCGCTCTGGCCCGTCGACCTCGATCTCGTGAAGAGCCTTGGCCTGAACAGCTATCGCTTCAGCCTGGAGTGGGGGCGCATCGAGCCGGCCAAGGGCGAATTCTCGGTCGCCATGCTGGATCATTACAAGGCGATGATCGCCGGCTGCCGGGCCCGCGGCCTCGTGCCGGTGGTGACGTTCAACCACTTCACCACGCCGGTCTGGTTCGCGGCGCAGGGAGGATGGTCCAACCCGGAGGCGCCGGCGTTGTTCGCCCGCTATTGCGAACGCGCCGCGCGCCACCTGGCCGCCGGCATCGGCTACGCGACCACGCTGAACGAACCCAACCTGACTGGCGTGCTCGACCTCGTCCTGCCCGGCGACATCGGCAAGCGGCTGCTGGGCGACGACCGGGCGATGCAGGAGGCCGCCGCACGCGCACACGGCGTGGCGCGTTTCCTGCCCGGGAATCCGTTGTACGTGGCCGATCCGCAGGTCGTGCAACAGCACCTGCTGGCCGGCCACAAGGCGGGGCGCGATGCCATCAAGTCGGTGCGCGCCGACTTGCCGGTGGGCGTCAGCCTGGCCATCATCGATGACCAGCCCGCAGGCGCGCACAGCCTGCGCGACGCGATGCGCGACAAGCTGTACCGGGCCTGGCTGGAAGCGGCGCGCGGCGACGATTTCGTCGGCGTGCAGAACTACGAACGCACCATCTGGGACGACAAGGGCCGGCTGCCGCCGCCGCCAGGCGCGGAGACGAACGACGCCGGCGCGGAAATCTATCCGGCCTCGCTGGCCGACGTGGTCCGGTATGCGCACGAGGTCAGCCGCGTGCCCGTGATGGTCACGGAGCACGGCGTGAACGCGGCCGACGACCGCAAGCGCGCACGCCTGATCCCGGCGGCGCTCGCGGAACTCAAGCGCGCGATCGACGACGGCGTGCCGGTGCTCGGCTATATGCACTGGTCGCTGATCGACAATTACGAGTGGGTGTTCGGGTACGGGCCGAAATTCGGCCTGTGCACGCTGGACCGCAACACGTTCAAGCGGACCCCCAAGCCCAGTGCCGCGGTATTGGGGGCGATCGCGACACGCAATTCGCTTTGAGCGCGTTATCCATGCTCGCGCAACGCCGGCCCTCAGTGCCGGCTTTTTTTCACCGCCATTCAGGACCACGATGATGACAACATCCAGACAGACCGCCGGCAGGCTCGCGCAGCTCGTCCTCGCCGCCTCCCTGTGCGCCGCCACCACGGCCGGCGCGCAGGTCGCGTACCAGAACCCCGTGCTGCCGGGCTTCTATTCCGATCCCAGCGTGTGCCGGGTCGGCAAGGATTACTACATGGTCCACAGCAGTTTCGGCTACTTCCCCGGTGTGCCGATCTTCCACAGCACGAACCTCGTGAACTGGGAGCAGATCGGCCACGTGCTGGCGCGGCCGGAACAGGTTCCGCTGCAGAAGGCCGGCGTCACGCTCGGCATCTTCGCGCCGACCCTGCGCTGCCATGACGGCGTGTACTACATGATCACGACGAACATCACGGACAAGGGCAATTTCTACGTGACCGCAACCGATCCGCGCGGTCCGTGGTCCGATCCCGTCTGGATCGACATGCCAGGCATCGACCCCAGCCTGTTCTTCGACGACGACGGCAAGGCGTACGTGACGTCCACGGTGAACTGGGGGCCGAACATCCATGAGGGCATCCATCTCGCGCAGATCGACATCCGTACCGGCAAGTTGTTGACCGCGCCCAGGAACGTCTGGGCCGGTACCGGCGGGCGCTATCCCGAAGGGCCGCACCTGTACAAGAAGGACGGCTGGTACTACCTGATGATCGCGGAAGGCGGCACCCAGTTCGGCCACAAGGAAACGATCGCGCGCAGCCGCCGCATCGACGGCCCGTACATGGGCGACCCCGGCAATCCCATCATGACCCACGCCGATATGAACGCGGAGACCAGCGTCATCCAGGGGCTCGGACACGGTGACCTGGTGCAGACGCAGGACGGCGCGTGGTTCATGCTGGCGCACGCCTTCCGCCAGCACGACGACCATCAGATCCTCGGGCGCGAGACCTTCCTGGCGCCGGTCCGCTGGGACAAGGACGCGTGGCCCGTCGTCAACGCCAACGGCACGGTCAGCGAGCGGATGGAAGCGCCCGCGCTGCCGGGGCCCGTCGTGAAGCAGGACGCAGCGCGCGCCGAGGACTTCTCCGGCAAGCGGCTCGGCCACGAATGGAACTACCTGCACAACCCGCGCAGCGACCGCTATTCGCTGGCGGAGCGGCCCGGCTTCCTGCGCCTGCACGGCACCGCCGTCACGCTGGCCGACGTCGACGGCGTGACCTTCGTGGGCCGCCGCCAGCAGCACTTCGAGTTCGAGGCGGACACCACGCTCGACTTCGAGCCGCGCGCCGACGGCGAGGAGGCCGGCCTCACGCTGTTCAAGGACGACAAGCATCACTACGCGCTGTCCGTGACGCGGCAGGGCGGACAGCGCGTCGCCGTGCTGCGCATCCGGCTGGGACTGATCGGCACCGTCCTGCGCACCGTCCCGCTGGCGGACGGTCCGGTCACGTTGCGGGTCGGCGGCAACAAGGACAGGTACGCGTTCGCCGTCCGCCAGGGCAGCGGCGCCTGGACCGGCCTCGGCGAGGCCGACACCCGCTACCTGAGTTCCGTCACGGCAGGTGGCTTCACCGGCGTGTACATCGCCCTCTACGCCACCGCAAACGGCAAGCCCGAGATGGCGCCGGCCGACTTCGACGCGTTCGCGTACCGCCCGGCACCCTGAAACCCGCATCCGGCCGCCGTCCCGGCGGCCGGTCAATGACGACAGACCCGAAATAACGCTTGCATTCGATACGGACGCAGGCATAATTTGCAGCAAAAATACGAATCCGTATTCGGATTCGATAAATCGACAACCAGCCTCGAGGAGACCGCAGACATGCTTGAACGAACCCTTTTCCAAAGTACCGGATTCAGAAACACCGGCCCCGCTGGCCGGCGCGACGGCTTCGAATTCCGCCTGCGCCTGCCGTCGTATCGCGGGTTGCGTGCCAGCCTCGTGGACGGTGTCGACGTCACCATCGACGGCGAGGCATTCGGGCACGAAGCCAACCGCTACCTGATCGGGGGCAGCGAATTCACGCTCGCCACGTTGCGCGAGGCCGCCGACGTGCGCTGGCCGATGGACGAGGCCGGCGTCGTCCGCGTTCCGAAGGCCGGCGGCCTTGCGCCGGGCGTGCACGAGGTGACGGTGCGCGTGCGCGTGCGCCAGTCGTACATCCCGATCGAATTCCAGCCCTCGGTGATCGTCGAAACCCGTCACGCCACGGTGGTGCAACCATGAGCGCCTTCAAATACGGTGTGTCCCTGTACAGCTTCACCGACGACCTCGGCACCGTGATGGACCTGGAGGATGCGTTCGACGCGATCGCGGACATCGGCGCGACCGGCATCGAGATCCTGGGGGAAGGGCATGTGAAGGGCTACCCGGCGCCGACGATGGCCTGGATCGACAACTGGTTCGCACTGCTCGAGAAGTACAAGCTGGAGCCGACCAACTACGGCGCGTGGATCGATACCCGCCTGCGCCTCGGGCGCGCGATGACGGCGCAGGGAGGTGCCGCCGACCTGGCTCGCGACCTGCGGCTCGCGGCGCGCCTGGGCTTTCGTTACGTGCGCCCGAAGATCGGCGTCGTGTCGTTCGACCTCGTGCCGGACCCGATCTGGGAAGAGTCCATCGAGCGCTGCCTCGACCTCGCGCACGACCTCGACATCGTCATCTGCCCGGAAATCCATGCGCCCACGCCGATCCGGCACCCCGTCGTGGACTCGTACATCGCATTCATCGAGCGCACGAAGACGAAGCATTTCGGCCTGCTGATCGATACCGGCATCTTCCAGGACCGGCCGCTGCCGTACTTCCCGGGCGAGACGCCCGAGATGCGGCGCGACTTCCTCAACGGGATCAAGGTGCCGCCCGCGGACTTCCTCGCCATCGCGCAATACGTCGTGTTCATCCAGGCCAAGTTCCACGCGATCGACGAGTCCCTCGTGGACGCCAACATTCCCTGGGAGTCCGTCATCCCGATGCTGAAGCAGGCCGGCTACAGCGGGTACCTGTCGTCCGAATACGAGGGCGACCGGGCCCCGTGGCGGTCGGTGGAGCAGGTGCGGCGCCAGCATGCGCTGATCCGCAGGATCGAGCGCGACCACGACGCCAACCGTTGACACGAAAGGAGAAGAACCATGGCAAGCAAAGGCAGGATCGCCATCGTCGGGGCGGGCCCCGGCGGCATGGCCGCGGCACTGGCCGCGCACAAGAAGGGTTTCGAAGTCCGGCTGTTCGAGCGCTACCCGGAGGTCAAGCCGGCGGGGAACATCCTGAACCTGTGGCCGCCGCCACAGCAGATCCTCAAGCTGATCGGCGTCGATACCGGCAATCTCGGCGCGCCATGTGCCATCCGCTTCGAGCGCCACGACGGCCGCAAGCGCGCCGACGTCGTGCTGCCGGAAGAGGTCGTGCGCGAATACGGCGGCGGGTTCATCGGCCTGATCCGCTGGGGCCTGTACAAGCGCATGCTGGCCGCGATGCCGGCCGGGATGCTGCAGCTGGATCACGATTGCCAGGCGATCGAGGACCGCGGACGCGACGTGCTGCTGCGCTTCAGGAACGGGCGCGAATACGTCGCCGACGTCGTCATCGGTGCCGACGGCCTGAATTCGTTCGTGCGGCGCCACCTGTGGGGCGACGAACCGATCCGGCACCAGCGCCTGCACCTGGTCGGCGGTTACCTGCTGTGGGACGGCGAGGCACCGACCGAGGGCGTGATCGCGCACGACCGGACGACGCAATGCAGCTATACGCCGATCCGGCACGACGACAAGGTCGGCTACGAATGGTGGGTGCTGGAGGCGTGCGATCCCGACGCGCCGCCGCCGCCGGACCTGCTGGGCTGGGCGGCGGAACGGGCGACGAATTTCTCCCCGACGATGCGCGATCTGATCGCGCGCACGCCGCCGGAGCACGTGCAGCGCTGGCCGATCCGCGACCGGGTCCCGCGCGACCAGTGGTCGAAAGGGCGCATCACGCTGGTCGGCGACGCGGCCCACCCGACGTCGCCCTACGCGGCGTACGGCGCTGGCATGTCGATCGAGGACGGCTACTTCCTCGCCCACGAGCTGGCCGCGGTCGACCTGGCCGATACCGGCGCGGCGCGGCGCGCACTGCAGGCGTACGAGGAGCGGCGCAAGCCGCACACGGTGCGCGTCGTGCAGGAGGCGTACATGACCGGCAAGGCGTTCCACCACATGCCCGCGCTGTTGCGGCCATTGCGCGACCTCGTGTACGACCACACGCCGTTTTTGCAGAAGGTCATCGGCAACGATACGCCCCAGCACATCTGCGCGCAGCTGGACGAGATCAGGGCCACGCTCGCGACGGGCGGCTGAGCCCATCGCATGAACGGAACGGCCACCCGGCCGTTCCACCGAATCCCAAAGGATGTCCATGGATATGCTTACACCCAACCAACGCCAGGCCGGGACGGCCGGCGCCGCGCAGGGCCTCGCGCTGATCTTCGCGGCGGCGCTGCCGACGATGGCCATCGTGTCGCTGGTGCCCAACCTGCCGCAGCTCTTCGCGCATTTCGGCGCCGCGCCGCATGCGGCGTGGCTGGTGCCGATGATCCTGACCTTGCCCTCGCTGTGCATCGCCCTGTTCTCGCCGCTGATCGGCACTCTCATCGACACCTGGGGCCGGCGCCCCGTGATGCTGGCGTCGCTGGCGCTGTTCACCGCGGTCGGCGTGCTGCCGTATGCGATGGAGAACCTGACCTGGGTGCTCGTCACGCGCTTCTTCGTCGGGATCGCCGAGGCCGGGATCCTGGCCGCGCAGAACGCGCTGATGGGCGACTACTTCGCGGGCGCGCGGCGCCAGCGCTGGCTCGGCCTGTTAAGTGTCATCAGCCCCGTGGTGGCCGCCCTGTTCGTGCTCGCCGGCGGCGCGCTCGGCGCCGTCGACTGGCATGCACCGTTCCTGCTGTACCTCGCCGGCGCGCCGATGCTCGCGTGGGCGGCCTCCTGCCTGTACGAACCGGCGCGCGCGCGGACGGGCAACGCGGCCGCAGCGGGTCCGTTCCCCTGGGCCGCCGCGCGCGGCGTCGCGCTGGTGACGATCGGCGTCTCGGTCCTGTACTTCGTCCAGGCGGTGCAACTGGGACGCGTGTTCTACGACCACGGCGTCGCGTCGCCGGCGGCGATCGGCCTGCATGTCACCATCGCCAGCGCGGGCGTGGTCCTGGGCGGCATCGTCTTCACGCGCCTGGGCGGCATGCGGATGCCCGCGCGCTTCGCGCTGATGTTCGCCAGCCTGGGCTTGGGCTATGCCGGGCTGGGACTGGCGCCCACGGCGGGGACGGCCCTCGCGTGCGCGCTGCTGGCGCAGTTCGGCAACGGCCTCGCGGTCCCGGTACTGATCGGCTGGGCGCTGGACAAGTTCGGCGCGGCGCACCGGGGACGCGGCATGGGCATCTGGGGCGCCTGCTTCTTCGTCGGGACCTTCCTGAGCCCACCGCTGCTCACCGCGCTGACCGGCCTGGCGGGATCCCTGCTGGGCGCCGTGGCCGGCGTCGGTGCGGGCTGCCTCGTGCTGGCGGGTGTCGTGTTCGCGCTGCGCGGACGTCAACCCGGGCCGGCGCCGATCCGGTAAACTGCCGGGGTCAGTCACAGGAGCATCGATGAGTACAGCCAAGCCGACCAGGCAATCCGCCGTCCCGAAACAGCAGCGCAGCCGCGCATCGTACGAGAAGGTGCTCGCGGCGACCCGGCGCCTCCTGACCGATGAAAAGGGCGCGGATTTCACCCTGGCCGACGTGAGCCGCGAATCCGGCGTCTCCATCGGCGGCATCTACGGGCGTTTCGAGAACCGGATGGCGCTCATCCTGGAAGTGCAGCTGCGCACCAACGAAAAGATGCTCGAGGAGTGCGCGGCAGGCATCGCGCAGGCCGTCGCTGCCGCGCGCGACGGCAGGGACCTGATGCGGCGCCTCGCCGTCGAGGTCGCGGAGTCGCTGCGCCGGGACCGCGACATCATCAAGGCCATCGTCGACGCGTCGCTGGCCGATGCGCAGATCGCGCAGGAAGGCCTGCATGTCTATGCGGGCCAGCTCGCGCTGTTCCGGTCCGCGCTGCTGGCCCGGCGCGCCGAGATCGCCCATCCGGAACCGGACGAGGCGATCGAGTTCTGCTTCCTGAGCATCTACGAGATCGTCGCCAGCCATTTCGGCTTCGGCCGGCGCAAGAGCGCGGAGGATGCGCAGTGGCCGAAGCTGCTGGCGCAACTGCAGCACCTGTGCGTGTCCTACCTGACGACCCCGCCGGAAGCCGCCGCCTGATTCTTCAGCAGCGCCAGGAAGTCCCCCAGGGCGAGCCGGACGTCGAGCTGCTCGAACATCCGCACGGTGCGTCCCGGGACCATGGCGCCGTAGCGCCCGTCGGCACGGATCCGCCGCGCCGGTACGTCGCGATAGCGGCTGCTCTCGGCCGAGACCGCGGACAGCAGCACCAGCGGGCTGTCGCCCAGCGGCCAGGCGCCGCCGACGTCGATCCAGTCCGGCGGCGTCGTGAAGCGATCGTACAGCCACGCCGCCAGCGGCGAGATCGGCCGCAGCTCCGCTTCCATCTCGGCCACCGAATACTGCATCTGCCGGTAGGCGGGCTGCGGCACCATCCACAGCGGCACGCGGCTGCGCTCGACCACCAGCCGTGCCGCCTCGACATCCGTCATGAGGTTGTATTCCCAGCCGCCCGCCGGGTACGCGCCGCCGCCGATCCAGATCACGGTCATGCGCGCGGCGATCGACGGGTCCAGGCGCAGGGCGGCGGCGACATTGGTGAGCGGGCCGCCGCACGTCACGATCAGGGGCAGCGGATCGTCGCGCAGCGCTTCCGCGACGATGGCGCGGGCCGCGGCCGAGGGCGCGGGCGCAAAGTCCTCGGTACCGCCCGCGACGACGGGCGGGTTCGCCATGCCGATGCGGCGGACGAGCTCGTCGACCAGCCAGCAGCCGAGATCGACGGTCCGGCCCTTGTCGGCGCCGGCCGAAAACTTCGGGTCCAGCGCCGACACGGTGACCAGCGGTACCCTTGTCTTCGGCGACAGCAGCTGGTGCGCCAGTGCGGCGAGGCCGTCGGGGTCGCCCCCGAAGTCGTTGTCGACGATGACGCGGGCGGACGGCCGTTGCGGGATGGTGCGGCCCGCGGCGGGCGCGAACGCCATGCTGCCCAGGATGGCCGAGAGGCCCGCGCAGAAGGTACGGCGGCTGCCGGATTCGTTCGGGTGCATGTCGCTCCTCGTGGAATGTCGGCGTACGCGGTCAGGCCGGGCGCCGTGCGAGATTGACGCAGACGACGGCGCCGCCGAGCAGCAGCCCGGCGAACAACGGCAGCACCTGGCGGTAGGCGCCCACGTAGTCGTAGCCGTGGCCGAGGTCGACCGCCGGCCCGCCGTGGAAGAACAGCAGGCCCGCCAGCGCCACGCCGAGCGCGCCCGCCAGTTGCTGGACGGCGCTGAGCAGGCCGGACGCCGCGCCCGCCTCGGCGAGCGGGACGTCGGCCAGGGTCGCGTTCGACAACGGCGGCCCGACGAGCCCCAGGCCGACGCCCATCGCAAGCTGGCCCAGCACGAGCGCCCACAGCGGCAGCGCCGGCTGGCCGATCGCCCAGCCGATCAGGAGCACGCTGGCCAACTGCGCGGCGGCGCCGGGGAGCAGCGCGAAGGTGCCGAGGCGGCGGTGCAGCACGGGACCGAGCAGGCTGATGCCCACCATGGCGCCCAACGCGATCGGCGCGCAGGCGTAGGCCATTTGCGACGCCGACAGCCCCTGTCCCCCTTGCAGCACGAAGGTCATCACCAGCAGGTAGCCCGGCACGACGGGTTGCAGGCACAGGCCACACAACAGGCCGAGCGCGACCCGCCGGCGCTTGAGGAGGCCCGGCGGCACCAGCGCGTGGCCATGCCGGCGCTCGCGCCAGCCCAGGTAGCGCCAGGTGAGCCACGTGAGGGGCAGGGCGGCGGCGAGCGTCGCACCGGCCCACAGCGGCCAGCCGCGTGCCGGGCCTTCGATCAGCGGCAGCAGGATCGCGAACAGCAGCGCGACCGACAGCAGGGCGCCTTTCAGGTCCAGTGCGACCGGGTGGATGCCGCGGCCCTTCGGCAGCAGGAGGATGCCCGCCGTCAGGCTGGCCACGCCCACCGGCAGGTTGATCAGGAAAGCCAGGCGCCAGCCGAGGCCGAACCAGTCGGCGTCGATCAGCAGCCCGCCGACGATGGGCCCGAGCGCGGCCGAGATCCCGCCCAGGAAGCCGAACACGGCGTACACGCGGTAGCGCAGCTCGGGCGGATACATCACCTGCACGAGCGCCATCACCTGCGGTACCATCAGCGCCGCGCTGCCTCCCTGCAGCAGCCGTCCCGCCTCGAGCACGCCGACGCTGGGCGCCAGGCCGCACAGCAGCGAGGTGAACGTGAACAGCGCAACGCCGAGCAGGAACATGCGGCGGTAGCCGTGGCTGTCGCCCATGCGTCCGCCCAGGATCAGCAGCACGGCGAAGGCGACGGAATAGCCGGCAATGACCCATTCCAGCGCCGCCGTGCTGGCGGAGAGGCTGTGGCCGATCGACGGTATCGCGACGTTGACGATGGTGGTGTCGAGCAGGTCCATCACGAAGGCGCAGGCGACGGCGATCAGGGCGGCGGTGCGGCGGCGCGGACTGAAGCCGGCGGCGGCGGCGAACGCGGACTCGTGGGAGGCGGCGGAAGGGGAGACGTTCATCGGTTATGAGGGTGAAAAGTGATCAGTACGACAGCCCGAAGCCGAACGGGAACAGCGGCGCGTCGCTGTCGCGCGGCACGTCGGGACGCTGGCGCGCCACGGCGGCCATGGACGAGGGGAGTTCGATGGGCAGGCGGCCTTGCGGGCGCGACTTGCCGGTCACGACGTCGAGCAGCGCGTCGTCGCTCACGCCGAAGTTGGCCAGCACGGCGCCGGCCTTGTCGACGATATTGGTCAGGATGGCGCCGCGCTCCAGGTTGACGGTGACGACGGTCGGGACGTGCGCCGCCGCGCGCTTGACGGCTTCGTAGTCGGGATTGCCGTCCGCAAAAGCGAGCGTGCCCTCGTGCTGCAGCAGGCCGAAGATGAAGCGCGGATGCAGCATCTCGGAAGGCGTGGCCGCGCGCACGATGGCCACGTCGGCCTGTTCCGGCGTCGCCACGGGCGTAAAGCCGTAGCGCGCCGCGACCGCCGGGTCGACGCCGTGCAGCCAGACCTTGCGCCCGGCGGCAGCCAGCGGTAACAGGTTTCCCCTGTTCTGCAGCAGCACCAGCGAGCGGCGCTGCGCGTCCAGGCCCTGGGCACGGAATTCGGGCTTGCCGACGATCTCGCCGGCGCGGGCCTCGTCCACGAATGGATGCTCGAACAGGCCTTGCTGGAATTTTTGCAGCAGGATGCGGGCGACCGACGCGTCGATCCGGGCGACCGGCAATTCGCCGGCGCGCACGGCGTCGACGAGGTAAGACGCCTCCTCGGTGCCGCCGAACTGGTCGACGCCGGCGGCGACGGCCTTCACGAACCGCGCGCGCTTGCCAAGGTGCTCGACGCCCCACGGCGTGCCGAACTGCGGGAAGAACGCGAGCGGCGTGACGCCGTTCGGCGCGCCGTCCGCGCACGGGCCGGTGCAGTCGCCGGTGATGGCCCAGTCGCTGAGCACCACGCCGGCGAATCCCTTCTTCCCGCGCAACAGGTCGGTCAGCAGCGCGTGGCTGTAGCCGCCGCCGACCGCGTCGAGCGTGGTGCCGCCCACGTCGACCGGGCCGTCCGGCATGGAATATGTCGGCATGACGCTCGCCACGTGCGCCGCGAAGGCGCCGTCGAACGGCAGCAGGTGGTAGGCGAAGTTCGCGCCGGGGAACGTCATGAACTTGCCGTACGGGTTGTGGCTGTCCCAGCCATCCTTCGCCGCGCCGTAGCCGGCCCAGTGCTTGACGACGGCCACGACGCTGCCGTCGTGCAGGCCCGTCGTGCCATTCTGCAGGCCCGCGACAGTGGCCTCCACGTGCCGCCGGGCGATGGCGGCGTCCTCGCCGAAGGTCGAGAACACGCGCGGCCAGCGCGGCTCGGTCGCGAGGTCGGCCTGGGGCGACAGCGCCTGCGTGAACCCGGTCGCGAGATACTCCTGTCGCACGACGTCGGCAAAGCGCCGGGTGAGGGCGGGATCGTCGATGGCGGCGAGCCCGAGCGGTTCCGGCCATTGGGAGAACCCGGCGGCGGCCACGCTTTGCCCGACGGTGTACTGAAAATGGTTGCGCGGATCGGTGCTGAGCGAGACCGGGATCGCGAGGCGCGTCTGTTCCGCGAGCGCCTGCAGGCGGTTGTGGTCGGCCGCGAGCGTGCCGGCGGCGCCATGCTGGCGGCTGACGAACGTGTTGACGTGGCGCTCCAGCACCAGCGGGCGCGCCGCGGCGAGGTCGGTCCGGCTGCCGTCGGCGCTCGCGGGCAGGTTACCGTGCATCATGACGCCGGCCTTCTCCTCCAGCGTCATCGCGGCCACGAGCGCGTCGGCCCGCGTGCGGGCGGGCAGGCGCCAGTCCTCGTAGGCGTCGAGCCTGCCGTTGCGGTCCAGGTCGCGGAACTGCAGGCCGTCGACCCGGATGAGGGGGACGGAGCGGGTGGTGAGCGGCGGCTGCGCCGGCGCGGCCGTGGCCGTGGCCGTGGCGACGATGGCCGTGACGGTGCCTGCCGCGAGGCGCGGCAAGAATGGGTAATGCATGGTTGTCTCCTGAAGGTCTAGATGCGCGCGGCGACGTCGATCAGGCGCTGGCGCAGCCAGAGGGTGGCTGCATCGTTGTTCTTGTATTTGTGCCACTGCAACGTCTGCACCAGACGGGGAATCTTCAGCGGCGGTTCCCACAGCCGCACGGGCAGGTACGTCCGGGCGCGCTCGGCGATGCGGCGGTGCACCGTGGCGATGCGGTCGGTACCGATCACCATGGCGGGCAGGGCAGCCATCGAGGGCGCCGTCACTTCCACGCGGCGGGTCAGCTCGAAGCTGTCCATGAACCAGCTGTCGAACGTCGTGCTTTGCCGCTCGCCCGAGAAATTCGCGGTCACGTGGCCGCTGCTCAGGAAATCGTCGAGCACCAGGCGCTCGCCCACGCGCGTGTTGCCCTCCCACGTGACGCATACGTAGTCTTCCTCGAACAGCGCGACCGACGGATGGTTCTTCGACAGGAATTGCGATGGAATGATGAGGAAGTCGGCCTTGCCCTGTTCCAGCACTTCGTCCGGCCGGTCGTTCTGGGTGCGGATGTGGATGCGGAAACCGGGCGCCTCCTTGTACAGCACTTCAAGCAGCGGCGGGATCAGCACCGTCATCGTGAAGTCCGACGCCAGCAGCGTGAAGTCGCGGCTCTCGGTGGCCGGATCGAATTGGGGCTGGGCGGCGATGGTCGAGTCGATCCGCATCAGCACTTCGCGCACGGGCTCGATCAGGGATTCGGCGCGCGGCGTGAGGAGCAGCTGGCGTCCGGAGCTGACGAGGAGCTCGTCCTCGAAGTAATCCCGCAGGCGCGACAGCGCGTTGCTGGTGGCCGGCTGGCTCAGGTGGATCTTCTCGGCGGCGCGGCTGATGCTGCGTTCGGTGAGCAGGGCATTCAGGACGACCAGCAGGTTCAGGTCCAGTTTATTGAAGCGCATTCATTCTCCTGTCAGGCCGACTCGCGCACGACCAGCGCGTGCTGGAGCGTCAACGAGCGGGGATGGCCGCCGGCCAGGCGTTCGAGCAGCAGACTGGCCGCGGCCGCGCCCAGCTCGAACATCGGCTGCGCGATCGTGGTCAGCGCCGGTTCGAAGACCTGGGCCAGCGGGATGTTGTCGAAGCCGACCACGGCGATATCGTTCGGCACCCGGCGTCCCGCGCGGCGGAAGGCCTTGATGGCGCCGATCGCGAGCGTGTCGGACACCGCGAACACGGCGCTCGGCGGCGATTCCAGCGCCAGCAGCGCGCCGGCGGCCTCCATGCCAAGGCCGTAGTCGGTGCCGCGCGCGATGCGCACCAGGTGCGCGTCGAGTGGAATGCCGGCCCGCTTGAGGGCGGCCTCGTAGCCGGCGTGGCGCTGGCGCGCCCACAGGTAGGACTCGTCCGCGCCCAGCAGGGCGATGCGGCGGTGGCCGCGGTTGATCAGGTATTGCACGGCGTCGAGTGCGGCCTGGCCATGATCGATGCTCGCATGCGGCATGCCGCTGTCCTCGACGAACTCCGAACACGCCACCCACGGCACGTCCGGCATGTCGCCCATCGCGGGCTGCAGGTCGTGGAAGCTGGCCAGGCTGATGACGCCGTCGACCAGGCGGCTGTACAAGGCGTCCGGCGCGCCCTGGTCCGGGGCCTGCGCATCGGGCGCGCCGGCCAGCACGATGTTATAGCCGTGGCGCCGGACGACCGATGCCACGCCCTTCACGGTCTCCGAGTAGAACGGATTGGCGAAATCAGGCACCAGGACCAGCAGCAGCCGGCTCTCGCCGCGCGTCAGGCTGCGCGCGAACGCATTGGCGCGGTAGCCGAGCGCCGCGACCGCCGCCTCGACGCGTTCGCGCGTGTCGGCGCTGACCGGCTTGCTCGCGTTGATCACGCGCGACACGGTGGCGATCGAGACGCCCGCCTGCTCGGCGACCGCGCTGATCGAAATGGCCTTGCCGTTGGAGGGTAGCGCCGACAGTGAGCGTTTCTCGGACATGCGATGTTCTTTTATAAAGTGTTTGGGAAAGCGCTTTCCTAATATAGCGAAAAAAGCCGTCCCGCTGGGCTGGCCGGGGTATTCAAGTTTTGGATGCGTCCTATTCATAAAATCAACGGCGGGCAAAACGGGAAAAACCCGGGAAAGACTCTATCATGGCCGGGTCGTATTCTTTCCTGTATGAAAAAAGTCGCGGCAACGACCGCACGAACGATATGGAGACACGCATGCCTACCGATCACCCGATACACCGCCAGGCCGACTGGCGCCAGGGATGGATCCTCGTAATGTCCGGCTTCCTGCCCGTGATGGCGATTATCGCGCTGTCGCCGACCCTGCCCACGCTGCTCGCGCATTTCCGCGACGTGGGTAATCCGCAATTGATGGTGCCCCTGCTGATCACCGCTCCCAGCGCCTGCATCGCCCTGTTCGCGCCGGTCGCCGGCGTCGTCACCGACCGCTTCGGCCGGCGCAACCTGATGCTGTGGGCGATGGCCGTCTACGGCATCGGCGGCTTCATCCCGTTCTTCATCGACAGCTTCTGGGCGGTGGTCGCCGGGCGGGTCGTGATCGGCCTGGGCGAGGCGGCGGTGCTGACTGTGTCGAATACGCTGCTCGCCGATTATTTCGACGAAAAGGCGCGCCACCGCTGGCTGATGCTGCAGGGCCTCATGGGCTCGATCCTCGGTACGGTGACGATCGCATGTTCGGGCTTCCTGGCCGCCAAGGGGTGGCAATGGCCGTTCGCCGTCTACGGGGTCGCTTTTCCCGTCCTGTTCGCCAGCATCTTTTACCTGTTCGAGCCCCAGGCGCGTGTCCGCCCGGCCGCCGCCGGGGCTGGCGCAGCGTCCGGGCCCCTGCCGTTCCCGTACAAGGTGGCGCTCGTCGTGTGCGGCGTGACCGTCCTGCTGTCGACGATCTACTACGTCCAGGTGATCCATTTTTCCGTGCTGCTGAAGGACCTGGGCGTGCAGGACCCGCAATCGATCGGCCTGGCGATGGCGATTCCCAGCCTGGGCGTGCCGATCGGCGCCGTGATTTTCCGCGCCACCACCCGCCATGGCGTGCCGAACCAGATCGCGCTGGTCTTCGCCGGCTATTGCATCGGGCTGGGCGGCATCGGCCTGGCGCCCGACTACAAGGTGGCCCTCGCATTCGCCTTCGTCCAGCAGCTCGCCAACGGCATCATCGTCCCCGTGCTGGTCGCTTTCGCGCAAAGCAGCTTCTCGTTCGAGCACCGTGGCCGCGGCATGGGCTGGTGGGCCAGCTCCTTCTTCGCGGCGCAGTTCGTGTCCCCGGCCGTCGTCAACGTCGTGCGCGGCACGGCGGGCGGACTGCAGGGCGCCTTCGTCGTATTCGCCGTGATCGCCGGCATCGGCGCTATCGCCACGCTGGTCGTGCGGGGCCGGGCGCGGGCGCCCGCGGTCTCCGTCCGCATCTGATTCCACAAAGCCGTCACCACTTCTTGTCAACACCACCACAAGGGTCAACATGAATCCAACCCACAACATCAAGCGCGGCGTGTCGCTGTACTCCTACCAGTACGAGACGTTCCTGCGCAAGATGACCCTCGACGACTGCATCGCACACGCGGCCGGCCTCGGCGCGCGCGGTATCGAAGTCGTCAGCGAACAGTCCTTCACGAACTTCCCGGACGTACCGCAGGCCGAGGTCGACGGCTTCTTCGCGTCGCTCGAGAAGCACGGCGCCTACGCGCAATGCCACGACATGTTCCTCGACACGAAGCTGTACAAGCACCGCAAGCTGAACGTCGACGAGATGGTCGCGTCGATGCAGCGCGACCTGCGCTTCGCCCATCGCCTGGGCTGCAAGACGATGCGCATCATCGTCAACACGCCGCCCGAAGTGGTCGTCGCGTGCGTGCCGCTGGCCGAGGAACTCGACATCCGCATGGGCATCGAGGTGCACTCGCCGTTCCACTTCGATCATCCCTGGATCCTGCGCTACACCGAACTGACGCGCGCCACCGGCTCCGACCACGTCGGCTACATCCCGGACATGGGTATGTACATCAAGGACTACCCGCCGGTGTTCCGCGACCGCTTCCTGCGCATGGGGGCAACGCCGAAAATCGTGGAATTCATCCTCGAGGCACACAAGGCGCGCGTGCTGCCGGACTACGTGCTGATGGACATCCGCAAGATGGGCGCCAACCCCGTCGACCTGCAGATGGCGGAGACGCTGCGCCACAACATCTGGAGCAATCCGCGCCGCATGCTCGAGTTCATGCCGTGGATCTTCCACATCCACGCCAAGTTCTACGAGATCGACGAGACCGGCCGCGAGCCGTCGATTCCCTACGACGAGATCATTCCGGTCCTGATCGAGGGCGGCTATACGGGCCACCTGTCCAGCGAATACGAGGGCCAGCGCCACATCGAGGACGCATTCGAGGTCGATGGCCGCGAACAGGTGAAACGCCAGCAGCAGATGTTCGCGCGCCTGCTGGGCGAGACGGTATAAGGAGAATCACATGTACGACAAACACATCATCTACCCGGACAGCCTGCGCAACCTGGACAACGGCGGTTTCGCCCTCGGCGTGCGCCTGCCTTACTATCGCGGACAGCCGCTGTCGGTGGTCGAGGACATCGCGGTCAAGATCGACGGCGCCGCCGTCCAGCGCGACCAGGTGCGCTTCTC
This sequence comes from Massilia orientalis, assembly GCF_030411975.2. Taxonomy (NCBI): domain Bacteria; kingdom Pseudomonadati; phylum Pseudomonadota; class Betaproteobacteria; order Burkholderiales; family Oxalobacteraceae; genus Massilia; species Massilia orientalis. The sequence continues at coordinate 230,968 of NZ_JASNRB020000001.1, read as the reverse complement.
GGTGCGCGGCAAGACCTGGACGCTGGACCAGCTCGAAGAAAACACCGCGGAGCGCTGGGAATTCGGCGAAGTGGCCGAGGTCTCGGTCGTGCAGGCCAGCGGCCTGGCCGCGGGCGCCCACGAGGTCGAAGTCGGCGTTCAGCTGCGTATCTCGTACCTGCCTTGGAGCCCGGTGACGACCTGCAAACGCACCGAAACCATCGCGGCCTGACGGAGACGTACCCCATGGCCACCACCATCAAGGGCCCGGCGATCTTCCTGGCGCAGTTCGCCGGGGACGCCGCGCCGTTCAATTCCTGGGATGCGATCACGAAGTGGGCCGCGTCGCTCGGCTACCGCGGCGTGCAGGTGCCGTCGAACGATGCGCGCCTGTTCGATCTCGACAAGGCGGCGGCCAGCAAGGATTACTGCGACGAGATCGCCGGCATCGCGCGCGCCAACGGCGTCGAGATCACGGAGCTGAGCACGCACCTGCAGGGCCAGTTGGTGGCCGTGCATCCGGTCTACGACGAGGCCTTCGACGTGTTCGCGCCGGCGGCATTGCGCGGCCGGCCCGCGGCGCGCCAGCAATGGGCGGTCGGGCAGATGCTGCTGGCGGCGAAGGCGTCGCGCAACCTCGGCCTGTCCGCCACGATCAGTTTTCCCGGCGCGCTGGCGTGGCCGTTCCTGTACCCGTGGCCGCAGCGCCCGGCCGGGCTGGTCGAGACGGCGTTCGACGAGCTGGCGCGGCGCTGGCGCCCGATCCTCGACGCCTGCGACGAGCAGGGGGTCGACGTCGCGTTCGAGCTGCATCCGGGCGAGGACCTGTTCGATGGCGCCACGTTCGAGATGCTGCTGGAGCGCGTCGACCACCATCCGCGCCTGAACATCGCCTACGATCCGTCGCACTTCCTGCTGCAGCAGCTCGACTACCTGGAGTTCATCGACCTTTATCATGACCGCATCAAGGTCATGCACGTGAAGGACGCCGAGTTCCGGCCGAGCGGCCGGCAGGGCGTGTATTCGGGCTACCAGCCGTGGGTCGACCGCGCCGGCAGGTTCCGGTCGCTGGGCGACGGCCAGATCGATTTCAAGGCGATCTTTTCGAAATTCGCGCAGTACGGCTTCCAGGGATGGGCCGTGCTGGAATGGGAGTGCTGCCTGAAGCACCCCGAACAGGGCGCCCGCGAAGGCGCGCCTTTCATCCGAGACCACATCATCAGGGTGACCGACAAGGCATTCGACGATTTCGCGGGCGGCGCCACCGACCCGCAGCAGATCCGCCGCATGCTCGGCCTGACCTAAGGAGACAAGATGGACCGAAGAACCCTGCTCAAGCGGATCGCCGCCGCGGCCGGCGCCGCCTACTGGAGCGGCGAGACGCTGGCCGTGCAGCTGGCCAAGGCGGCGGGCAGCCGCCCGGACGAGGGCGCGCAGCCGGAACCGTTCCCGGCGGCGCACAAGGAGCGCCTCGCCGCGTTGTGCGAACTGATCATCCCGCAGACCGACACGCCGGGCGCGATCCAGGCGGGCGTGCCCGCCTTCGTGGCCGACATGTACGCGCACTGGATGGTGCCGGCCGAACGCAAGACCGTCGTCGACGGCCTCGCGGGCCTGGAGCGTGCCGCGCAGGCCACGCACGGACGCGGCTTCACCGCCTGCACCCCGGCGCAGCAGACAGCGTTGCTGGAGCCCGCGCGCAAGGCGGCGGCGAGCTACCAGCAGCGCTCGCACGGCATGGACGGCCGCCTTGCCGACCCGGCGGCACCGTTCTTCTTCAAGATGCGCGACCTCGTCACGCTCGGCTACTTCACGTCGGAAGCAGGCATCAACGGCGAACTGGCCTACGTGCCGGTGCCGGGACGCTGGGACGCCGACGTCGACACCAAAACCTGGAACAGGCAGATTCAGATATGAGCTACGAATTCGATGCGATCGTGATCGGCTCCGGCATCACGGGCGGGATGGCGGCCAAGGAACTGACGCAGCGCGGCATGAAGGTGCTGGTGCTCGAACGCGGCCGCGCGCTGGAACACCAGAAAGGTTACAAGACCGAGTTCGTGGCGCCGTGGGATGCGCCCGGCCGCGGCGCGCTCGACCGCGACGAGATGGCGCGCGACTACCCGGTGCAGTCCAACCAGCCGTTCGGCCAGTTCCAGTGGAGTAACAAGGACTACTGGGTCAAGGACAGCGAGAACCCGTACGTACAGGCCAAGCCTTACGCCTGGATCCGCTCGAGCATCCTCGGCGGGCGCTCGACGCTGTGGGGCCGCCAGGTGTACCGGTGGTCCGACCTCGACTTCGAGGCCAACAAGCGCGACGGCCACGGCAGCGACTGGCCGATCCGCTACAAGGACATCGCCCCGTGGTACAGCAAGGTGGAGAAATACATCGGCTGCTCGGGCGAGAACCTCGGCCTCGCGCATTTCCCCGACATGGAACTGCTGCCGCCGATGGACCTGACGGCACCGGAAAAACACCTGCGCGAGGTGATCCGCGCCAAGTGGCCGGAGCGCTACCTCACCGTCGGCCGCACGGTCAACCTGACCCGCGAGCACAATGGCCGCGGTCCATGCAACTACCGCAATATCTGCAGCCGCGGCTGTTCGTTCGGCGCCTATTTCTCGTCGCTGTCGGCGACGCTGCCGGACGCGCAGAAGACCGGCCTGCTGACCGTCAAGACGGACACCGTCGTCCACCGCATCGTGACCGATCCGAAGTCGGGCAAGGCGAGCGGCGTGGAAGTGATCGACGCCGCCACCGGCAAGCGCAAAATCTATACGTCGCGCATCGTGTTCCTGAACGCGGGCACCGAGGCGAGCGTGCAGATCCTGATGCAGTCGGCCGACAAGCGCAACCCGCACGGCCTGGGCAACAAGGGCGACGTGCTGGGCCGCTACATCTGCGACCACGACAACGCCGCCGCGTTCGGCGTGATCCCCGGCATGATGGACCGCTATTACTACGGCCGCCGCGCCAACGGCATCTACATGCCGCGCTTCCGCAACCTGAAGGGCGTGCGCGACGAAGGTATCGACTTCGACCGCGGCTACATCATGCAGGGCGGCTCGATGCGCATGGGCTGGGCGGACATGGCCGGGGACGGCGACGATTTCGGCGCCGATTATAAAAAGCGCCTCGCGAATCCGGGCCCGTGGGTCGTCTTCCTGGGCGGCTTCATCGAGTCGCTGCCGCGGCGCGAGAACCGCATCACGCTCGATCCGCAGGCGCGCGACCGCTTCGGGTTGCCGCAACTGCGCTTCGACGTGGCGCGCGGCGAGAACGAGGAAAAGATGGCGCTCGACGCGATGCAGGAAGCGAAAAAAATGCTGGAAGCGGCCGGCGCCCAGGGCGTGATGACCATGCGCGTCGGCGCGACGCCGGGCGTCACCGTGCACGTGCAGGGCGGCGCGCGCATGGGCAGCGATCCGATGGCGTCGGTGCTGAACGCGCACAACCAGGTCCACGGCGTGCCGAACGTGTTCGTCACCGACGGCGCGGCGATGGCGTCGGCGAGCAACGTGAACCCGTCCCTGACGTTCATGGCGCTGACCGTGCGCGCGGTCGACTATGCCGTGGCGCAGGTCAAGGCCGGCAAGCTGTGAGGTGCCCATGAACGATTCGCTCTTCCCCGGCCGGATCCGGCTCGGCATGGTCGGCGGCGGCGAGGGCGCCTTCATCGGCGCCGTCCACCGTATCGCCGCGCGGCTCGACGACCGCTACGAGCTCGTGGCCGGCGCGTTGTCCTCGCGGCCCGACGCCGCGCGCCGCTCCGGCCTCGCGCTGGGCCTCGCACCGGACCGCGTGTATGCGGACTACGCCGCGATGGCGCGGGCCGAAGCCGCGCGGCCGGACGGTATCGAGGCCGTCAGCATCGTCACGCCGAACCACATGCATGCGCCCGTCGCGCAGGCGTTCCTGGAAGCCGGCATCCACGTCATCTGCGACAAGCCGGTGACGACGAACACCTCCGACGCCCGCATGCTGCGCGACCTGGCACGCGAGCGCGGGCTGGTCTTCGCGGTGACGCACAATTACTCGGCCTATCCGATGGTGCGCCACGCGCGCAAGATGGTGAGTGAGGGCCTGCTGGGCGATATCCGCGTCGTGAACGTGCGTTATGCCCAGGACTGGCTGGCCGAGCCGATCGAGCAGGACGGCCAGAAGCAGGCCGCCTGGCGCACCGATCCCGCGCGCGCGGGCGGCGGCGCGATCGGCGACATCGGCACCCATGCGTGGCAGCTTGCCGACACCATCGTCGGCCTGCCCGTGGAAGCCCTCGCGGCGCAATTGAACAGTTTCGTCCCGGGGCGGGCCGTCGACGACGACGTGCAGGTGCTGCTGCGCTACGGGGGCGGGGCGCGCGGCATGCTCTGGGCCAGCCAGGTGGCGCCGGGCCATGCCAACGACCTGCGCATCGGCGTGTACGGCAGCCGGGGCGGCATCCAGTGGGTACAGGAGACGCCGGACGAGCTGTTATGGACGCCGCTGGGCGAACCGACCCGGATCGTCAGGCGCGGCACGGCCGCCGCGAACAGCGCGGCGGCGCGCGTGAGCCGGATACCTGGCGGCCATCCGGAGGGCTATCTGGAAGCCTTCGCCTCGCTGTACGGCGAGGTGGCAATCCACCTGCTTGCGGCACGCACGGGCGAGCCGCCGCCCGCGGACGCGGAATTCCCGACCATAGCTGACGGCCTGCGCGCGGTCGAGTTCATCGAAACCGTCCAGGCCTCCGGTCGCGCCGGCGGCGCGTGGACCGTGTTGCCAGCCGGCGCCTGACTGTTTCGCACTCCCTCCGACGGGGCGGCGCATGCCGCCCCGTTTTTTTTCTCCATCCCCGGCAGGAAAACGTATTCATGCCATGGATAGCTCGTATGGGAAAAATCCATTTTACTCATCCATCCTACGGTCCGTACAGTAACCATCGACGCAGCCCGATCAATCAACCAAGCATTCAACATGTTCAAGTATTTCCCAACCAATTACGTCTGGAACCTTTCCGTCGACCTGGCAATCGAGATGGGCGCCCGGATCGGCGAGATCGAGGCGATGTGCGCGCCGCTGCAGGACGCGGCGAAGCAGCCCGACGCCGCCGGCACGAAGGCGTTCCGCGAGACGTGGTCGCGCATGGCCGACAAGCTGTGCGACCTGGCCGAGGAGGATGAGGCGCGTGGCCGCCTGATCTCCGCGGGCGACAAGTACAACCGCGCCGCGATCTACCTGCTGACGGCGGAACGCCTGCAGGCGCACGGCGCGCCGGGCCGCCTGGCGCTGTACAGCCGATTTCTCGACGTGTTCGCCCGCGGCGTGAAGCTGGCCGGCGAGAACTGCGAGCGCGTCGAGATCCCGTACGGCGATGCGCACATCTCCGGCCTGTACGTACGGGCCGGGAACGTCGATGGGCCGGCACCGATCCTCGTCCAGGTCAACGGCCTCGATTCGACCAAGGAGATGAAATATCGGGTGGGCCTGCCGGCCTGGCTGGCGCAGCGTGGCGTGGCGTCGCTCGTGATCGACCAGCCGGGCACCGGCGAGGCGCTGCGCCTGCACGGCATGCATGCGGTGTACGACAGTGAGCGCTGGGCGAGCAAGGTCGTCGACTGGCTCGAGACGCGTGCCGGCGTGGACTCCCGGCGCATCGGCCTGGAAGGCGTGTCGCTGGGCGGCTACTACTGCCCGCGCGCCGTCGCGTTCGAGCCGCGTTTCGCCATGGGTGTCGTGTGGGGCGCGAACCACGACTGGCGCGACGTGCAGAAGAAGCGCCTCGCGAAAGAGGGCAGCTTCCCCGTGCCGCACTACTGGGAACACGTGCGCTGGGTGTGGGGTGCGAAAGACCAGGACGAGTTCATGCAGATCGCGGAACAAGTCCACCTCGACGGTATCCTCGACCGCATCAAGGTGCCGTTCCTCGTCACGCACGGCGAGAAGGATTCGCAGATCCCGCTTCACTGGGCGGAGCGCACGTACGAGCAGCTCGTCAACAGCCCCAAGCGCGAGCTGAAGGTGTTCACGGAGCGCGAAGGCGGCGTGCAGCACTCCAGCTTCGACAACTCGGCCAATGCCGGCGCGTACATCGCCGACTGGGTGGCCGAAAACCTGGGCGGCCGCACCGCCCTTTGACCCTTGGATACGACAGAGAGACATACATGAACATCATTGGACCCGACGCGCTGGTCTTCGGCGTCGACGACGTCGCCGGCTGCGCACTGTACCTGACCGATTACGGCCTGACCCACGCCGGCGATGGCCGCTTCGAGGCACTCGACGGCACCGCGATCGTGCTGGCGCACAAGGACGATCCGGCGCTGCCCGCCAGCCTCGGCACCGCGAGCATGCTGCGCAAGACCATCTACGGCGTAGCGGACCAGCAGGCGCTGGACGCCGTCGCCACCGAGCTGGCGCGCGACCGCGGCGTGCGCACGCTCCCGGACGGCAGCATCGAGGCGGTGGACGACATGGGCTTCGTGCTCGGTTTCCAGGTGACGGTGCGCCGCCCGCTCGACCTGCCCGCCGAAGCGGTCAACGCGCCGGGCGCGCCGAACCGTCCAGTCAACCACACGGCCGTCGACGAAAACGCGCCCGCGAAACCGCGCACGCTGTCGCACGTCGTGTATTTCGTGCCTGATGCCGCGAAGGCGGAAGCCTTCTACGTCGAGCGGCTGGGCTTTGCCTGCACCGACCGCCTGCTGGGCGCCGGTCCGTTCCTGAAGCCGGCCGGTACCGACGACCATCACACGCTGTTCCTGATCCAGACGCCGCCGTTCATGAAGGGCTGCGAACACTTCACGTTCCACATGGGCGGACCAACCGAGGTCCTGCAGGCGGGCACGCGCTTCGTGAACAAGGGTTATCAATCGTTCTGGGGCCCGGGCCGCCACAAGATGGGGTCGAACTGGTTCTGGTACTTCAACAGCCCGCTCGGCTGCCATGTCGAGTACGATGCGGACATGGACCTGCACGACGACCGGTGGACGGCACGTGCAATCCCGATGAGCGCCGATGCGTCGCAGCTGTTCCTGTTCCAGCAGCGCGACAAATGGGCTCCGGGTGGACCACCACCCGGAGCGGGCGGGCCGCCGCCGGGGGCAGCCGGCGCCGGCGAAAGGCACTGACGTGTTCCTGTGCCGGCTCGACGAGCTGCCGGACGGCGATGCGCGTGGCTTCGATCCGGCCCGCACGGGCCAGGACACGGTGCTCGTCGTGCGCCAGGGCGAGCGTGTGGTCGGCTGGCGCGACGCCTGTCCGCACCACGGGGGCACGCCGATGGCCTGGCGCAAGGACGCGTACCTGAATACCGCGCGCGACCGCATCGTGTGCGCGGCCCACGGTGCCCAATTCGATATCGCGACGGGCGTCTGCACGCTGGGCCCGTGCCTGGGCCAGCGCCTGCAGCGCGTCGAACTCGTTGTAGACGACAACAATATTCATATTCGGGAGACTTGACATGGCAGCACCAGTCAACAAGGTACTTATCATCGGGGGCGGCTTTTCGGGCATGGCTGCCGCCATCGAATTGCGCAAGCGAGGCGTCGCCGTCGACTTGGTCGAGATCGACCCGGGCTGGCGTTCGTACGGCGCCGGCATCAGCCTGGGCGGCGCGACGATGCGCGCGCTCGTGCAACTGGGCGTCATCGACGAATTCCTCGCCGAGGGCGCGGCGTCCGACGGCGTCGAGATCCACATCCCGACCGGCCAGAAGGTTGCCGAACTGCCGACGCCGCGCCTGGCGGGCCCGGACGTCCCGGGCAACGGCGCCATCATGCGCCCGGTGCTGGCCCGCATCCTGGCCGACGCCACGCGCAAGTCCGGCGCGAACGTGCGCCTGGGCTGCACGTTCACCCGGATCGAGCAGGATGCGGGCGGGGTCGACGTCACGTTCACGGACGGCACCACGGGCCGCTACGACCTCGTGATCGGCGCCGACGGCCTGTATTCGAAAGTGCGCGAGACCGTGTTCCCGGATGCGCCGAAACCGCGCTACAGCGGGCAGGGCGTCTGGCGCGCCGTGCTGCCGCGTCCCGCCGACATCAACGGCACGATGATGTGGCTCGGGCCGAAGATCAAGCCGGGCCTGAACCCGGTGTCCAAAGACGAGATGTATGTGTTCGTGACGGAAGACCGCGAGACGAACGACTACATCGACCCGTCCGGATTCCTGGCGCGCGTGAAAGCGCTGCTGGCGCCGTTTCCCGACCCGCGCCTGCAGCGCGTGCGCGAGCAGCTGGACGAAGACTCGCAGATCATCTACCGCCCGCTGGAAAGCCTGCTGATGCCGAGCCCCTGGTACAAGGGCCGCGTCGTCCTGATCGGCGACACCGTGCACGCGACGACGCCGCACATGGCATCCGGCGCCTGCATCGGCATCGAGGACGCGCTCGTGCTGGCCGACGAGCTGTCGAAAGCCGGCAGCGTCGACCAGGCGCTGGACCGCTATCTCGCAAGGCGCTGGGAGCGCTGCCGCATGGTCGTGCAGAACTCGGGCCGCCTGGGCGAGATCGAGATCGCCGGCGGCGACAAGGAAGAACATGCCCGCATCATGCGCGCCACGCTGGGCGCGCTCGCGGCACCCATCTGAGGAGACACCATGACCCGCCAATTCATCGACCTGTCGATCTACCTGGAAAACGAAGTCCTGTCCGACCCGCCGCCGCTGGCGCCGAAGATCACCTACCAGAAGCACCAGGACACGCTGCACGAGTTCATGGCCATGATCCCCGGCACGACGCCGGCGGACTATCCGGATGGCGAAGCGGCCGCCGCGGAGTGGGTCACCATGACGACGCACAGCGGCACGCACCTGGACGCCCCTTACCATTTTCATTCCACGATGGATGCGAAGACAGGGGAAAAGAAGAAGTCGATCACCATCGACGAGGTGCCGCTGGCATGGTGCTTCCAGCCCGGCGTGAAGCTGGATTTCCGCCACTTCCCGGACGGGTATGTCGCCACCGCGGCCGACGTGGAAGCGGAACTGCAGCGCATCGGCCACGACCTGCAGCCGCTGGACATCGTCATGGTCAACACGCGTGCGGGCAGCCGCTACGGCCACAACGACTATGTGTCGGCAGGCTGCGGCATGGGCTACGAAGCGACGATGTACCTGCTGGAGCGGGGCGTGCGACTCACCGGTACGGATGCGTGGAGCTGGGATGCGCCGTTCTCGTACACGGCGCAGAAGATCGCCGAGACGGGCGACGTGTCGCTGATCTGGGAAGGCCACAAGGCCGGCCGCGACATCGGCTACTGCCACCTGGAGAAGCTGCACAATCTGGAAGCGCTGCCGGGCCATGGCTTCTACGTATCGTGCTTCCCGCACAAGGTGCGTGCGGGATCGGCCGGTTGGACGCGCGCCGTGGCGATCGTCGACGACGCGCTGCTCGCGTTGCCGCGCGGTTGAGGGGGATGGAATGAAACTCGCCACCTACCGCGACGGCTCGCCGGACGGGCGCCTGATGGTCGTATCGCGCGACCTGCGCCGGGCCGTCGACGCGGGCACGATCGCGCCGAATCTCCTCATCGCGCTGGAACGCTGGGACAGCGCCGCGCAGGCACTGCAACGCCTGTCCGACATGCTGAACGCGGACACGGCCGCCGGCAGCGTCGACTTCGAACCGCAGCGCTGCATGGCCCCGCTGCCGCGCACCTTCCAGTGGTGCGACGCGTCCGCGTTCCTGAACCATGGCCGGTTGATGGAGCGCGCATTCAACACGCCGCCCATCCCTGATTTCGACACGGTGCCCGTGATGTACCAGGGCGCGTCCGACGATTTCCTCGGCCCGCACGACGACGTGCCGCTGCCGGACGAGGCGCTGGGCATCGATTTCGAAGGCGAATTCGGCGTCGTCGTCGGCAAGGTGCCGATGGGCGCCACGCCCGCGCAGGCGCTGGACGCCATACGCCTGGTCGTGCAGCTGAACGACTGGAGCCTGCGCGCGCTGGGCCCGCGCGAGATGAAGAGCGGCTTCGGCTTCCTGCAGGCGAAGCCGTCGACGAGCTTCGCGCCCGTGGCCGTCACGCCGGACGAGCTGGGGGACGCGTGGCACGATGGCCGCGTGTACCTGGACCTCGACGTCGAATGGAACGGACAGACGTTCGGTCACCCGAATGGCGGCGAGATGAATTTCGGCTTCGGCGACCTGGTCGCGCACGCGGCGCGTACGCGCAGGCTGGGCGCCGGGACGATCGTCGGCTCGGGCACCGTGTCGAGCGCGAACCGTGCCGTGGGCTCGGCCTGCATCGCGGAGCGCCGCGTCATCGAGATCATCGATCACGGCGAACCGCGCACGCAATTCATGCGCTTCGGCGACCGGGTGCGCATGCGCGCGCGCGGCGCGGACGGCGACGCGCCGTTCGGCGTCATCGACCAGCGCGTCGTGCGCGCCTGAGCGTCACGGCCGACGACGCCTACACTGACCGGTCGTCGAGTACTTTTTCGGAATTGTTCCGGAAGCGCGCCACGAAGGCGACCAGTTGCTTGGACTGGTAGCCCTGCGCCAGCGTGTCCAGGCGGTTCGCGAACGGCGCATACGCCGGGTCGAGCCCGCGCAGGTAGGCGGCCCACTCGCGGATCTTGCGCATGTTGCCGATCTGCGCCAGCTGCCACAGCGCCTCGATCTCGTCGGCCGGCGGGACGGCCAGCGCGGCGCCGTCGCCGCCCTCCGGCGCCGGTTGTCTCGTGATCCACTGCAGCGCCAGCAGCCTGCCGATGGTGCGCAGCAGGAGGTCGTGGTCGACCGGCTTGGCGATCAAGGCGCTGGCACCGGCATCGCGGCTCTTGCGTTCGTCGTCCGGGCTGGCGCTGGCCGTCACGGCAATGATCGGCACGTCGCCCCAGCCCGGCATGTGTCGGATCTGGCGCGTCGTCTCGTTCCCGTCCATCACCGGCATCATGACGTCCATCAGGATCAGGTCCGGCTTGAAGCTGTCGAGCAGGACCAGGCATTCGAGTCCGGTCGATGCCGCGGCGACGATGAAGCCCGTGGCCTGCAGCAGGTCCTGCAGCATCGCGCGGTTCTGCGGCACGTCGTCCACGACCAGCAGCCGCTTGCGCTCGCCCTCGTAGCCCGCCAGGGTCTCGTGCGGTGCCGCGGCGGCCGGCGCGGCGGCGGCCACCGGCACGTCGATCTCGAACGAGAACGTGCTGCCCTTGCCGGGCGCGCTGACCACGTCAATATGGCCGCCCATGAGCTGCACCAGTTGCTGGCTGATGGCCAGGCCCAGGCCCGTGCCGCCTTCGCGCCGCTGCGCCGTCGCGACCTGTTCGAAGGGCTGGAAGATGCGCGCCAGCTGTTGGGCGTTCATGCCGATGCCGCTGTCGGCCGCTTCGAAGCGCAGCCGCGCCATGTCCGGCGCACCGGGCGGCGCGGCCGGCAGCACCCGCAGCGAGACCTTGCCGCTGTCGGTGAATTTGACCGCATTGCCCAGCAGGTTGAGCAGCACCTGGCGCAGACGCGTCTCGTCGACCGTCACCGCGGCCGGCAGGCCGGGGGCGAGCTCGCAGCTGAACGCCAGGCCCTTCTCCTCGGCCTTGACGCGCATGATGTTGGCCAGCACCTGGACAAACGTGTCGAGATGGACGGGGCCCGGGTGCAGCACCATCTTGCCGGCTTCGACCCGCGCGAGGTCGAGGATGTCGTTGATCAGCGTGAGCAGATGCTGGCCGCTCTCGCGGATGGTCGCCAGGCCGGCCGACTGGCGTTCGGTGAGGTCGTGGCAATCGCGTCCCAGCAGCTGGGCGTAGCCGATGATGGCGTTGAGCGGGGTGCGCAATTCGTGGCTCATCTGCGCGAGGAACTGGCTGCGCTGGCGTGCCAGCGCGACGGCCTCCGCCAGCGCGGTCTCGCGCGCGGCCGCGGCTTCCTTGCGTTCCCGGTCGATCGCGGCCAGCTGTTCGAGGCGCGTCCTGCTGGCCTGCATGCCGGACCGGAAGTGCAGCAGGCCGAGCGACAGCCCGAGCATGCCGCAGCCTGTCCATGCGGCCATCAGCCAGCCGAGCAGCGTCGTCCTGGCGATCCATTTTCCGCGAAATTCGATCCTGCGGACTTCGACCGTGATGGCATGGCCGGCGGCGCTGGCGTCGTCCGCCTGCAGTTCCACGGTCGTGACGTGGTCGAGGCGGACATAGCTCTTGGATAGCGGGATCCGGCGCGCGAAGTGCCACCAGTCGGCGGTGCGCAAGGCATGCAGCGGGATCGTGACTTCGGACTGGGCCGGAATATCGATCAGCGCTTCATTGAAGCGCTGCGCATCCCACTGGCCCGGCACGTAGAACTCCGGTTCGAAATTCAGCAGGTGAAGCTTGACGACATGCCGGCCGTGGCCCGTATAGCGCACGTCGAGCGTGACCGTGTCGAACCCGGACATGTCGATGCCCTGGCCCGGGTCGCCCAGCCGGAACCGGATGGCGCAATTCGGATACCTTGCCGCCTTCCCCATCTGGCAACTCAGGATGTAGGCATCCTGCGTGACGGCCAGCGCCGCGACCGAATTGCCCGGCGCCGGGTTCCCGCGCGGCAGGACGCGGTCGTCGGTCACTGCGGCGTCATACGGATGCCGCGGGGAGATCTCGAGGGTGCGCGTCATGCCATAGTGCTGCCAGGCCAGCAGGACCGGGGTCGCCAGCACCAGGAGGATGACCAGGGCGTAACCGATCCTGGTCGCGCGGGAGAGCCAATGGATCATGTTCGCATCGATTGGAAATCGTCCTGCCGGCGGGCCGCGTCCCCGGTCCGGAAGCGCGCCACGAACGCCGCCAGCTGCTTCGAATGGTAGCCCTGCGCCAGCGTGTCCAGGCGGTTCGCGAACGGCGCATAGGCCGGATCGAGCCCGCGCAGGTAGGCGGCCCGCGCGCGGATCTCGCGCATGCTGCCGATCTGCGCCAGCTGCCACAGCGCCTCGATCTCGTCGGCCGGCGGGACGGCCAGCGCGGCGTCGTCGCCGCCCTCGGACGTCGGCTCTCCGGTGATCCACTGCAGCGCCAGCAGCCTGCCGATGGTGCGCAGCAGGAGGTCGTGGTCGACCGGCTTGGCGATCAAGGCGTCGGCACCGGCGTCGCGGCTCTTGCGTTCGTCGTCCGGACTGGCGCTGGCCGTCACCGCGATGATCGGGACGTTGCCCCAGCCCGGCATGTGACGGATCTGCCGCGTCGTCTCGTTCCCGTCCATCACCGGCATCATGACGTCCATCAGGATCAGGTCGGGCCTGAAGCTGTCGAGCAGGACCAGGCATTCGAGCCCGTTCGTCGCCGCGGCGACGTTGAAACCGGTCTCCTGCAGCAGGTCCTGCAGCATCGCGCGGTTCTGCGGCACGTCGTCCACGACCAGCAACCGCTTGCGCTCGCCCTCGTAGCCGACCACGGTGTCGTGCGGCGCCACGACCGCCGGCGCGGCGGCGGCCACCGGCACGTCGATCTCGAACGAGAACGTGCTGCCCTTGCCGGGCGCGCTGACCACGTCGATATGACCGCCCATGAGCTGCACCAGTTGCTGGCTGATGGCCAGGCCCAGGCCCGTGCCGCCTTCGCGCCGCTGCGCGGCCGCCACCTGTTCGAACGGCCGGAAGATGCGTCCGAGCTGTTGCGTGTCCATGCCGATGCCGCTGTCGGCCACTTCGAAGCGCAGCCGCGCGCTGTCCGGCGCGCCGGCCGATGCGGCCGGCAGCACCCGCAGCGAGACCTTGCCGGTATCGGTGAATTTCACGGCATTGCCCAGCAGGTTGAGCAGGACCTGGCGCAACCGCGTCTCGTCGATCGTCACCGCGGCCGGCAGGCCGGGAGCGAGCTCGTAGCTGAATCCCAGGCCTTTCTCTTCCGCCTTGACCCGCATGATGTTCGCCAGCACTTGCAGGAACGTCTCGAGATGGACGGCGGCCGGGTGCAGCACCATCTTGCCGGCTTCGACCCGCGCGAGGTCGAGGATGTCGTTGATCAGCGTGAGCAGATGCTGGCCGCTCTCGTGGATCGTGGCCAGGCCCGAGGCCAGCCGTTCGGACAGGTGCTCGCGGTCGCGTCCCAGCAGGTCGGCATAGCCGATGATGGCATTGAGCGGCGTGCGCAATTCGTGGCTCATCTGCGCGAGGAACTGGCTGCGCTGGCGCGCCAGCGCGACGGCCTCCGCCAGCGCCGTCTCACGGGCCGCTTCGGCTTCCTTGCGCTCGCGGTCGATGGCGGCCAGTTGCTCCACGCGTGTCTTGTTGGCCTGCAGGCCGGACCGGTAGTGCAGCAGACCCAGCGACAGGCCGATGACGCCGCACGCGATCCACACGAACACCAGCCAACTCATCAACGTGGCCCGCGAGATCCATTTGCCGCGGAACTCGATCTTCCTCAGCTCGACCGTGACGACTTGTCCCGTGTCGTTATAGTTGTCCGTCGCCAATTCCACGGTCGTGACGTGGTCGAGGCGGACATAGCTTTTCGACAGCGGGATCCGGCGCGAGAAATGCCACCAGTCGGCGGTGCGCACGGCATGCATCGGCGCGGTGAATTCGGGCTGGGCGGGTACGTTGATCAGCAACTCGTTGAATCGCTGCGAATTCCAGTCCTCCAGCGTCGAAAATTCCGGTTCGAAATTCATCAGGTGGAGCTTGAGGACGTGCCAGCCGCGGCCCGTATAGCGCAGGTCGAACGCGATCGTGTCGTAGCCGGACATGTCGATGCCCTTGACCAGGTCGCCCATCTGGAATTGCAGCTTGCAGTACGGGTAGGTCGCGGCGGCGCCCAGGTAGCAGCGCATGATGAACGCATCCTTCGTGACGGTCAGCGACGCGACCGAATTGCCGTTCGCGCTGTTGCCGCGCGTGTTGTCGCGGTCGTCGGTCACCCTGGCGCCATGCGGATGCTGCGGGGATATCTCGAGGGTGCGCGTCATCCCGAAATGCTGCCAGGCCAGCAGGATGGCTGTTGCCACCACCAGGAGAATGACCAGGACGTAACCGATCCTGGTCGAACGGGAGAGCCATTGCGTCATGTGCGTACCGATTGGGAATCGGACGGGAATGACTCAGTATAGTGCGGCGTTATATCTTTGCAACATGTTCGTTGCGCCATTACAAACTGTCGACGAACGCCGTGACGGCAGCGATGAACGTGTCCGGCTGTTCGATGGCACCCAGGTGCGATGCCTCGGCCAGCACCTGCAGGCGCGCACCGGGGATGCCGTCCGCGAGCGTGCGCGCCATGTCGACGGGCGTGCCCTGGTCCAGTTCACCGGCCAGCACGAGCGTCGGCACGGCGATTTGTCCGAGGCGCGCCGTTGTGTCGACGCCGCCCACGGCCGCGCAGCAGCCGGCATAGCCCTGGGCATCCGTCGTGACGAGGCGCTCGCGGAACCTTGCAACCGTTGCGGGATGGGCCGCGCGGTAGCCTTCATGGAAATACCGGCCCATCACGGCGTCCGCGATGGCCTCGATGCCTTGTTCCTGCACGGTCGCGATGCGCTGGCGCCAGACGTCGCGCGCCGCGTCCGGATAGCCCGACGTCGTATGCGCCAGCACGAGCGCGCCGACGAGCGCCGGGTGGCGCAGCGCCAGCTCCTGGCCCACCATGCCGCCCATCGACAGGCCGATCCACACGACCGGGCCGGTGTCCAGTTCACGCAGCAGGCGCGCCGCATCGTCCGCCAGGTCGGCCATCGCGTACGGACCCGCCGGCGCATCGGAACTGCCGTGGCCGCGGTGGTCGTAGGCGATCACGCGGCAGTCGGCGGCCAGCTGGTTGGCCAGCGCGTCCCACATCGTCAGGTCGCAACCGAGCGCGTGGCTCAGCACGACCGTGTGGCGGGGGCGCTTGCCGTTGCGCGGTGCGCGCACGCTGTAGTGCAGGGCGGGGAGACTCGCCGTGCGGCCTTCGCGGCCCACGCCGGGATGCGTGCTGGCGAGCGGCGACGCGGGCTCCAGCGTATAGCCGATCTGCGGACCGACGTCGCGCAGGATCGCCGCCGCTTGGGCGAACGCCGTGTTCGCGGCGGGCACGCCGGCATAGATCGCCGACTGCATCAGCACTTCCTTCAACTCGTCGGGCGTCAACCGGCTGTCGGCATCGCCCAGCAGCGCCGCGCGCACGTGCAGCTCGTATTCTTCCCAGCGGCCGAGCGCGATGGTGATGGCGAGGACGATCGTGCGGCGCGTCTTGCGCGGCAGGCCGGGACGGTCCCAGATGTCGTGCCACGCATAGCGGGTGATGAAATTCTGGAAGTCGGCGGTGAAGGTGTTGGCGTTCGCGAGCGAACGCTCGACCCAGGCGTCGCCGAGGACGGCGCGGCGCTGGTCCAGGCCGCGCAGCAGGTCGTGGTCGAGGGGATCGAAGCTCATGCTATGTCTTTCTTGAGTGCGGCCAGGCGCGCGCGCGCGAGGCGTTGGGCAGGTTCGGTGGCGGCCACCGGGTCGAAGAGGGCGCCGAGCTCATTGGTATCGAGTGAGCCGAGCGTCGGATCGGCGGCGATGGCGTCGCGTGCCACGTCGCGCAGGTGACGTCCAACCGCGACGGCCGTCTGCGTCATCTTCTCGACGGCTGCGTGCGCGGCGGGACGGCCGATGGCGTCCGCGACCCAGATCGACAGCGCTTCGGCCGCGACGAGGCCGTGCAATGCGTCGATGTTGGCGCGCATGCGGGACGTGTCGACCGTGAGGCCGGCAAAGGCATCGTTCAATGCGCGCAGCGCGCCGTGGGCGGACAGGAACAGCGTGGGCCACTCGGCCAGTTCCGCCTGCCAGTTGCCGAGGCCGCGCTCGTGCTGCTGGCCCATGGCGGCAAGCAGCGTCGCGGCATGCTGCGGCGTGCGCGTAGCGGCGGCCAACGCGATCATCGACGACACGGGGTTGCGCTTGTGCGGCATCGCCGACGAGCCGCCGCGCCCGCCGCCCGACGGTTCCGCGAGTTCTCCCACTTCCCCCTGCGCCATCAGCGCGAGGTCGGCCGCGATCTTGCCGAGGCTGCCCGTCAGCAGCGCGACCTCCAGCCCGAGCCGTACCCATTCGTCGCGCTGCGTGTGCCACGTCGCCGCCGGCGTCTTCAGGTCCAGCGCCTGCGCCATGCGGTGCGCGACGGCGGGACCGCGTTCTCCCATCACGGCCAGCGTGCCGACGGCGCCGCCCAGCTGCAGCTGCAGGGCGTCGCCTGCCGCCGCGCGCAGGCGTGCGCGGGCGCGCACGAGCGGCGCGAGCCAGCCCGCGACCTTGAAGCCGAAGCCCGTCACCTGCGCGGGCTGCAGCAGCGTGCGCGCCAGCACGGGCGTGGACAGGTGCGATTCGCCCAGCGCCAGCAGGCGGCGGCACAGCGCGGCGAGATCGGCGTCGAGCAGGCGCAGCGCGGTGTGCGTGACGAGCACCATCGCGGTGTCCTGCACGTCCTGGCTCGTGCTGCCCCAGTGGACAAGGCTTGCCGCCTCCTGGTCCGTCTCGGCCACCAGGCGCGTGAGTTCCTTCACGAGCGGCACGGCCAGCGTGCCGGAGCGGCGGCCGGCCGTGACGAGGGCAGGGATGTCGAAGCGGTCCGCGCGGCACGCAGCCGCGATGGCTTGCGCGGCGTGGCGGGGCAGCAGGCCTTCGTCGGCCTGCGCGGCGGCCAGCGCCGCTTCGAAGTCGAGCATGGCCTGGATGAGGGCGGCGTCGTCGAACGCGGCGATCATGTCCGGGGTGCTCAGCAGGGTGTCGAACAGTGAAACGGCCATCGGTCTCCTCATGTTGGCCAGGTAAGTCGATACGTCGTCCCCGCGAAGGCGGGGACCCGATTGTGCTCGCTGCACGGCGGCGCATGCAAACTTGGGTCCCGGCAGTGCCGGGAACGACGGTTCCAGGGCAGCGGATTCGTCAAGCGTAGTCGAGGAACACCGTCTCTTTGTCGGTCTGCATCCAGATATCCCACCGGTACGTGCCGTCGGCGTCCTTGCGCGCGATGAGCGTGTCGCGCCGGTCGGCCGGCACCTGCGCCAGGATAGCCGATGCCGCCAGCGTCGCATCGTCCTCGAGGAACACGGCCGTGAACTGGTGCTTCGTGAGTCCGCGCGCGAACACGGTCACGTACGCGACCGGTTCGCCGGCCGGACGCGGCGGGACCGACAGGCGCAGGCTGAATTCGCCCGCCTTGCCCGTCGGCGTGCGGCGGAAGCCCGGGATTTCCTGGGCGCTTTCCGCGGCCGCCGCCGCCGGCAGCCACGCTTCGATCTGGGCGTCGTCGATCGGGTTGCCGTCGCCGTCGTACAGGACGCCGTGCAGCACGATGGTCGGCGCGCTCGTCTCCAGGCGCCTGGCGGCGCAGAAGTCCACCGCCCATTGCCAGCCTTCGTGCGAGAACGGGCCGATGGTCTGCGAGGTCGTGATCTTGCTCATTATGATTCCTTTCAGAGTCCGAACGGCGTGGCGCCGCGGCCGCGCAGGACGATGTCGAATTCGTAGCCCAGCATCTCGTCGCCCACCGTGTGGTCGAGCGAGAAGCGCGAGACCAGGCGCTGGCGCGCCGCTTCGTCGGGGATGCTGTTGAAGATCGGGTCGTACGGGAACAGCGGGTCGTTCGGAAAGTACATCTGCGTGACGAGGCGCTGGGCGTACACGTTCCCGAACAGCGAGAAGTGGATGTGCGCAGGGCGCCATGCCTTGTCGTGGTTCTTCCACGGGTACGGGCCGGGTTTGATCGAGACAAACCGGTAGCGGCCGTCGTCGTCCGTCATCATCTTGCCGAAGCCGAAGAAGTTCGGGTCGAGCGGCGCGTCGTGGTTGTCGCGCTGGTGCCAGTAGCGGCCGGCCGAATTGGCCTGCCACACTTCGATCAGCGAATTGCGCACCGGCTTGCCGTCCTCGTCGACGACGCGGCCCGTCACGACGATCTTTTCGCCCAGCGGGGCGCCTTGGCCGCGGCGCGTCAGGTCGGTGTCGTGCGGAAGCAGGATGCGCGGGGCAGGGTCGATGTTGCGGCTGGTGGCGACCGGCGCATCGATGCGCAGCGCCGGCTGCAGCGGGCCGCGCTTGACGGTCGATTTATAGGCGGGATGGATGAGCTCCGGCCACACGCCGGGTTGCACGTCGTCGAATTTCACGGTGTCTCCTGATGTCGGAAGGTTGTGCGAGCCGGTCCATCGTAGAAAATCGGCCACTTCCCGACAAGACGGCCATGTCGCCCGACTTCCGCTATTCGCACGCTTTGTGCGATACTCGCACAAATCCTTGAATTTCTATACGATGGACCAGGAACCCGCCAAACGCGACATGGTCGCGGGCCTCGACAAGGGGCTGCAAGTCATCGAGGCGTTCGACCAGGAGCGCTCGCGCCTGACGATCGCCGAGGTGGCCGAACGCACGGGCCTCACGCGCGCGGCCGCGCGGCGCTATCTGCTCACGCTGACCGCGCTGGGCTATATGCGGCACGAGAACAAGCAGTTCACGCTGACGCCCAAGATCCTGCGCCTCGGCCAGTCGTACCTGCATTCGGCGCGGCTGCCGCGCATCGCGCAACCGCTGCTGTACCGGCTCGCGTACGCGCTGGGCGAGGCGGCGTCCGTCGGCGTCCTGGACCACGACGACCTCGTGTGCGTGGCCGCCGTCAGCGCGGGTCAGCTGATTTCCGCGACCTTGCAGCCGGGCACGCGCGTGCCGGCGTACTGCACGGCGAACGGGCGCATGCTGCTCGCGAGCCTGCCGCCGGAGGCGTCCGACCGTTTCCTCGCGCGCGCGGCGCCGGAGCCCATCACGTCGCATACGATCGTCGACCGCGCGCGGCTAGTCGAGGAGATCGCGCGGGCCCGCGAGCGGGGCTATGCCGTCGTCGACCAGGAACTGGAACTGGGCCTGCGCACGATCGCGGTGCCCGTCCGGAACTTCCGCGGCGACGTGGTGGCCGCGATGAACATCAGCGTGCACGCGGGCCGCATGAGCGTGGCGCAGATGATCGAGCGCTGTCTGCCGGCCCTCATCCAATACCAGGTCGAGCTCAACGCCTTGCTCTAGCCGGCGCGCCGTGCGCGGTATGCCTTCGGCGTCATCCCCGCGTGGCGCTTGAAGGCGCGGCTGAAGTACGCGGGGTCCTGGAAGCCCAGTTCATAGGCGATGCTGGCCACGCTCGACGGCGCGTAGGTCAGCTTGCGGCAGGCTTCCAGCATCAGCCGGTCCTGCACGATGTCGAACGCCGATTTCCCCGCCAGCTTCAGGCACAGGCGGTTCAGGCGGACGGGCGTCACGCGCAACAGGTCGGCGTAGTGCGCGACGGGCGCGCCGTCCTTGTAGTGCTGCTCGACGGCCGCGCGGAATGCGGCGAACAGGCGGAACTCGCCGTGGCCGGACATGCTTGCGGCGCTCTGTTCCGCATGCGTGCGCGCCAGCAGCAACAGCACGCTGCGCGCCAGCCATTCCAGCATCAGCGCATTGCCCTGCTGCGGCCACGCCGCCTCTTCGACCATGCTGCGCAGCAGCGCCTCGATGCGAGCGCGCGGCTGGCGCGCCAGCGCGAGCGACAGCGGCTCGACGAACAGCGGCGCGAACAACTCGCCGTGGTGGTCGGGCGTGGCGAACAGCACGTTCTGGTCCACCGTCAGCACATAGCCCTGCGCCCCTTCCGCGAAGTCGAAACCGTGCACGACGGACGGGTGCACGGTGATCGCAACCGGCCCTTTGCGTTCCCACACCGCTTCGTCGATCGCGGCGCGCACGCTTCCCTTCAGTAGAAAAAGTACCTGGAACAGGCCGGGGTGCGTATGGCGCGCGATGTGCCAGTCGTGCAGGCGGCTGCGCGTCTCGATCAGTTCGACGTGTACGGCTTCCGCCGGGGTCTGCTCGCCGTACAGGGCGAAGCGGGGAAAAGTGGCCATGTCAAAAAAGTACAAGGATTCGCTAACTTCATCCATTCTAAACGGGGCCGCGCGCCACTAGCATGGACGTCGACAAGAATTTTTAACAAGGAGACGAATATGCGTACCCAGGTCGCCATCATCGGCGCCGGCCCGGCCGGACTGTTGCTGTCCCATCTGCTGCACCTGCAGGGCATCGAATCGGTCGTGCTCGAAACCCGTTCGCGCGACGAGATCGAGTCGACGATCCGCGCCGGCGTGCTGGAGCAGGGCACGATGGACATCCTCAACGAGACGGGCGTCGGCGCCCGCATGCGCGCTGAGGGTGCGCTGCACCACGGCTTCGAACTCGCGTTCGACGGCCGCCGCCACCGCATCGACCTGACGGAACTGACGGGCAAGGCGATCACCGTCTACGCCCAGCACGAAGTGATCAAGGACCTCGTCGCCGCCCGCCTTGAGGCCGGCGCGCGGATGCTGTTCGGCGTGCGCGACGTGGCGCTGCACGGCGTCGACACGGACCGCCCGCACGTCACGTTCACGCGCGACGGCGCGGAAGAACGCATCGACGCCGACTTCATCGCCGGCTGCGACGGCTTCCACGGCGTGACGCGTCCCGCGCTGCCGCAGGAGGGCCGCAACGATTACCAGCGCGTGTACCCGTTCGGCTGGTTCGGCATCCTCGTCGAGGCGCCGCCGTCGGCCCCGGAACTGATCTATGCGCGCCACGAACGGGGCTTCGCCCTCGTCAGCACGCGCTCGCCGACGGTCCAGCGCATGTACTTCCAGTGCGACCCGAAGGACAACGTCGACAACTGGTCGGACGACCGCATCTGGGCCGAGCTGCATGCGCGCCTGGAAAACCGCGACGGCTGGCAGGTCACGGAAGGGAAGATCTTCCAGAAGAATATCGTCGCGATGCGCAGCTTCGTCTCGACGCCGATGCAGTCGGGCCGGTTGTTCCTGGCCGGCGACGCCGCCCACATCGTGCCGCCGACGGGCGCCAAGGGCATGAACCTCGCGGTGTCCGACGTGCGCCTGCTGGCGGCCGGCCTGGACGCGTTCTACCGCCGGGGCAGCGCCGAACTGCTGGACCGCTACACGGACGACGCGCTGAAACGCATCTGGCGCGCCGAGTACTTCTCGTGGTGGATGACGAGCATGCTGCACACGTTCGCGGATGCGTCGCCGTTCCAGCGCGAGGTGCAGCGCGCGGAGCTCGAAAACGTCGTGAGCTCGCGCGCGCTGTCGACGGCGCTGGCGGAGAACTACGTCGGGGCGTTCTGACGGCCGCGTACGTTCACAGGCGCTCGATCGCGAGGTTCGACAGCACGGCCTCGCCGGCCGCCGGCACGAAGTCGAGCCGCAGGCTGCCGTCCGTCACCTCGACGTCGAACGCGCGCTCGATCGCCGTCGCGGGGGCGCCCGCCGCCGCCACGATGTCCAGGTCGGCGATCCGCGTCGTGCCGCCGGCGTCCACGCGGAATCGTCGCGCGCCCGGCTGCGCCTCGCGGTCCGGCTCGAGGAAACCCAGCCGGACGCGGTAGCGGCCATCCGGCAGCGGAATGCGGTAGCCGAACGTGCCATGCCGTACCGCCGCCCACAGCGCGGCATCGCGCGCATCGGCGACGTTCGCGACCCGTACGCCGAAGCGGGGGCCGTAGGGCGAATCGAGTTCCAGCGGCGTCCCCTGGCCGCCTGTGAAAAAGTTGTCCGATCCGTAACGGTGGCCGGACGCCGACACGAGCCCGGTGGCGATCTGGCCCGCCGCCAGGTAGACGTTGCGCGCATTGTCCGGCGCCAGCGTCCACTGCACCGTGTCGACGACGGTGGCGCCGCCGTGCATGCCGCGGGCTTCCAGCCGGTTGGTCCCTTCGTCCAGCGTGACGTGCGCGAACACGCAGGTGCGCTGCGGGCAGTCGGCCGCGGCGCGCGTACCGATCGCGCGGCCGTTCAGCAGCAGATGGACGGTAGCGGCATTCGAATAGACGCGCACGTCGGTCGTGCGGTAGGCGCGCTCCGTATAGCGGCGCCCCGTGATGTACGTGACGGGCGCGGAGCTCCAGTTGGCCTTGTAGAACCAGAACGGGTCCTTGCGCGTCGCGCGGTCGAAGGTGACGAGGCCTTTCGTGTTGGTGCCGCCGATGTCGCCTTCGTGGCGGGTGCCGGAGCCGAAATCGAACATCGACCAGACGAACGTGCCCCACAGGTAGTCGCGCCTGGCCAGCGCCGCGTAGATCTGCTCGTGCACATGGCTCGCGTAGCCCTCCGGCTGCCAGACGACGCGGGTGCGGCCGTGCATGTCCATGCTGCCCACCAGGCCGCCGAGCGGGTTGTCGGTCTGGTGCGACAGGGCCGCGCCGGCGCCGTATTCGGACACGCCGAGGGGCTGCGCCGGATACTTCGCGTGGAAACGGTCGAGCGCCGCGCCGAACGCAGCGCCGCCGCCGGGGTAGTACCACAGGTGGTAGCGGTTCACGGCCCAGATGTCGGTGATGCCGCCGGTCGGCAGCACCGGGAACATCGGGCCGACGATCGGATAATCCTCGTTGAAGTCCGCGAGCGTCGTCGGGCGGCCCGGGTCCTCCTGCTTCGCCAGCGCGTGCAGGCGGCGCAGGACCGGCGTCACGGTGTCGGCGCCGCGGCACGTGCCGCCCATCGCGACTTCGTTGGCGATCGACCACATGGCGATGCCGGGGTGGTTGTACTGCTGGCGCACCATCTCGCGCAGTTGCTCGTCGAGATTGTCGAGGAAGGCCGGCGGGATGGGTGCGCCCGCCTTGCAGTCCGCCGGCGTCAGGCTGCGTTCGACGAAGGGCAGCTCCGACCACACGACGAGACCGAGCCGGTCGGCCTCGTCGTAGGCGTGGGCGGCATGCGGGTAGTGGGCCAGCCGGACGGCATTCGCGCCCATCTCGCGCACGAGGGCCAGGGAGGCGTCGATCTCGCGTGGTCCGATGGCCCAGGCCTTGTCCTGCCAGTCCTGGTGCAGGTTCACGCCGTGCAGGCGCAGCGGGCGGCCGTTCAGGAACAGGCCGGCCTGCGCGTCGAAGCGGTATTGGCGGATGCCGAACGGCTGTTCGACCCGGTCGAGCAGGCGGCCGGCGTCATCGACCAGGTCGACGCGGAGGCGGTACAGATAGGGATCGTCCACGCCCTGCCACACATGGGGGCGGGCGACGTCCAGCGTCAGCTCGGCGCGGGCGTGCGCAGCTGCGGGCACCGTCCGGCGTGCCGCCGCCACGGTCCGGCCGGCCGTGTCGACCAGGGCAGCGCGCAGTGTCAGGCCGGTGCGCTGCGTTCGGTCGTCCTCGACGTCGGCGCGCACGCGCAGCCGTGCGCGGGCTGGCGAGAGCGTGATCGTGTCGGCATACACGCCGCCGGCGCCGTGGTTGCCCAGCGCGAGGTGCGCGCGCGCAGGCGTTTCGATCAGGGACACGCCGCGGTACAGGCCCCCCGCCATGTTGAAGTCGCCGCCCAGCGGCGCGACGGCAGTCGGATCGTCGCCGTGCAGCGGCGTGCTGTTGTCGACCTTGACCAGCAGGACGTTGCGTCCGGCGGCGAGCTTGCCGGTGACGTCGAAGCGGAACGCCGTGAACGCGCCTCGGTGGCGGCCGAGGTAGCTGCCGTTCAGCCACACGTCGGCAACGATGCTCGCGCCGTCGAATTGCAGCCAGGCGTTCGCGGGTGCGGTGTTCCGTTCGAATTCGAGGCGATACCAGCCGCGCCCGCGCTTGTAGGGCTTGCTGTCCGGGCCGGTCTGCGCCGTACTCGCGGCGTCGGACCGATTCCACGTGTGCGGCAGGACGACGGATGTCCAGCCGGTGCCGTCCGCGGCGACGGCGGCCGCGTCGGTCCTTGCATCGTCCTGCACGAATTTCCAGCGCTCGGTCAACGGCGTCGTGCGGCGGGCGGCGTCGCCGGCGGCCGCGCCGCTCGCTCCGCCCTCGCAGGCCAGCAGGGCGGCCAGCGCGATAGCGCGGACCGCAACAGGAAGGCGAAGCATCGCGGTCTTCATTGCGGCACCAGCTTCGACACCTGCATCCACTGGACGAAATGCTCGATCCAGTGGTCCGACGTCGTGCCCATGCGGCGCATGCCGAAGCCGTGGTCCCCGGCCGCGTACACGTGCAGCTCGGCGGATTTGCCGGCCGCGCGCCAGTCCTCGAAGATCGGGATGCTGGCCTGGCCGCGCAGGCCGTCGTCTGCCGCGACCGCGAGAAATACGGGCGGTGCGTCGCCGGGTACCGGGCGCTTCGAAGCACTGCCGTAGATCACGCCGATGAAATCGGGACGGCTGGCGGCATCGTAGGCAGTGGCGACGTCCATTGTCACGCGGCCGCCGGCCGAAAAACCGACCATGCCGATACGCTTCGTATCGATCCCGTAGTCGGCCGCATGCGCGCGCACCCAGCGCAGCGCGGCGAGCCCGTCGTCCTGCGCCTGCGCCACGGCCGGCGTATCGATGGCGCTGTCCTTGCCATGTTGCGCGATGCCGCCGAAGCGTTTCGCGACGGCCTGCATGAAAGCGGCTGGATCCTGCGGCGTCGGGTCGAGCCGGTATGCCAGCACGAAGCAGGTGACGCCGCGTTCCGCAAGCCGGCGCGCCACGAGCAGGCCTTCGTTGTCGAACGACAGGCTGAGGAAGGCCCCGCCGGGCGCGATCACCAGCGCCGTACCGTTGGCCTGGCCGGGCGGCGGCAGCACCGGATACAGTGCCGGCTGCGTCACGTTGCGCAGGGTCGTCTGGCCGAACATGGTTTCCCACATGTCGGTCGCACGCGAGCCGGCGGCGGACAGGGGAATCGGCGGGATGGACGGGGTGGGGGCCGGCCGCGGCGGATTGGCTTGCGCCATGCGCACGAAGTCGTCGAGGCCGGACTTGCGGGGCGTGTCCCTAGCGTGCGCGCCGGCCGCGAGCAGCATGAGGGCGGCCGCGCAGACACTGCGGATCGGGGTGGAACGGTGCATGTCGTCTCCTTGTCGTTGTCGTCAGGCGCGTCTTGCGTGCGCGCGCAGCAGGGCGGTGAAATCGGCGAAGTTGAGTTGCGGGTCGAGCGAATGCGCCATGCGGATCTCGCGGCCCCCGACCGTGCGCGTGATGAAGGGCGTCGCGGCGGGATCGAACGCCGTCGCGGTAACGAGGGGACTGTCGCCGAACGTCAGCGTGCCGCCGAGGCGCACGAACGGCGGCAGGTGGCGGTACTGGTTGACGAGCCAGCGCGCGAGCGGCGACAGCGGCGCGACCTCGGCATTCAGGGTCGCGACCGATACCTGGAAGCGCCGGTATTCCTCTGAGGGGATCTGCAGGACCGGAATCCGTGTTTCCTCGAGCACGAAGCGGGCCGCGGCGACGTCGGTCGCCAGGTTGTACTCGGCGCCGTCGTCCCCGGCAGCCGTCCCGCCGATCCAGACAAGACGCATGCGTGCCGCGATCGCCGGCTGCAGGCGCAGCGCGGCCGCCACGTTCGTCAGCGGACCGCCGCACGCGAGGACGAGCGGCAGCGGATCGTCGCGCAGGGCCGCGTCGACGATCGCCTGCGCGGCGCCGTCCGCCACGACCGGCGGACGCAGGCCGGGCCCGGCCAGCCGCAGCAGCGCGCGTGCGCGCCGCGCCCCGTCCTGTGCCGTGCGCTCCGGATCGAGACCGGCCATGCGCGCCAGCCTGGGGGCCAGCGCGGACGCCGTCACGAGCACGGTGCGCGTCGCCGGTGCCAGCAACTGGTGCGCCAGGGCGACGAGGCCGTCCGGATCGCCGGCGAAGTCGTTGTCGACGATGACGCGGGCCAGAGGACGCTGGACGATGCCCGGCCGGCCCAGGGCCTGCGCGAGCGGCAGGGCCGCGAGGCAGCCCAGCAGGTGGCGCCGCTTCATTGGCGCACCTTCAGCGTGACGGGCCCGATCAGGCCGGACGGCCGCAGCGGCGCGTCGGCCTTGTACGTGGGCGCGGCCGTGAACGTGACCTTCGTGGCGCCCGGCTGGGCGTCGCCGATCAGGCGGTTCACCCACAGGTTGGCGACCCGCACCTCCACCGTGTTGGCGCCGGCGACGACGAGCGAACCCACGTCGACCTCGTACGGCGGCTTCCACGCAATGCCCGCGGGCTTGCCGTTGACGAGGACTTCGGCCACGTCGCCGACCCGGCCCAGGTCGAGCTTCATCGGCGTGCCCGGCGTCACCCCAGCCGGCAGCGTGAAGGTGTGCGTATAGACCGACGTCCCCGAGAAGTACCTGACTTGCGGATCGGCGCTGGCGGCGAGCGACCCGGTCGCGCCGTGCGTGACCGCGGCCGGTGCCGCGAGGCCGTCGAAGCGGATCGCCCAGTCGCCGGCCAGCGCGGCGGCCTCGGACCACGACGGGACCTTGACGGTGACGGCCGGCGCCGCGGCCGGCCGGCGGAACACGACGAACACGGAATCGTTCGCGCCCAGCGCCAGCGGCACGACGGTCGCGCCCTGGTCCGTACGATAACTCGCGGGTTCGGCACGGCCCGTGTCCGCATGCCAGAATTCGGCCGCCTTGCCGCGCACGTTGAAGCGGGCTTCCGTGTTGACGGCCTTGCCGGAACGGTTGGTGACGAAGTACACGTCGCCGTCGGCCAGCTTGCGGTGGACGAACAGCAGCGGCGTATCGGTGCCCTGGATGCTGAAGTCCGGCTTCCGGCCGGCCTGCGCCAGCGCGGCTTCGACGTCGCGGCCGGCCACCACGCGGCCCTTGCCGACGCGGGTGACGGGCGCGCCGCTCCACATCTGCCTGACGAGCGACGCGAACGCGGCCGGATCGTCGGCCAGGCCGGGCGTGGCGACGGGCGCGGTGCCCACGATCGTCGCCCCCTGCGCCGCCAGCGCGTGCAGCCGGCGCAAGGTGGCGACGGTCATGCGCGCGCTCGACCCGCCCAGGTACAGCACGCGGTAGCGCGCGCCGCTGGCCGACACGAGGTCGCCGTCCTTCACCGACAGCCGCTGCACCAGGGCGTCCGCGTTGACGAAGTCGTAGGCGTAGCGGCGCGGCGCGTCCGCCGGCTGGCCGTGCCTGTACAGTGCGACGAGCGGCGCTTCCTCGCCGTAGAAATAGGCGACGTCCGCATGGAAACGGCCCTGCTGCAGCATCCAGCTGCTGCGCGCCATGTAGTCGACCCATGGCCGCGCCATGCCGGCCCAGGTCTCGTTGCGGTTGAAATACTGGCCGAAGATGGCCAGCGACAGGCCGGGCTTCCGGTCGTCGTCCAGCGGCTGGTGCACCGACGTGTGGATGACCGGGAGGTTCACGCCGCTGGCGAATTCCATGTCGATCATCGGGCGCAGGTCGCTCGGCGCGAACGCCCACGGTGACATCGCGCTCGTCATGGACTCCGCGGCGACGAGGTTCTGGCCATAGATGTGCGACACCGAGGCGGCGCCGCGCATGTCGGCGATCGCGG
Source organism: Massilia orientalis (assembly GCF_030411975.2). Classification (NCBI taxonomy): domain Bacteria; kingdom Pseudomonadati; phylum Pseudomonadota; class Betaproteobacteria; order Burkholderiales; family Oxalobacteraceae; genus Massilia; species Massilia orientalis. The sequence continues at coordinate 202,798 of NZ_JASNRB020000001.1, read as the reverse complement.
TCGGGTTCGGGCCGAACTCGGGGCGATACGTCCACATCGCGGCCATCGGCACGTTCGCATGGCTGCGCATCGCCATGTCGTCGCCCAGCGTGACGCGCGCGCTTTCCAGCGCTTCGCCGTACACCTTCAGGCCGCGTTCGCGCGCGACGGCGGCCACCGTGCCATAGTGTTCGCCGGCCATCAGGTCGGCGAGGGTGCGGCGCCAGTCGTACAGGAAGGCGTCCGTGCGGGCACGGGTGCCGATGACGACGCCCGTCAGCGCCGGCAGCCACGGGCGCGCGTCGTAGCGGCGCAGGCGCTGGAACTGCTCCAGCAGGCGCGGCGTCCAATTCGACGACCCGACTTCGATCGAGTCCGTCACGATGGCGCGCACGCCATGCGCGCCGACGAGGTCCTTGCCGGCCGCCTGCTCGTACTTTGCCAGATAGGTGTCCAGGTAGCGTCGCACCGCGTCGCCGTCGTACTTGTCGACCTCGAGGCCCGTCGCTTCCTTCGTGGCCGGGTGGTTTTCGGTCCCCGTGAGCGACCACGCGAGGCGCACGATCTTCCAGGTGCCGGGCGGCGGCGTCCAGTTCAGCGTGCCGGCGGCGCGCACCTTGCCGGTGAGGTCGACGATGGCGGCCGGGTCGACGCCGGCTTCGCCCGGGTCGAGACCCGCGTCCAGCGCGAAATAGTCGTCGGCGGTCGCGAAGCCGGCCTTGGCCTCGAACTGGTTGACCTTCGGCTCGCCCGACAGGACCAGTTGCGCGAGGCGCAGTCCCTTGGCCTGGCCGATCGCACCGAACGGCCCCGTGTCGGCGCCCGCCACGGGCATGAACTGGGGGTTCGGCACGGGCGGCTTCGCGCTGACCACGACGCGGAAACGGGCCGCCGTCACCGGGGCGAAACCCGCGCTGGCGGGCACGCCGGCCAGCGCCAGGTCCGCGACCTTGCGCCAGCGCGTCCCGTCCGCGCTCGCTTCCAGCACGGCCTGGTACGCCGAGCCCTCGAACATCGACCCCGCGCCCGGCGCGAAGATCGTGGCCGAGCGGATGGTCTGCGGTGCCGGATAGTCCAGCGTGACGATGACCGGGCGGTCGGCCGTGGGCGCCGCGAGTTCGGCCGCAGCCTCTTCGGTCGCCGCCGCCAGCTTGCGCGCGTCGAGGGCCAGGTCGCCGGCGCGGATGGCGGGGGGCGGGAGTGCGGCTGCGCCGACCGGATACGCGTAGACGGCGATGTCGCCGCCCGTGCGCGCGAGCGCCTCGGGGCTCGGCCGCTGGCCCATGATGTCCGGCTGGACGAACAGATCCTGGAACGGTCCCGTCGTGCGCGGCGCGGCGGGCAGGGGCGCCGCCAGCGGCTTGCCGCCGTCGACGGTGGTTTCGCTCCACACCAGCTTCTTCATGCCGTCCTCGGGCCGTACCCACGGGCCGCCCGTCTCGCTCCAGCCGGGCGACGCGGCGATGCCGAATTCCAGGCCGTGGCGTTCCGCCTCCTGCGCGGCGAAGCGGAACGCGTCCGCCCATTCGGGACTCATGTACGGCAGGCGCTTCGGCACCAGTTGGGGCGTCATCATCTCGGCGTCGAAATTCTGCAGGCCGCCGAGGCCCGACTTTGCCATCCAGTCGATGTCCTTCGCGATGCCGTCCTTGGTGATGTTCCCGTTCAGCCAGTGCCACCACACGCGGGGGCGGGCGCTTTGCGGGGGATTGTCGAAGCCGGATGCGACCGGGTCGGCGGCCGCCCATGCGGGTGCGGACAGGCAGGCGAGGGCGGCGGCGGCGGCAATCAGGCGCAGGGGTTGAATGTGTGCGGACATGGCGTGGTTCGTCGTGGGTCTTCCATCAATGGGAACGCGGCCGGACGCCAGGCGTCGCGGCCGCGCGGGACATCATGCGGTCAGAAACGGTAGTCCAGCGTCACGCCGACGCGGCGGAACGAATTCTCGCCGAGGCTGTAGGCGAAGCCGGAGCCCGCGCCCTTGCCGGGCAGCGGGTAGATGATGGCGTTCGGTACGCGCTTGTCGCCCAGGTTGCGGTCGTACACCTCGATGCCCCATTTGTCGTCAGGGGAACGCAGCGCGACGCGCAGCGACGCGGTGGAATGGCCGCCGTAAGCGCATTCGGCGTCGAGCGAATTGCAGAGCCGCACGCGGCTCTTGTAGACGATGTCGCCGCCCAGCTTGAGTTCATAGTCGCCCGGCAGCGTCCAGCTGTAATCGCCGTTCAGCGTCGCCTTGTTGCGCGGCGAGTACAGCAGGCGCTGGCCGCCGACGTTGGTGTTGTCGAACGTGAAGCCGCCCGGGTACGCGGTGTCGAGGATCATCGCGACCGATAGACCCAGCTGCAGTTCCGGCAGCGGACGCGCGCGGATGTCGGCCTCGACACCCTTGCTCGTCACGCTCGGCACGTTCAGCGGGATGCAGGAGAGAGCGCCGACGGCCGTCAGGGTGCAGTTCTGCTCCTGGAAATCCTTGATCTTCGTGTGGAACGCGGCGACGTCCACGTCCAGGCGGCGGTTCAGGAACGACATCTTGGAGCCGATCTCGACACTCGTCGGCAGTTCCGGCTTGACGATGTAACCGGCGAACGTGCCCGAGGCGCTGGCCTGGTTGACGGGCGTGTCGTTGTCGATCTGCGGACCCTTGTAGCCGCGGCTGACGGTGGCGTAGAGATTCGCGTCCTTCGTGAGCGTGTGCTGCAGCCCCAGCTTGCCCGACACGTTCGACTCGCTCGCGCTGCCGCTGGCCGACTTGACGGTTGCCGGCAGCGCGAAGCCCTGGAAGCTCACGACGCTGCTCTGCGTGAATCGCGACGACACGCTGTCGCGGGTATAGCGCAGGCCGGCGATGACGTTCGTCGAATCGGTCAGGCGGTACGTGGCCTGGCCGAACACCGCCTTCGTCGTCAGGTTCGCATACTGCAGGTTGTTGGTGGCGATCGAGCGGGGTACCGGCGGCGACGGCAGCGCGGGATTCGGTTCGATCAGCACGTTGGCGTTCTTGTCGTTGGTGGAGTCGGCATAGAACAGGCCCGCCACGTAGTCGAGCGTCTGCTTGCCGGGCGATGCGATGCGCAGCTCCTGCGAGACCTGGCGCGCATTCTTGTACGGATCGTGGTTGGACACCTTGTCGTACGACGTCGACATGCCGATATTGACGCTTTCCGGGCCCTGCTTGCGCGTGCGGTAGGCCGTGATCGACGTCAGCGTGTCGCCGCTGGCCAGTGTCCAGTCGACCTGACCCGAGAAGCCGCGCACCTGGGCGCGCGTCAGTTCCTCGCCGTCCGAACAGACCTGGTTGTTCGTCTTCGAGACGGTCACGCCGCAGGCAGCGAATTCGGCGGCCGGCTGGTGGTTGCCCGCCGTGTTGGTGGCGTAGGCGACGGACGGGGCGAAGAACACGGCGTTCTCGCTGCGCGTGTTCGACGCGTCCGCGATCAGGTTGACGGCCACGTCGCGGTTCGGCTTGAGCAGGTAGCGGATGCGCGCGCCGCCGTTGTTCGTGACGCTGTCCTCGCCGGTCAGCACGTTGTGGTAGACGCCCTTGTTGCGCTCGGCGATGCCGGAGATGCGCAGCGCGGAGATGTCGTTCAGCGGGACGTTGCCCGTGGCGCGCACGGCCGCACCGTGATCGCCCTTGAATTCCAGCTGCACGTTGCCGCCGCTGTCGCCGATGATCGGCGCCTGCGTCGCCATGTTCAGTACCCCGGCCGACGCATTCTTGCCGAACAGCGTGCCCTGCGGGCCGCGCAGCACTTCGACGCGGGCCATGTCCAGCATCAGGCCGCTGGCGGTAGCGCCCAGCGGCACGCCGTCGACGACGACGCCGACCGAGCTTTCGGCCGACAGGGTGAACACGGCGGTGCCGATGCCGCGGATCGACGCGCTGCCGCCGGCGCCGCCGGTCTGCTGGTCGCCGAACTCCAGCGATGCCGCCGTCTTGGCGAGGTCGCCGATGTCCTTGACGCCGGCACGCTCCAGCTGCGCGGCGTTGACGACCGTGATGGCCACGGGGACTTCCTTGATGCTCTGGCTGCGCTTTTGCGCGGTGACGACGACGGTCTCGATGCCTTTCTCGATCTTCGCCGCGGCGTCCGGGCTGGCGCCGCTGTCGCCGGTCTGGGCGTGGGCCGGATTCCAGATCGCGGCCAGGCTCATGGACAGGATGGTCAGCGAACCGATCGCCGAGGTGGTGCGGGATGCGTGCATGTTGTCTCCTAGTGTGGCCAGTCGATGCCGGCCATGTTGTATTCAGGCGAATCGAGTATAGGTACGGTCCTTGGCCAATCCAAAGCCGTATTCCGTGATACCTGCTATCGACGTTGGCGGGTGATGATCAAATGGCTGATCGATCGGATTCGCTGATACGTCCTATCGAAACTCTGGTCTTCGGGATGCCTCCGCGCGCTGCTATCGTTTTCATACAAAAAAAAGCGAGGAGACATCCCATGCACACTTCCCCCGAGGCGGGCCGCGGCCGCGCCGCGCTCATGCTGTGCCATTTCGCCGGCATGGTCGACCTGGTCGCGTTGCCCGTGTGGGTCGGCACGCTCGCCCAGCATCACGGTTTCGATCTTGAACACGCGGGCATGATCGTCACTGCGTTCCTGCTGGGCGCGGTCGGCGCGAGCCTCGTGGCGGCGCCGCTCTATATAAGGTTGCCGCGCGCCGCCTGCGCATTCGGCGGCTACGCCGTCGCGGCGCTGGCCTTTCTCGCCGCGTCGCGGGTGGCCGGTTTCGGCGCGCTCGCCGCGCTGCACCTCGTCGCCGGCATCGCGACGGGCACCGCTTTGTCGGTCACGCACGGCACCATCGGGCGCAGCGCCAATCCGCACCGGCTGTTCGCCATGGCCGGGACGGCGCTGGGCATCGGTGCGGTGATCTTCTATGCCGCCGTGCCACCTGCCGTCGCCGCGCATGGCGGGCCCGCACTGTTCCTCGTGTTCGCCGGCCTGATGGGTGCGGCGGCGCTGGCGTGTGCTTTCGGTTTTCCGAATGTTGCGATCGGCGCTCGCGCGCCGTCGGCGGCGCCGCTGCCCCGCGCGGCCTGGTGCGCGATCCTCGGCGTGGGCTGCCTGGCGCTGAACCAGGCGCTCACGTTCAGCATGCTGGACCGCATCGGCGTGCTGCGCGGCTTCGGGCAGGACAAGGTGAACGGCGTGCTCGTCGTGTGCGGCCTCGTCAACCTGCTGCCGGCCGCCGTCGCCGGCATGCTGCAGAAGCGCCTCAATCCCGTGCGGGTGGCCATCGTCGCCGCGCCGCTGCAGGCCGCGCTGGCGCTCGTCGTCACGCTGTCCGCCGACTTCCTGCCGTATGCGCTGGCCGGCGCCATCTACCCGGCCGTGCTGATCTTCACCCACACCTTTCTGTTCGGGCTGATCGCCCGGCTGGACCCGAGCGGCCGCGCGCTGGCCTCGACGCCCGCGATGATGATGACCGGTTCCGCGATCGGTCCCGCGCTGGCCGGCTCGGTCGCGATGCGCGCCGGCTTCGGCGGCCAGGCGCTGCTGGCCATCCTGGTCGGCGCCGCCGCCACGCTCTGCTTCGCCCTGGTGGCGAGCCGCGCCCACCCATCACTGAAGGAGGCAATATGAACCCATCCAATCCACTCACCCTGGCGCAGGCGAGCGCGATCCTCGCCGCCGCGGTCGCGGCCGCGCGCGCCGACGGCTTGCCGCCGGTGGCCGTCGCGGTGCTGGACGCGTCCGGCCACACCGTCGCCCTGCAGCGCGAGGACGGCGCCACGCCGCTGCGCGTCGACATCGCCATCGGCAAGGCCTACGCGGCCGCCGGCATGGGCGTCGCCAGCCGTGTGCTGCACCAGCGCGCGCAAGACAATCCCGTGTTCTTCAACGCGCTGGCCTCGTCCAGCCAGGGGAAATTCATCCCGCAGGCCGGCGCCGTCGCGATCCGGGCGGCGGACGGCACCCTGCTGGGCGCCGTCGGCGCCAGCGGCGGCACGGGCGCCCAGGACGAGGCCATCTGCGCGGCGGGCGTGAACGCGGCGGGCCTGGTGGCCGCATGAGCGTGGCGCACGACCATACGGCCGGCTGCGCGTGCGGGATCGACGTGCATGCCCACGTGATTCCGCACGACTTGCCGCGCTACGTGGGCAACCGCTTGCCGTCCGACTGGCCGTCGATGGCGCCGGCGCATGCGTGCCACCGCCACGTGATCATCCAGGGCAGCGTGTACCGGACCGTGTCCGAGCGCGCGTGGAGTGCCAGCCGCCGCATCGAGGACATGGACCCGATGGGGCTCGCCGTGCAGGCCATCTCGCCGATGCCGGAACTGCTGTCGTACTGGATGGAGCCCAACGCCGCGGCCCAGCTGCTGCGCTACATGAACGAACAGATCGCGAACATGGCCGCGCTGTCGGGAGGGCGCCTCGTCGGCATGGGCGCCGTGCCGCTGCAGGACCTCGACCTCGCGCTGGCGGAGCTGGACCACGTCGCGGACAAGCTGGGCTTCAAGGCCATCGAAGTGGGCAGCAATGTCAACGGCAAGGCGATCGGCAGCCCGGAATTTGTACCGTTCTTCGCGGCCTGCGCGGACAAGGGCGTCGCGGTGTTCGTGCATGCGTTGAAGCCGGCCGGCGCCGACCGCCTCGTCGGCCCGGACAAGCTGCTGCCCGCGCTGGCGTATCCGACCGACGTGGGCCTGGCCGCCGCCTCCGTGCTGACCTCGAACCTGATCGGCCGCATTCCGGATTTGAAAATGGCGTTCAGCCACGGCGGCGGCACGCTCGCGTCGCTGTTGCCGCGCCTGGAACAGGCACGCCAGGTGTTTCCGGCGCTGGCCGATGCGATGCCGGAGAGTCCGTCGACGCAGGCGCGCAGGCTGTTCTACGACACGCTCGTGTTCGACGCGCCTGCCTTGCGGCACCTGGTCGACCGCTTCGGTGCATCGCAGCTGATGATAGGCACCGACTACCCGTTCGCTTTCCACGACGCGCGCCCCGTCGACAGCATCGCCGCGGCAGTCGGCGACGCGGACGTGCGCGCCCAACTCGTCACCCGTAACGCCGCCCGGTTCCTCGGGCTCGAATAAGGAGTCAACATGCCCGCATCACCCGCCGGCCAGCTGCGCAGCATCGCCATCGGCGTCACCGACCTCGATGCCGCCGAGCGCTTCTACAACGATACCTGGCGTCTGGAGACCGTCGCGAAGACGGAGGATGCCGTCTACCTGCGCGGCGCCGGACCGTTTCACCACATCCTCGCGCTGCACCGCAGCGTCAGGCCGGACGTCCGCCACGTGACGTTCAGCGTGGCGACGCGCGCCGATCTCGATGCCATCGCGGCACGCACCCCGGCCGCGGGGGGCCGCTTGCTGTCCGAACCTGCCGCCGTCGACGAGCCGGGCGGCGGCACTGCCGTCACCATCGCCGATCCGCAGGGCCGCATCCTGCGCTTCGTGCACGGCGACGAACGTCACGATGCGCGGTCGCACGCCGATGCGCCGAGCCGCATCACGCACGTCGTGTTCAACAGCGCGGACGTGGCCGCGGCCCAGCGCTTTTACGAAGAGGCGCTCGGGTTCCGCCTGTCCGACCGCACGAAGGTCATGGCCTTCATGCGCTGCAACAGCGACCACCACAGCATCGCGCTCGCGGACAGCAATGCGGACACGCTGAACCACATCGCCTTCGTCATGCCGGACCTGGACGCCGTCATGCGCGGCGCCGGCCGCATGCGCGACGCCGGCTGGCCCATCGAGTGGGGCGTCGGCCGCCACGGTCCCGGCAACAACGTCTTCGCCTACTTCGTCGGGCCGGACGATTTCGTCATCGAATACACGGCCGACGTTTTGCAGGTCGACGATACCTACCGGGTCGGCGGGCCTTCCGACTGGCAGTGGCCGCCGGGCCGCTTCGACCAGTGGGGCGTGTCGCAGCCGCCGTCGGAGCGCATCAAGCAGGCGCAGAAAACCATCCGTTTCATCGAACAGTAAGGAGCAGCAGTGAAATTCGTCACCTACCGCAACGGTAAAGAAAACCGCCTGGCCGTCGTCGACGGCGACCAGATCGTCGATATCAACCGCGCCGTGCCGGAGGTTCCCGCCGACGTACGCGCCGCGCTCGCGGACGGCGTGGACCTCGTCGCCGCCGGTCGCCGCGCGCTCGATTCGACCGCCGGGCGCCGGCCGCTGGCAGGCGCCGCGCTGGCGCCCGTCGTGCCGGAACCCGGCAAGACCGTCTGCCTGGGCCTGAACTACTACGACCACGCCGCCGAGAGCGGCCGCGAGAAGCCCGTGTACCCGTGGTTCTTCCTGCGCGGGACGACGTCGTTGCTGGCGCACGGCGAAGCGTCGCCGCGCCCGCGCGTGTCGGAGAAGTTCGACTACGAGGCCGAGCTGGCCGTCGTGATCGGCAAGCGCGCGCGCCACGTCAGGCGCGAGGATGCGCTGGACTACGTGTTCGGCTATGCGTGCTTCAACGACATCTCCGTGCGCGATTACCAGAAACGCACGCCGCAGTGGACCATCGGGAAGAACTTCGACCGCACGGGCGCGCTGGGCCCCGTGCTCGTCTCCGCCGACGAACTGCCGGCCGGCGGCGTGGGCCTGTCGATCCAGTCGCGCCTGAACGGCCAGGTCATGCAGTACGCGAACACGAAGGACATGATCTGGGACGTGGCCGAGACCATCGCGCTACTGACGGAATGCCTGACCCTGGAGCCGGGCGACGTGATCGCGATGGGCACGCCGGCCGGCGTCGGCCAGTCGCGCACGCCGCCCGTGTGGATGAAGGCCGGCGACACGATCGAGGTCGAGATCGAAGGCGTGGGCCTGCTCGTCAACACGATCGAGGACGAGCAGCCATGAACGGCGACTATGACGTCGTCGTGGTCGGTTTCGGCCCATCCGGCGCCGTCGCCGCGGCGCTGCTGGGCCAGGCCGGCGTGCGGACGCTCGTCGTCGACCGCACCGACGAGGTCTACCCGAAACCGCGCGCCATCGCCCTCGACCACGAGATCATGCGCGTGTTCCAGAACCTGGGCCTGGCGGGTGCCGTGTCGCCGCACTGCGAGCCGTTCACGCCGTCCGAGTACTACGGCGCCGACGGGCGCCTGATCAAGCGGCTCGCCACCGTCGAACCGCCATACCCGCTGGGCCACACGCCATCGATGGTGTTCACCCAGCCGCCCGTGGAGGCGGCGCTGCGGCGCCACGTGCAGGCGCTGCCCGCCGTCGACGTCGTACTGGGCCGGCGCTTCACCGGCGTCGAGCAGGATGCGGAGGGCGCCACCGTCCACTTCGACGCGGGTGCGGTGCGCGCCCGCTACGTGATCGGCTGCGACGGCGCGTCGAGCGCCGTGCGCGACGCCGTCGGCATCACGCTGGAAGACCTGGAGTTCGACGAACCGTGGCTCGTCGTCGACGCGCAGGTCAACGAGAAGGGGCTGGCCAGGCTGCCGGCGACCAGCGTGCAGTATTGCGAACCGGCGCGTCCGTGCACGTACGTGATCGGGCCGGGCAACCACCGGCGCTGGGAAATCTCGCTTCTGCCGGGCGAGGATCCCGCCTACATGGCGACCGAGGAGGGTGCGTGGAGCGTGCTGCGGCGGTGGATCGGCCCGGACGACGCGGCCCTGTGGCGCCAGGCCAGCTACCGCTTCCACGCGCTCGTGGCGCGGGAGTGGCGGGTGGGCCGCGTATTCATCGCGGGCGACGCCGCGCACCAGCAGCCGCCGTTCCTGGGACAGGGCATGTGCCAGGGCGTGCGCGATGTCGTCAACCTCACGTGGAAGCTGCGCGCCGTGCTGGGCGGTGAAGCGCCGGACAGCCTGCTCGATACCTACACGGTGGAGCGGCGCGAACACGTGCGCCGGCTTACCACGCGCATCAAGGAAATCGGCGCCGTCATCTGCGAACGCGATCCCGCGCGCGCCCAGGCCCGCGACCTGGCCCTGATCGACGCGGCCGGCGGCGCCATCCGCACCGTGCCGCGGCAAGACATCATCCCGCCGCTGGTGGAGGGCCTGCTGGCGTCCGGCGGCCGCGCGGGCACGGGCACGCTGTTCCCCCAGCCGCGCGTGAACGGACCCGCCGGCCCGGCGCTGCTGGACGAACTGGCGGGCACCGGCTGGCGCATCGTGACGGACCTGCGCACGGCGCAGCTGCCGTCCGGCCTGCTGGCGCTCGCGGAGCGGATCGGCATGTTGATCAGCATGCCGTCCGATGCCGCCGGCTTCTCGAGCGGACCGCACCGCATGCAGGCCGACGAACTGGATGGCGTGCTCGCGCGCTGGTTCGCGCGCCACGGCTGCCATGCGGCCGTCGTCCGGCCCGATCACTACGTCTATGGCGTGGCCGACGACGGTCAGGGACTGTACGACCTCGTGGCCGGGCTGACCGACACGTTGCAATAACACATAACAAAGGAGACAACATGAATCACGATGCACGCCGCCGCACCATCCTGGGACTGGGCACGGCACTCGCCGGCGCCGCGCTGCTGCCGGCCGCCGCGCACGCCGCTGCCTCGCGGGGAACGTTCCCCAAAGGCTTCCTGTGGGGCGCCGCGATTGCAGGCCACCAGGCGGAGGGCGATAACGTCGCGAGCGACGCCTGGCTGCTGGAAAACATCCAGCCGACGGAGTTCAAGGAGCCGTCGGGCGCCGCCGTCGACCACTACCGCCTGTACGACCGGGACATCGCGACCCTGGCGAGCCTCGGCCTGAACACGTTCCGCTTCTCGGTCGAGTGGGCGCGCGTGGAACCTGTGGAGGGCATGTTCTCGGTGGCGGCGCTTGAGCATTACCGCGACGTGCTGCTGTCCTGCCGCAGGCACAAGGTGAAGGCGATGGTGAGCTTCAATCACTTCGTCACGCCCGCGTGGTTCGCGGCGCGCGGCGGCTGGGAAGCGGACGATTCCGCGCAGCTGTATGCACGCTATTGCGACAAGGTCGCGCGCCACCTGGGCGACCTGATCGACTATGCGACGACGTTCAACGAACCGAACCTGCCGCGCCTGTTGTTCGGCATTCCGGGTCCGCTGTCCGGCATGGCCGACAACCCGCGCATGAAGGAAATGCTGGCGAAGGCCGGCCAGCTGGCGGGCACGGGTAAATGGTCGTCGTGGATCTTCGGCGATTTCGCGACGATCGAGGCTGGCCTGCTGAAGGGCCATGCGGCTGCGTACCAGGCCATCAAGGCCGTGCGCCCGCAACTGCCCGTCGGCTTCTCGATCGCGATCGCGGACGACCAGGCCGTCGACGGCGGCGAGGCCATGCGTGACCGCAAGCGCGCCATCGCATACGAGCCGTGGTTCCGCGCGATCGCGGAGCACGGCGATTTCATCGGCGTGCAGACTTATACGCGCGAATTGATCGGGCCCGACGGCGTGCGGCCGCCGCCCAAGGATGCGACGTTCACGTCGGCGCACATGGAGTACTACCCGCAGGCGCTGGAGGCCACGATCCGCTACACGGCGCAGCACGTGAAGGTGCCGATCTACGTGACGGAAAACGGCATGTCGACGGACGACGACAGCCAGCGCATCGCGTACATCCGCTCGGCCGTGGGCGGCGTCGCGAACTGCCTGAAGGACGGCATTCCCGTGAAGAGCTACATCCATTGGTCGCTGCTGGACAACTTCGAGTGGATCTTCGGCTATGGCCCGCATTACGGCCTCATTGCCGTGGACCGCGCGACGATGAAGCGCACGGTGAAACCGAGCGCCCGCGTGCTCGGGCAGATCGCGCGGGCGAACGGCATCGCGGCGTGAAAGGGCGATAGCAGGTATCGCCAAAATGGGCTTTGGCCGGATGGGGTCCGGCCGCTACGCTAGGCCTATCGAATGAACTACAGGGAGACACAACGTGGGCGGTATCATTTTTGAAAACGTAAGGATCTTCGACGGCAGCCAGATGCGCCCGGGGACCGGCGCGGTGCGCGTGGAAGTCAACCGCATCGTCGAGGTGGCGGACGGCACGCGCGGCATCACGGCGCTGGCCGGCGACCGCGTGATCGACGGGCGGGGCAGCACATTGATGCCCGGCCTCGTCGAGGCGCATGCGCATCTGTCGTGGCCCAGCTCCGTCGAGCGCTTCGTGCCCGGCATGGCGCTGCCGCCGGAAGACCTCGTGCTGACGACGGCCCGCAACGCGCGCATCCTGCTCGACCATGGCTTCACGAGCGCCTATTCGGCGGGTGCGCTGAGCAAGACGGTCGAGACGGTGCTGAACACCTTCATCACGAGCGGCGGCATGCCGGGGCCGCGCCTCGTCGCGTCGTCGATCGAGCGCGAACCCCCGACCATCGAGGAACTCGATCCCGGCAAGGTCGCGGAGCACGGCCGCGGGCCCGACGCCGTGCGCGCCTTCGTAAAGGACTGCGCCTCCATCGGCGCCAAGTCCGTCAAGTTCCTGCTGTCCGGCGAGGATGCGCTGAAACCGGGCGCATCGCAACAGCTGATGTACACGCAGGAAGAAGCCGATGCGGCCGGCGAGCAGGCGCGCGAATCGGGCGTGTGGCTCGCGTGCCATGCGCAGGCGTCCGACGCCGTCAAGATGGGGCTGCGCGCGGGCTTTCGCGTGCTGTACCACTGCACGTACGCGGACGAGGAAGCGCTGGACATGCTGGAAGCGCGCCGCGACGACGTCTTCATCGCGCCGGCCATCGGCATCATCCAGGCGACCCTGGACGCCGCGCCGCCGCCGCACTTCGACATGAGCCACATGAAGAAAAGCGCGGCCGAGGTGCTGGAGCTGCAGAGAAAGCTCGTGCCGGAACTGCGCCGGCGCGGCCTGCGCGTGCTGCCGGGCGGCGACTACGGCTTCCCGTTCAACCCGAACGGCCGCAACGCGCGCGACCTGGAACTGTTCGTGAACCTGCTGGGGTACACGCCGGAAGAGGCGCTGTCCGCCGCGACCCTGCTGGGCGGCGAGCTGATGGGCATGGGCGACGAGCTGGGACAGGTGAAGCCCGGCTTCCTTGCCGACCTGCTGCTCGTCGACGGCGATCCGACGCAGGACGTGACGATCCTGCAGGACCGCAAGCGCCTGCGCGCCATCATGAAGGATGGGCGCTTCCACAAGGATCCGGCGCTGGCCGCGCTGTAAGGAGGTCGAATGACGTTGAGCGACAAGCATCTGGAGATCCTGCGCGCGGTCCGCGCGGCCGGCCCCGTGATCGATCCGCCGGCCGCGAAGGCGCTGTATGCACCGCTGCTGGAAGGCATGCCGCGCGGCGCGGAACCCGTGCGCGACGTCGTCTACGGCGTGGAGGAGCGCCATCGGCTGGACGTATACCCGGCCGTCGGCGCGGGCGGGCCGGTGCCCGTCGTCGTGTTCCTGCACGGCGGGGGCTTCATCCGCGGCGACAAGGCCGACCGGGAAGCCGTCGGCCATTATTTTTCACGGCATGGCGTGGTGGCGGTACTGCCGAATTACCGTCTCGGGCCGCGCCACCGCTGGCCGGCCGGGGCCGAGGACGCGGCATCCGCGCTCGCGTGGGCGCGGGCCAACATCGCGCAGTACGGCGGCGATCCCGATCACATCGTGCTCGCGGGAGAATCGGCCGGGGCGGCACACGTGGCGGCTGCGACGCTCATCTCCCGTTTCCATCCGCCCGAGGGTTTGAAGATCGCGGGCGCGTTTCTCGCGTCCGGCGTGTACAACGCGGAACTGGAATACCTGGCACGCGCGCAGCTGGGCATCGCGACGCCGGACCCGCGCAACGAAGCCTACTTCGGGACGGACTTCGCGGCGTACCGCGCGATGTCGACCGTGGAGCTGGTCGATGCGGCGCCGTTCCCGCTCGCGATCACGTATGCGGAACTGGACCCGATCCAGATGCAGGCGCAGGCGGGCGAGTTGTTCGCGCGGCTCGTCACGCGCCACGGTTTCCAGCCGCGCATCGGGGTCGTCGCGAACCACAATCACCTCAGCCAGGTCTACGCGATCAACAGCGGCGACGACGCGCTGGCCGCGCCCTTGCTGGCCTTTGTGCGTGACAGCCGCATGAAAACTCCATAAAGTAAAGGATCAAACGGCCGCACGAGCCATACGATAACAAGGAGACAACCGATGCGTTTCAACCGCCTGGACCTGAACCTGCTGCTGGCGCTCGACGCGCTGCTGGAGGAACAGAACATCACCCGCGCGGCGGCCCGCGTGAACGTCAGCCAATCCGCGATGAGCGGCATGCTGGCGCGCCTGCGCGAATTCTTCGAAGACGATTTATTGGCCGCCGTCGGCCGCAACATGGAACTGACGGTGCTGGGGCGCCAGCTCGTCGGGCCGGTGCGCGACCTGATCCTGCACGTGCACGCGACGGTCGGCATCCGCGTGTCTTTCGATCCGGCGCGCGAGACGCGCTGCATGAAGATCATGGTGTCCGATTATGCGACCGAGGTCTTCCTGAACCAGGTGGTGGCGCGCGTGCTGCGTGACGCGCCCAACATGACGCTGGAACTGGTGCCGCTCGCGGACGACGCGGCGGAAAAGCTGCGCCGCGGCGAGAACGACTTCCTCATCATCCCGCGCAACTTCCTCGACCCCGAGCATCCGCAGCGCACGCTGTTCGAAGACCATTACTGCGCCGTGATCTGGGAGGGCAATACGCAGGTGGGCGACGTCCTCGACGCCGGCACGTACGAGCGCCTGTCCCACATCGCGCCGATGCTGGGCCGTCCGCGCTCGCCGACGATGGAAGAGCTTCTGCTCCAGGCACTGGGCGTCAAGCGCCGCATCCGCGTGATCACCAGCGATTTCTACAGCATGGCGACGGCGCTCGTCGGCACGGATCTCGTCGCGACGATGCACACGCGCCTTGCGCTCGCGTGCGCGCGGCGGCTGCCGATCCGCGTGCTGCCGCTGCCGTACGACCTGCCGCCGCTGGCGGAATGCCTGCAATGGCACCGCTTCCAGGAAAACGACCCGTGCCACATCTGGCTGCGCGGCGTCATGCTGGAAGTCGCGCGCGGCCTGCCGACCAATGCCGAGCTGCCGATGGCGCCGTTCAGCTTCAATGCCATCGAGACGGCGCGCGCGGTGGCATAATCGGTGCATCCCTCAACCATCGAAAGGAAGCATATGGTCGTCGAAAGCGCTGAAATCCTCGTCAAGGCCGGCATGGAAGAACAATTCGAAGCGGGCGTGCGCGCCGCAGCGCCGCTGTTCCAGCGGGCGCGCGGGTGTACCGGCATGCGCCTGCAGCGGGGCGTGGAGAACCCGCGCGCCTACCGCCTGCTCGTGGACTGGAACACGGTCGAGGACCACATGGTCCACTTCCGCGAGAGCGACGATTTCCAGGAATGGCGCCGCCTCGTGGGCCACTGCTTCGACGGCGCGCCCGTCGTCACGCACTACGCGGCGGCCGTCGACGGTTTCTGACAGCCGTCAGGGCAGCAGCATCGCGAGTTCCTGCGCGCCCTGGCGCAGCACGGGCAGGAACTCTTCCACCATGCGTTCCGGCGTCACGCGCGCCGCGTGCGCACCCACGTTCAGCGCCGCCAGCACCTTGCCCGACGCGCCGCGCACCGGCACGGCGATCGAGCGCAATCCCAGTTCCAGTTCCTCGTTGTTGACGGCGTAACCGTCGCGCCGCACCTGCGCGAGGATCTCGCGCAGCGTGGCCGGATCCGTCACGGTGCGCTCCGTCTTGGGCGTCAGCGTGGTGTGCGCCAGGTACGCGTCCAGCTCGTCCGGCGGGAGGTGCGCGAGCAGCACGCGGCCCAGCGAGCTGCAATACGCCGGCAGGCGGCTGCCGGCGGACAGCGACACCGACATCACGCGCGACGTCGCCGCGCGCGCCACATACAGCACCTGGTCTTCTTCCAGCACGGCGAGCGAGCTCGATTCGCCCAGCGCCTTGCTGACGCCGTTCAGGCATGGCTGCGCGGCGGCCGTCAGCGGCGTCGACGATAAATACGAATACCCCAACGTCAACACCTTCGGCCGCAGGCTGAAATTGTTCAGTTCCGCGTCCACGTAGCCGAGCTGCCGCAGCGTGTGCAGGCAGCGGCGCACGGCCGCGCGCGGGATGCCGGTCTGCTGGCTGATCTGGGCGATGGTCTGCGGCTTGCGCGAGTCGGCGAATGCGCGCAGCACGGCGAGGCCGCGCGCGAGCGACGTCATGAAGTCGGGATCGGCGAGGGCGTCGATTTCTTCCGCGATGGTGAGCGGGGCGGCTGGGGTCGAGGGTGTGGATGACATGGCGGAATTCTAATCGATGGGGACGGGTTGTCAGGAAGCGCTTGACGGCCGGCGTGGCGCGGGCGTACACTTTTTGTGCGGTAGACGAGCATGTGTTCGATAATCGCACATTAGAGACAAGGTGACAACCCATGATCGACAAAACCTGTGACTCGCTGGAGCGGGCCGTGGCCGACATCCACGACGGCGCCACCGTCATGATCGGCGGTTTCGGCAACGCCGGCATGCCGTCCGCGCTCATCGACGCGCTGATCGCCCACGGCGCCCGCGAGCTGACCATCGTGAACAACAACGCCGGCAACGGCGACACGGGCCTGGCCGCCCTCATCAAGGAAAAGCGCGTGAAGAAGATCGTGTGCTCGTTCCCGCGCCAGTCCGATTCCTGGCATTTCGACGCGCTGTACCGCGCCGGCGGGATCGAGCTGGAGCTGACGCCGCAGGGCAACCTGGCGGAGCGCATCCGCGCCGCGGGCGCCGGCATCGGCGGCTTCTTCACGCCCACTGGCTACGGCACCCTGCTGGCCGAGGGCAAGGAGACCCGTGTCATCAATGGCCGCAACTACGTGTTCGAGACGCCCATCCACGCCGATTTCGCGCTGATCAAGGCGCTGCGCGGCGACCGCTGGGGCAATCTCGTGTACCGCAAGACGGCCCGCAACTTCGGCCCGATCATGGCCATGGCCGCGAAGACCACCATCGCGCAGGTCGCCGAGATCGTGCCGCTCGGTGAACTCGATCCGGAAGCGATCGTCACCCCCGGCATCTTCGTCCAGCGCGTCGTCAAGGAGGCAGCATGAACACCCGATACACCCGCGACCAGATGGCCGCGCGCGTGGCGCAGGACATCCCGGAAGGCGCCTACGTCAACCTGGGCATCGGCCTGCCCACGAAGGTCGCCAACTACTTGCCGCAGGAGAAGGAAATCTTCCTGCACAGCGAGAACGGCCTGCTCGGCATGGGATCGGCGCCCGCTCCCGGCGAGGAAGACGAAGACCTGATCAACGCCGGCAAGCAGCCGGTGACGCTGCTGACGGGCGGCGCCTATTTCCACCACGCGGACTCGTTCGCGATGATGCGCGGCGGCCACCTGGACATCTGCGTGCTGGGCGCCTTCCAGGTGTCGCACACGGGCGACCTGGCCAACTGGCACACGGGCGCGCCGGATGCGATTCCCGCCGTCGGCGGCGCCATGGATCTCGCGATCGGCGCGAAGCAGGTGTTCGTCATGATGGAACACCAGACGAAGACGGGAGAAAGCAAGATCGTCGAGCGCTGCACGTATCCGCTGACGGGCATCGGGTGCGTCAGCCGCATCTACACCGACCTGGCCGTGCTGGACGTGACGCCCGAGGGCCTGCGCGTGCGCGAGATGGCGCCCGGCATCACGCTGGCCGACCTGCAGGCCGTCACCGCCGCGCCGCTGCTGGCGCCCCTTGAATAACAGGAGAATGAACATGACCGACGCATTCATCGTCGACGCCATCCGCACCCCCGTCGGCCGCTACGGCGGCGCGTTGAAGGACGTGCGCGCGGACGACCTGGGCGCCATCCCCATCCGCGAACTGATGCGCCGCAATCCGGACGTCGACTGGTCCGCCATCGACGACGTGATCTACGGCTGCGCCAACCAGGCCGGCGAGGACAACCGCAATGTCGCGCGCATGGCCGCGCTGCTGGCCGGCCTGCCGCAAGAGGTCCCCGGTTCCACCGTGAACCGCCTGTGCGGCTCGGGCCTGGACGCCGTCGGCAGCGCCGCGCGCGCCATCAAGAGCGGCGAGGCCCGTTTGATGATCGCAGGCGGCGTGGAATCGATGACGCGCGCGCCGTTCGTGATGGGCAAGGCGGAATCCGCGTTCTCCCGCAGCGCGAACATCTACGACACGACGATCGGCTGGCGCTTCCCGAACCCGCTGATGCACAAGCTGTACGGCACGGATGCGATGCCGGAGACGGCGGAGAACGTGGCGGACGATTACAAGATCTCGCGCGCGGACCAGGATGCGTTCGCGCTCGCGAGCCAGGCCAAGGCCGCGCGTGCGCAGCAGGACGGCACGTTCGAGCAGGAGATCGTGCCCGTGCTGATCCCGCAGAAGAAAGGGGATCCCATCCGCTTCGCCAAGGACGAGCACCCGCGCGAGACGAGCCTGGAAGCGCTGGCGAAGCTGAAACCGGTCGTGCGGCCGGACGGCACGGTCACGGCCGGCAACGCCTCGGGCGTGAACGACGGCGCCTGCGCGCTGCTGCTGGCGAATGCCGAGGCGGCGGCGCAGTACGGCTTGAGACCGCGCGCCCGCATCGTCGGCATGGCGACGGCCGGCGTGGCGCCGCGCGTGATGGGCATCGGCCCGGCACCCGCCGTGCAGAAGCTGCTGGCGCAGACGGGCATGACGCTGGACCAGTTCGACGTGATCGAATTGAACGAAGCGTTCGCGTCGCAGGGCCTCGCCGTGCTGCGCCTGCTTGGCCTGCGCGACGACGACCCGCGCGTGAATCCGAACGGCGGCGCGATCGCGCTCGGTCATCCGCTCGGGATGAGCGGCGCGCGGCTCGTCACCGCGGCCACTTACCAGCTGGAGCGGACCGGCGGCCGCTTTGCCCTGTGCACGATGTGCATCGGCGTGGGGCAGGGGATCGCGCTCGCGATCGAGCGCGTTTAACATCAATCGCGGAACAGCAGCGGCGCGAAGCGGGCCAGGTACAAGCGCCAGTTGGCGTACGTGTGCCCGCCTTCCGTCTCCAGTTCCTGGTAGCGCATGCCGTGCGCGGCGAACATCTTGAGCATCGCCTTCGAATTGTCGCGGGCGATGTCGGTCTTGCCGTAGCCGACCCACAGCAGGCGCTCCGTCTTCGCGGCCTTGTCCATGTCCTTGCCGTGCAGGCGTTCGACGTCCGGCCGCATTTCGGGGAACCATCCGGAGCTGAAGATGCCCACCCACGGGAATTTGTCGACGTAGGCCAGCGCGATGTTGCCGGTCTGGACGCCGCCCATCGACAGACCCGCGATGGCGCGGTCGCGGGCGCGCGGCGAGGCGGCGTAATGCGATTCCACGTACGGGATGATGGTCTCCATCAGGTCGCGCGTGAACGGGTCGTTGCGCGCGTCCGCGCTCATCGCGGTCATCGCGCCGGCGATGCTGCCGTCGGCCGCCGGCACGTGCCCGGCCGGCATCACGACGATCATCGGCTTTGCCTTGCCGGCCGCGATCAGGTTGTCCAGGATGAAGCCGGCGCGCCCGACCGTGCTCCAGTTCTCGTCCGAGTCGCCGCCGCCGTGCAGCAGGTACAGCACCGGATACGGTCCCTTGGCCGGCGCGTATCCGGGCGGCGTGTACACATGCATCCGGCGCGGCGCCGTGAACACCGGGCTGCGGTAGCTGACGACGGCGACGGCGCCGTGCGGCACCGGCTGCGCGTCTTCGACGGCGATGCCCGGCACGTGCAGCAGGCTTTGCACGCGCGTCTGGCTGCGCGTCGCTTCGGTGTTGCGCGGGTCGACGACGTCGACGCCGCCCACGCGGAACGTGTAGCGGTACGTGCCCGGCGCGATGCCCGGCACGTCCACCGACCAGACGCCGTCCGCGCCCTTCGCCAGCGGCATCGCTTTTCCGTATTCGAGCATTTCGCCGGTCAGCTGCACGGCGTCCGCGTCGGGCGCATGGACGCTGAACACGGCCCGGCCGTCCGCTACCCGCGGCGAGACGAGCGTGTCGTTGGGCGAGGCCGCGTGCGCAAAAGTCGCCGGCAGCAGCGCCGCGGCGAGGAGGGTGCGTAAGGGTTGTCGAAGCATGAGGGTCTCCACGGGTTTCAGAAGTGCTTGTTGAGCGAGAGCGACACGATGCGTCCCACCGGGTTGGTCAAGGTCGGGTCGAAACCGCCGCCGCCGTTGCTGCTCTGCGCGATGTTCACGAACGGCGGGCGGCGGTCGAACAGGTTGTTCACGTTCAGCGCCAGCGTCGTGTCCTTCAGGAAGCCGGCGTCGAACCGGTACGCAACCTGCGCGTCGACGGTTGTTTGGCTCGCCACCTCCTGCAGCGGCGCCGCCAGGTTGTTGTCGTAGGCGTTCTGGTAGTTCACGTAGACGTTGGCGTTCCATGCATCCAGGTTCCAGGTCGACGACAAACGTGTCTTGAAGCGCAGCGGATTATAGATCCGGTTCAGCTGGTCGACGAGCGGGGCCCCGGACGTCACCGCCACCTGGTACTTCGTGAAATACGTGCCGCTCGCGCCGAAGCCGAAATCGCCCAGGTCGCCGGCGGGCACGCGCGTGCTGGCCGTGAAGTCGACGCCGCGCGCGAGCGACTTGCCCAGGTTGTTGGCGCTGCCGTCGACGTACAGCGTCCAGTTCTCGGGCAACACGCCGAAGGCCGGGTATTGCGCCTTCATCTGGGCCACCATGGCGGCGGACGGGTTGCGCACGATGATGCCGGTGCCGGCGAACTGCGCTTCGCGGTTCAGCAAGGTCAGGTCTGACAAATAGCTCGTCACCTGGTTCTCGTACTTGATGTCGAAGTACGTCAGCCCGAGCTTCGTATGGTGGCCGAACGCCGGTTCCCAGTCGATGCCGAGCGACTTCGTGGTCGCCGTTTCCGGCTGCAGGTTCGGGTTCGACGCCGACCGCGCGACGCCCACGCGCAACGCGCCGCCGTTGGCCGGGTCGGAATAGTTTTGCACGAACAGCGCGCCGCGGCCGTTGTTGACGGGCGTGTTCACCTCGGCCAGCAGCGGCGCGCGGAACGACGTGCCATAGCTGCCGTGCACGACGACGCCTCGCACCGGCGCCCAGTTGAAGCCGACCTTCGGATTGTTCGTGCTGCCGACGTCGCTGTAGCGGTCGGTGCGGGCGGCGATGTCCAGGTCGAGCCGGTAGATGCCGGGCATCGCGTTGGCGGCGCCGACCAGCGGCACCGCCAGCTCGGCATACAGGGACTTGATGTTGCGTCCCAGTTCCATGCTGCTGGCGATGGGCGCGTCGGTCGTGCCGAACGTCGAGCCGACGTCGGTGCGCAGGCGCTGGTATTCGAAACCCGCCGCGGCGCGCACGCTCCCGCCGGGAATGGCGAACAGGGGACCGTCGGCCTTGACCTGCGCATTCTGGAAGATCGTCTGGCCGGGGGCGATGAACAGGCCGTTCGCGATCCCTGCGAGCGTGGCCGGGTTGTTCGGGCCCCCGAACACGTTCAGCGCCGTCGCCGGATTCGTGTCCGCCAGCGCGGCCGCGACGGCGCCGCTGTTCAGGCCATGCACGGTCGCGGACTGGTCGTTGTTCTTGCCCCACGTGTAGAGGGCACCCGCCTTCCAGCCGGCGGCCAGCGTCTTGTCGATGCCGACGGTGGCTTCGAACGAGCGCGAATAGCCGGTGGCGGTGTCCGGCGCCAGCTGGCCGGCGAACGACAGCGCGACGTCCTCCGCCGTGCCGGCCGGCGCGCCCGCGGGCCGCACGTAGAACGGGTTGCTGTTCGGGACGGTGACGGTCGACGACGGCGAGCCCGGTTGCATGCGGTATGTGCGGCGTGTGGCGAAGCCGTCCGCGTACAGCGCGTAGCCGTCGCCGAGGTCCTGGTTGAACGTGAAGGTGGCGCTGTTGCGCTCCTGGCGCGGCAGGATGTCGGCGTACTGCAGGTTGTCGCACTTGTTGACGGTGCCGGCGGCCAGGCTGCCGGCGTTCGCGGGCGTGACGCCGCCGGACGGAATCGCGTACGACGTGCCGCCGATGAGGATATTCCCGGGCGCGCATTGCGTGGAACGGAAGTCGCCGCCGCCGCGGGCGCGCAGGTCGCCCCGGAAGAAATCGCGATCGCGCCCGTTCAGCGCCGTATGGACATCGTTCTGCACGGTGGCGACGACGTGGCCGCCGCGCCACCGGTGTCCCAGCAGCGCGCCGACCTGGTGCTCGTGGTAGCCGTCCGCCGTGCCGTAGCGTACGAAGCCTTCCGCGCCTTCGACGTCGCGGCGCAGGATCAGGTTCACGACGCCGGCCACCGCGTCCGAGCCGTAGATGGCGGAGGCGCCGTCGGCGACGATCTCGACGCGCTGCAGGGCCAGCATCGGAATGATCGACGGATCGATGCCGGAACCGGTGGTCCCCTGGGGCACGACGCGGTGGCCGTTGACGAGCGACAGCGTGGCATAGGGACCGATGCCGCGCAGGTTGACCGACGACCCATAAGTGATGTTGCCGGCGCCGCCCGCCTGGCCGCGCGACGATTCGGACACGCCGAGGTTGAACACCTGCGGCACTTCCTGCAGCAGATTGGCGGTGCTGACGGCGCCCGATGCCTCGATGTCGCCGCGCGTGAGCGACACCACCGTCGAGCCGACCGGCGCCACGCCGCGGATGCGGCTGCCGGTGACGACGACCTGCTCCGGCTGCTCGCCGTTGTCCGGTGCCGCCGGCGCCGTCTGTGCCTGCGCGCCCGCGGCCATGGCGGCGCAGGCACAGAAGACGGCGAACGCGACGCCGGACCGGCGGGGAAAGGTGTGCGTGGACTTGATCGTGCGTGCCGCGTTGGCCATCCTGTGTCTCCAATTAAAGTTATGAAATATACTAATTTCATTCTATAACTAAAAATCGGAGGTTGTAAAGTTGGTTACGGCGCGGTCCGCGGACGGAAGCGCCGATGTTCGACGATACGGAAGCGCGGGTCCTTACACGTCGTCGGAGGCGGCGGGAAGTGCCAGCGGCGCGCGGCTTTGTTCGTTGTTGCCGTTGACGAGTTTGGCCAGCAGGTGCATGAACACGTCCTGCTCGCGCGCGCTCAGGGGCGCCAGTATCCGGTCGCGCAGGCGCTGGGCGCCCGGTTCCAGCGCCGCCAGCAGGCCCGCGCCGGCGGGCGTGATGGTCAGGGCGCGCTGGCGCCGGTTATGCGGAATCACCTCGCGTAGCAGAAGGCCCTTTTCTTCGAGCCGGGCGCAGACGGTGGCGCCGGTGGAGGTGTCGATGGCGGCGAGGCCCGCCAGCGAGACCTGGTCGATGCCGGGATGATCGGCCAGGCGGCTCAGGATCGCATACTGGACCGGCGTCAGTTCGCCGCTCATTTCGTCATGGAAGAGGGACACCGAAATCTGCTGGGCGCGGCGCAGCAGGTGGCCGGGGTGCTGGTACAGGTCGAGCGACGATCCCTGATCGTCGGGCACGCGTTTGCTTGGCATGTTGAGGGCTGCTTCTGGTGCGGCGCACCATCGAAATAATCCGGATCACCAGTTTACTTCGGCATCGATGCGCGCGATACTTTTTAAAACATTCAGCGCACTGAATGTTAGTTGAATATTCGACGACAAGGAGACAAGATGTTCCCCAGGAATGCGTGGTACGTGGCCTGCACGCCCGACGAGATCGACGGCAAGCCTCTCGGTCGCCAGATCTGCGGCGAAAAGATGGTGTTCTACCGGGGCGAGGGCGGCAAGGTCGCCGCGGTCGAGGATTTCTGTCCGCACCGGGGCGCGCCCCTGTCGCTGGGCTTCCTGCGCGATGGCCACCTCGTATGCGGCTACCACGGCTTGCAGATGGGCTGCGACGGCAAGGCCGTGGCCATGCCCGGCCAACGCGTGCGCGGGTTTCCCTGCATCCGCAGCTATGCGGTCGAGGAGCGCTATGGCTTCATCTGGGTCTGGCCGGGCGACAGGGCACTGGCCGATCCGGCCACGATCCACCATCTCGAGTGGGCGGACAATCCGGAATGGGCCTATGGCGGCGGGCTGTATCACATCGGCTGCGATTACCGCCTCATGATCGACAACCTGATGGACCTCACGCACGAGACGTATGTGCACGCGTCCAGCATCGGCCAGAAGGAAATCGACGAGGCGCCCGTCACGACGAAGATCGAAGGCGAGCAGGTGGTGACGAGCCGCTTCATGGAGAACATCATGCCGCCGCCGTTCTGGCAGGCCGCGTTGCACGGCAACGGTCTCGCCGACGACGTCCCGGTCGACCGCTGGCAGATCTGCCGCTTCAATGCGCCGAGCCACGTGATGATCGAGGTGGGCGTCGCCCATGCCGGCAAGGGCGGCTATCACGCCGACCCGGCGCACAAGGCGTCGTCCATCGTGGTCGACTTCATCACACCGGAAACGGCGACGTCGCACTGGTACTTCTGGGGCATGGCGCGCAACTTCAAGCCGGACGACGCAGCGCTGACCGAGACCATCCGCGCAGGACAGGGCAGGATCTTCAGCGAAGACCGCGCCATGCTCGAACTCCAGCAGCAGAACATCCTGCGCCATCCGGAGCGCAAGCTCCTCATGCTCAACATCGACGCGGGCGGCGTGCAGTCGCGCCGCGTCATCGACGCCTGGCTGGCACGCGAGCGGGCCGGGGAGGCCGCGGCATGAGTGCCTTGAACGTGCGCGTCGCGCGCAAGACCCGGGAAGCGGAGGCTATCTGCAGCTACGAACTGGTGCCGGTCGACGGCGCCGCGCTCCCGCCGTTCGCGGCCGGCGCGCACGTCGACGTGCACCTGCCGAACGGCCTGGTGCGCCAGTACTCGCTGTGCAACGCGCCCGGCGAGACGCACCGCTATCTGATTGCCGTCCTGCGCGATGCGGACTCGCGCGGCGGCTCGCAGGCCATGCACGACGACGTCGACGTCGGCACGCTGCTCACGATCAGCGCGCCGAAGAACCACTTTCCGCTCGTCGACGCGGCGCGCACGCTGCTGCTGGCGGGCGGCATCGGCATCACGCCGATCCTGGCGATGGCCGAGACGCTGGCGGCAGACGGAGCGAAGTTCGAATTCCACTATTGCGTGCGCTCGCCCGAGCGCGCCGCCTTCCTGGAGCGCATTCGCGGCGCCGGATTCGCCAGGCAGGTCCAGGTTCACTACGACGCCGACCGCACGCTCGACCTGGCCAGCCTGCTGGCGGCGCCGCAACCCGGCACGCATCTCTACGTCTGCGGCCCGCAGGGCTTCATCGACCACGTGCTGGACAACGCGAAGGCACGCGGCTGGTCCGCAGGGCAGCTCCACGTCGAGTACTTCGGCGCCGCGGCGGCCGACACCGGCGGCGACCAGCCTTTCGACGTGCGGCTCGCAGCGAGCGGCCGGGTCGTGACGATCCCCGTGGGCCGGACGGTACTCAAGGTGCTGGCCGAGCAGGGCGTGGACATCCCGTATTCATGCGAGGAAGGTGTGTGCGGCACCTGCCTGACGCGGGTGCTGGAAGGCGTGCCGGACCACCGCGACCTGTACCTGACCGACGCGGAGCGCGCGGCCAACGACCAGTTCACGCCTTGCTGTTCGCGCGCGCGGACCCCGCTGCTCGTGCTGGACCTCTAGCGGCCACCCGGCCACGGCGTTTATTGTGCGATGCATTTTTACTTTATAATGATTTTCTTTTGCAACGTTCATGCCGATGGCCACTCGCCAAAACGCCAAACTCGTCACCGCCGTCCAGGAAGCCGCTGGGCAGCCGCTCGACCAGAGCCTCCTTCTGAGCCTGGTCGGCTATAACTGCCGCCGCGCCTATCTGACCATCGTTCCGCATTTCGAGGAACGGATGAAGAAGTTCAACCTGCGCGCGGTCGATTTTTCCGTCCTGAGCCTGCTCAACGCGAATCCGAACATCACCCAGAAGCGCCTGTCGAAGGCCGTGAACGTGTCGCCGCCGAACCTGGCGATCCTGCTGGACAAGCTGGAAGAGCGCGGCCTGCTGGTCCGCCAGCGCAATCCGCTCGACAAGCGCTCGCAGACGCTGGTGCTGACGCCCGAAGGCACGCGGCTGTGCGCCAAGGCGGAGAAGACCGTGTCGGAACTGGAGCTGGAAGCGACGGCCATGCTGACCGACGCCGAACGCGCCGAACTGGTCAAGCTGCTGCAAAAGATCTTCCTGCACGACGAGGACGACGCGCAGGCCTGAGCCCGCGCGTTGTTTGCGCTTTCAGCGCGCGGTGAGCGCCTGCGCCAGGCCACCCCACACCGGCATGAACAGGCGCGCGTCCATCGTGCGCACGTCGCGCACGATCGGCGCGAAGCCCATGTGCGCCAGCACGTCGCGCTCGAGATCGACGCCGGGCGCGATCTCCGTCAGTTCCAGTCCGTCCGCCGTCAGGCGGAACACGGCGCGTTCCGTCACGAACAGCACGTCCTGGCCGCGCTGCACGGCATCATGGCCATTGAAGGTGATCTGCTCGACCCGTTCGATGAACTTGCGCGAGCGGCCTTCCTGCGCGATGCGCAGGCGGCCGTCTTCCACCGCCACGTCCAGCCCGCCGGCCGTGAAGGTTCCGCAGAAGACCAGCTTGCGCGTCGAGCGCGTGATGTTGATGAAGCCCCCGCAACCCACGGGCCGCCCGTTGAACATGCTGACGTTCACGTTGCCGTGCACGTCGGTCTGGGCGAGGCCGAGGAAGCTGGCATCGAGTCCGCCGCCGTCGTAGAAATCGAACTGCGCCGATTGGTCGATGATGGATTCGGCATTGTAGGCGAGGGCGAAATCGCCGCCCTGGGCCGGAATCCCGCCGTTGACACCGCTCTCGATGCTGAGGGTGAGCAGGTCCGACACGCCTTCCTCCGCCGCGATCGACGGGATGCCGGCCGGGATGCCGATGCCGAGATTGGTGATCGCGCCGGGCACGAGCTCCAGCGCGGCGCGGCGCGCGATCACCTTGCGCTCGTCGAGCGGCATCGGCGCGAGCGAGCGCACCGGCACGCGCACGTCGCCGCACAACGCCGGATTGAACCCCGTGCTGATCGACTGCATGTGTGATTCCGGCTTGGCCGTCACCACATAATCGATCAGGTAGCCCGGCACTTTCACCCGCTTCGGATGCAGGCTGCCTTCCTGCACCACCTGTTCCACCTGCGCGATCACGATGCCGCCGCAGGCGCGCGCCGCCTGGGCGATCTGCAGCTGCTCCAGGTGCACGCCTTCCTTGTCCAGCGTGAGGTTGCCCTTTTCGTCCGCGACGGTGCCCCGGATGATCGCCACGTCGATCCGCGGGCAGGGGTAGTGCAGCCATTCCTCGCCGGCGAATTCGGTCAGGCGCACCAGGTCCTCGGCCGCGCTGGGATTGAGCTTGCCGCCCTGCTGGCGCGGGTCCACGAACGTGCCGAGTCCCACCTTGGTCAGCAGGCCGGGCGTGCGCGCCGCCATATGCCGCGTCAGGTGCGACAGCGACCCTTGCGGGAAGTTATAGGCCTCCACTTCGTTCGCAAAGATCATCCCCATCAATTCCTTGCCGGTCTGGCCGAAGTGGCCGGCCACCGTGCGCCGGATCATGCCCTTGTGGGCGAAATGCACCATGCCGCCGGTGCCGCCATTGCCGATCGCGCCGCAGGCCCAGGTGGTGAGATTGCGCGGATGGCCCTCGGCCAGGAAGCGCCGCTCGAGCGCGATCAGGACTTCTTCGGCCAGTCCCATCATGGCCAGGCCGCCCAGGAAGATGGTGGATTCGTCGCGAACCAGGGCGGCGGCGCCGTCGGCACTGATGACTTGCATGGTTGTCTCCAGATAGAGTTTCGGTGTAATGGTTATCGATCATAAACAATTTGCTTGCGGCTCGCAATAAATTCGTTATAGGATATAACCATTACGACTCAACAGATTCATTTGGAAAGCCAGGACAATGAGCCAGAAACCGGATACCCCATTGCTAAGCATCGAAACGGTCGGCGCCGTGGCAAAAATCACGCTGTGCCGCTCGGCCAAGCGCAACGCACTCAGCGACGACCTGGTGCGCGAGCTGCGGCTGTGCTTCGAATCCCTCCCGGACACCGTCCGCGCCGCCGTGCTGCTGGGCGACGGCCCGGCGTTCTGCGCGGGGCTGGACCTGTCCGAGGTCCGCGAAAACAACACGACGCAGGCCGTGTTCCACTCCCGCATGTGGCATGCGGCGTTCGAGGCCATCGGCTTCGGCCGCGTGCCCGTGGTCGCGCTGCTGCACGGCGCCGTCGTGGGCGGCGGCCTGGAACTGGCCAGCGCCTGCCACGTGCGGGTCGCGGAATCCTCGGCGTTCTATGCGCTGCCGGAAGGGTCGCGCGGGCTGTTCGTCGGTGGCGGCGGCTCGGTGCGCATCGCGCGCCTGATCGGCGTCGCGCGCATGACCGACCTGATGCTGACGGGACGCGTGCTGGACGCCGCCGAGGGCCACGCCGCCGGCATCAGCCATTACCTCGTGGCGCCTGGCGAGGGCCTGGCCAAGGCGATGGCGCTGGCCGAAAAGATCGCGGGCAATTCGCCGATGACCAATTACGGCGTGATGCACGTGCTGCCGCGCATTGCCGACCAGTCGATCCAGGACGGCCTGATGACGGAAGCGCTGATGGCGTCGGTCGCGGCCAGCGACCCGGAAACGCGCCAGCGCCTCGCCGCCTTCCTCGATGCCAAGACCAACAAGGTCCGCCAGACCGGCTGATCCGACAACACATCCACAAGGAGACATCATGGCGAACCAGGCTCGCTACCGCCCGGTGCATTTCGCCCGGGCCGCGGTGGAAGTGCGGGAAACGCCGGACGCGGTCCATGTCCGAGCGCGCGCGCCGCTGCTGCCGTATGCGGTACGCACCACCGACCGTCTGCTGCACTGGGCGGAAACGGCGCCAGACCGCAGCTACATGGCGCGCAAGGAGGCCGGCGCGTGGCGCCACCTGAGCTACCGCGCCGCATGCGATGCCGCCCGCGCACTCGGCGCGGCCCTGCTGCAGCGGGGGCTGTCGGCCGAGCGCCCGGTGCTGATCCTGTCCGGGAATGACCTGGAACACGCGCAGCTGGCGCTCGCGTGCCAGTACGCCGGCGTGCCCTATGCGCCCGTGTCGCCGGCCTACTCGCTGCAGTCGCAGGACTTCGGCAAGCTGCGCCACGTGGTCGAGCTGCTGCGCCCCGGGCTCGTCTTCGCCTGCGACGGCGGCGCGTACGGTGCGGCGATCCTGGCCGCGTTGCCGGTGGAGACCGAGCTGGTGCTCGTGCACGGCGCCGTCCCCGGGCGCGCCGCGACGCCCTTCGCCAGCCTGCGCGCGACGCCGCCCACCGCCGCGGTGGACGCGGCCCGTGAAGCGACCGGGCCCGACACCATCGTGAAATTCCTGTTCACGTCCGGCTCGACGCGGATGCCGAAGGCCGTCATCACCACGCAGCGCATGCTGTGCGCCAACCAGCAGATGCTGCTGCAGTGCTGGCCCTTTCTCGCCGAGGAACCGCCCGTGCTGCTCGACTGGCTGCCCTGGAACCACACGTTCGGCGGCAGCAAGGACGTCAACCTGGTCCTGTTCAATGGCGGCACGCTGTACATCGACGACGGCAAGCCGACGCCGCAGCATATCGGCATCACGCTCGAGAACCTGCGCGACGTGGCGCCGACCATGTACTTCAACGTGCCCAAGGGCTGGGAAGAGGTTGCGCACGCGCTGGCGCGCGATGCGGACCTGCGCCAGCGCTTCTACAGCCGCCTCAAGCTGCAGTTCTATGCCGGCGCCGCGCTGTCGCAGCCCGTGTGGGACCAGTTGCACGCCAGCGCCGAACAGGAATGCGGCGAGCGGATCGTCATGACGACGGGCCTCGGCATGACCGAGACGGCGCCGTGCGCGATGTTCGTGCTCGACAACGAGGCGCATGCGGGCGAGTTGGGGACGCCCTGTCCCGGCATGGAGGTCAAGCTGGTGCGGGAAGGGGACAAGCTGGAAGTGCGCTACCGCGGCCCGAACGTCACGCCCGGCTACTGGCGCGCGCCGGAGGAGAGTGCCGCCGCGTTCGACGAGGAAGGTTTCCTGCGCTCGGGCGACGCGGTCAAGTGGCGCGACCCGGCGCGGCCGGACCTGGGCCTGCTGTTCGACGGCCGCGTGGCGGAGGACTTCAAGCTGGCCACCGGCACCTGGGTGAGCGTGGGTCCCCTCCGGGAGCGCGCCATCCGCGCGGGCGCGCCGTACCTGCAGGACGCTGTCGTCACGGGTCACGACCGCAACGAGCTTGGCCTGATGATCATCCCGCGCCTGCCGCTGTGCCGCGAACTCGCCGGCTTGCCGGCATCGGCGCCGGCGGCCGACGTGCTGGCCGCGCCGCCCGTGCTGGCGTTCTTCCGCGACCTGGTGCGGACGCTGCACGACGGGGGCAGCGGCAGCGCCACGCGCGTGCGGCGCGCCTGCCTGCTGCACGACGTGCCGGACATCGACCGCGGCGAAATCACGGACAAGGGATCGATCAACCAGCGCGCGATGCTGACCCACCGCGCCGCGCTGGTGGAAGCCCTGTACGCCGGCACCGCGCCGTCCTTCATCCAACCCAACGCTAGCGGGAACTTGAAATGAGCCTTTACTCCGCCTACGACGACATCTGGATCCTCGACGGCGTGCGCACGCCCTTCGTGGACTATTGCACCGGCTTTTCTGCCGTTTCGCCGACCGATCTCGGCATCAAGGTCGCGCGCGCCGTGCTGGAACGCGCGGGTATGGACGCGGCGCAGGTCGGCTCCGTCCTGTCCGGGAACATGGCGCCCGGAGACTGCTTCCAATACATGATCGCGCGCCACATCGGCCTGTACGCCGGCGTGCCCCAGCAGGTCACGGCGCTGAACGTGCAGCGCATCTGCGGCACCGGCTTCGAGCTGTTCCGCCAGGCCGCGGACCAGGTCAAGCTGGGCTACGCCGACACCGCGCTGGTGGTCGGCACCGAAAACATGACGCGCAACCCGATCGCGGCCTTCGGCCACCGCACCGGCTTCAGGCTGGGCGCGCCCGTCGAGTTCCAGGATTATATGTGGGAGGCGCTGATCGATCCGGCGCCCGGCATCACGATGCCGCAGACGGCGGAAAACCTCGCGGTGCGCTACGACGTCAAGCGCGAGCAAGTGGACGCCTACGCCTCGCGCAGCTTCGCGCGTGCGGTCGCCGCCCAGGCGCGCGGTTTTCACGCCGGCGAGATCGTCCCGGTCGCCAACGAGACCTTCGAGCTGGAAGGGTATGCGCGGCGCACCCTCCGCCTGACCGGCAAGCAGAAGGAACTGACCACCGACACACACGTCCGGCCATCGCCGGTCGAGGTGCTGGCGGGCCTGCGCCCGCTCTACCCGGGCGGCGTGCAGACCGCGGGCAACAGCGCGGCGCTGGTCGACGGCGCCGGTGCAGCCATCGTCGCCAGCGGGGAGGTCATGCGCGGCCGCAGCCGTCCGCCGCTGGCGCGCCTGCTGGCCTGCGGCGTCGCCGGCGTGCCGCCTGAGATCATGGGCATCGGCCCCGCGCCGGCGATCCGCCTGCTGCTGGAACGGAGCGGCCTGCGCCTGGACCAGGTCGGGCTGTTCGAGATCAACGAGGCGCAGGGCGCGCAGGTGCTCGCGGTCGCGCGCGAGCTCGGGCTCGACGAGGAGCGCCTGAACGTGAACGGCGGCGCGATCGCGCTCGGCCACCCGCTCGCCGCCACCGGCATGCGCCTGACCATCACGCTCGCGCGCGCACTGCGCGAGACCGGCCGCCGCTACGGCGTGGCGTCGGCCTGCATCGGCGGCGGCCAGGGCATCGCGCTGCTGCTCGAGAACCCGGATTCGGACAACTGAAGGAGAGACTATGCAACTGGCAGGACAGGCCGCCCTGGTGACGGGCGGCGCATCGGGCCTCGGCGCCCAGACCGTGCGCGAACTGGCGGCGCAGGGCGCGCGGGTGGCGATCCTCGACGTCAACCTGGAGGCCGCGCAGGCGCTGGCGCAGGAGGTCGGCGGACTCGCGCTGCACTGCGACATCTGCGACAGCGCCAGCGTGGAAGCGGCCCTGCGGGCGGCGGCCGACGCGCATGGCGGCGCGCGCATCCTGGTCAACTGCGCGGGCATCGGCGGCGCGCGCCGCCTCGTCGGGCGCGACGGCACCCCGATGCCGCTGGAGGACTTCAGCCGCATCGTCCAGGTCAACCTGATCGGCACCTTCAACGTGGTGCGCCTGGCCGCGGCCGCGATGGTCGCGGAGGAACCGCTGGAAGACGGCGAGCGTGGCGTCATCATCCTCACCTCGTCGGTGGCCGCGTACGACGGCCAGGTCGGCCAGGAAGCCTACGCGGCATCGAAGGGCGGCCTGACGTCGCTGACCCTGCCGCTGGCGCGCGACCTCGCGCAGTTCGGGGTGCGCGTGGTGACCATCGCCCCGGGCCTGTTCATGACGCCCTTGCTGTACAAGCTGCCGGAAGAGGTGCAGCAGTCGCTGGCCGCATCCATTCCCTTCCCGAAGCGGCTGGGCAAGGCGGACGAATATGCGCGCCTCGCCGCCCACGTCGTCACGAACCTGTCGCTCAACGGCGAGGTGATCCGCCTCGACGGGGCGCTGCGTCTGCCGCCACGCTGAGCGCCGCGCGGCGAAAACATTCGATCAGGTGCTCGACCGGGGCGGACAGCACCCGGTCGGCGCGCCGCACGATCACCAGCTCGCGCGCCAGCGGCATGCGGGCCGGCAGCGCCGCCAGGCCGGCCTGGAGCGCTTCCTCGCGGTGCAGCCGCGGCACCAGCGTCACGCCGAGGCCCGCGCCCACGAGGGCCAGCGCGGTGCGGATCTGCTCGACGACGAAACGCGGGCGCAAGGTCACGCCGGCCTGCAGGGCCGCGTGTTCCACGTCCCGCTGCAGCCGGCCGGTGCCGCCCAGGATCAGCGGCACGTCCGCGAGGTCGCCCCAGCCGGCCGATTTGCGCGCCGCCAGCGCGCTGTCGGGCCGGCACACCACCACGAACGGATCGTGCAGCAGCGATTCCGTCACCAGGTCCCCTGGCTCGGTGGGCCGCGCGGCCACGCCGAAATCGACCACCCGGTCCTGCACCCAGGCCGCCGCCTTCGCGCTGGGGATGTCGTGCAGGCTCACCTGGAAGTCCGGATAGTCGCGGTAGAACAGCGTGAGCGCCTGGGCCGCGAGACCGGCCGCCACCGATGGCACGACGGCCAGCGACGTGCTGCCGCGATGCGTATCGGCGGCGTCCCCGATGCCGCGCATCGCATGCTCGAAATTGCGCACCAGGTCTTCCGCCACCACGGCGAGGCGCTCGCCCTGGACGGTCAGGCGCAGCGAGCGGCTGCTGCGGTCGAACAGGGACAGGCCCAGTTGCTGTTCGATCTTGGCCACGGTCGCCGACAGCGACGGCTGCGAGATCCCGAGCCGCCTCGCGGCCGCGGAAAAACTCGCACAACGGCTTGCCATCGCGAATACCTCCAGCTGGCGGATCGTCAGGTTCGTGCTGCAGCCGGTTTCCGCTTTACTATCGATCATATTTATGAATAAATTGGATAGATAAACAAGACATAGAGTACACCTTAAGCCGCGTCGCAGGAGCCTGGAAAAACATGCTTGCCTTTCCGGCATATTACTTATAAAGTATAAGCATTAAAACTCAAAAGCAGTAGGAGACTACAATGGCATCGACGATGCGCCGCGCACTGCAGGGGATGTTCTGCGCGCTGGTACTGACAGCCGGGACGGCCAACGCCACCGGGCCCACCGGGTTTGGCGCGCCGCTGCCGGCCGCCGTCCATGAGATCGAGCGCAGCTCGTTCTACATCCCGATGTCGGACGGCACCCGGCTGGCCGCCGACGTCTACCGGCCGAAGGCGCCGGGGCGCTACCCGGTCATCCTGCACGCCAGCGCGGCGCGCAGCCGCCCGTCCGACACGGACGACCGGTCGGGCGCCGGCGGGTTCTCCACGCAGATGATCAACCTGGCCCGCTACGGCTACGTGTTCGTGGTGGTCGAGCGGCGCGGCCTGGGCGCCTCGTTCGGCACGCGGCGCGGCTACCACGACCGCACCGAGGCGCGCGACGCCTACGACCTGACCGCCTGGGCCGCCACCCAACCGTGGTCGCAGGGCGCGGTCGGTGTGTTCGGCTGCTCGAATACGGGCGACGCCGCGATGCACTTCCTGACCACGACGACCCACCCGGCCCTGAAGGCCGTGTTCGCGGGCTGCTTCAACTGGGATAAATACAGCGGCGGGCGGCGCGGCGGCGTGCTGGCCAACTGGGGCACCGGGCCGCAGTCCAGCGTCGAGCAGGACCTGCGCACCGCGATCCCGGTCGACGGTGACGACGCGCGCACCCTGCTGCGCCAGGCGGTCCAGGACCATGCGCGCAACACGCCGCTGCTGGACCTGTGGTCGGGCATGCCGAACCGCGGCGACGTTTCGCCGCTGACCGGTACGCCGTTCTGGGAGGAGGGCAGCATCGCCACGTATGGCGACACGGTGCGCAAATCCGGCGTGCCGGTCTACATCCAGGCCGGCTGGCAGGACGACTTCCGGGCCCAGGCGTTCATCACGCTGGCCAACCTGACGCAGCCGACGAAACTGATCGTCGGCGACTGGGGCCATTGCTATAGCAAGGATTTCTCGATGGCGGCCGAGGCACTGCGCTGGTTCGACCACTGGCTCAAGGGCGCCGACAACGGCATCATGCAGGAGCCGCGCATCCATTACGAGACGGTGAACGCGGGGTGGCGCACGGCCGATGCATGGCCGGTCCCGGCCAGCCATCCCGTCAAGGCTTTCCTCGGCGCGGGCAGCCTGGGCATGGGCGAGCCGGAACCGGGCAAACAGTCGTTCAAGGTCGACTACCAGCCCGTCTGCGCGCGCGGCACGGGCCTCGGTCCGACCTGCCCGCAGGACGACAAGGGCCTGACGTTCACGAGCGCGCCGCTGGCCGCCGACATGGAACTGACGGGCCACCCGGTCGCCGACCTGTGGCTGTCGTCCAGCGTGGAGGACGGTCCCGTGTTCGCCTACCTCGAGGACATCGCGCCCGGCGGCGCCATCGCCATGGTCAGCGAAGGCCGGCTGCAGGCGCGTCACCGCAGGCTGGCGCCGGCGCCGTTCGCGCTGCCGGGCATTCCCTGGCACAGCTTCGACAAGGACGACGTGGAAAACCTCGTGCCGGGACGGGCCGCGCGCTTCGCGTTCGACCTGCTGCCAGTGTCGTGGGTATTCAAGGCCGGACACCGCTACCGCCTGACCATTACCGGCGCCGACCCGCGCGAAAAACTGCGCAAGACGTACGCGCCGGCCCCGACGTGGACCGTGTGGTTCGACCGCGCGCATCCGTCGCAGCTGGTGCTGCCGCTGGTGGGGGCGTCGTCATGAATGACCTTTCCCTCCTGATGGTCGGCGACCTCGTGCTCGACGAACCCGATCCGGACCGCTTCTTCGACGACGCCCGCGCCGTGCTGCGCGGCGCGGACCTCGTGGTCGGGCACGTGGAGACGCCGTACACGCTGCGCGGCAAAGAACAATCCGGCGACGTGCCGGCGGAAGCGGCCGACCCGGCGAAGCTCGCGAGCCTCGCCCGGGCGGGCTTTCACGCCGCCAGCCTGGCCGGCAACCACGTGTACGACCAGGGCGAGGAGGGCGTGGCCGACACCATCGCCGGCCTGTACGCGCACGGCATCGCGCCGTTCGGCGCCGGCGTGGATCTCGCGGGCGCGCGCCTCCCGGCCATCCTCGAACGGGGCGGCCTGCGTGTCGGCTTCCTGGGCTATAACTGCGTCGGACCGCGCCTGTCGTGGGCCGGCCCGGACAAGGGCGGCTGCGCGTACGTCCAGGTGATCTCGCACTACGAACCGGAAGGCGCCAATCCGGGCGGTCCGCCGCAGGCATTCACGTTCCCGGTCCCCGCGACGCTGGATGCCATGCAGGCCGACATCGTGGCGCTGCGCCGGCAGGTCGACATCGTGGTGGTCTCGCTGCACAAGGGGCTCGTGCACACGCCCGCGCAGCTGGCGATGTACGAACGCCCGGTGGCGCGCGCCGCGATCGAGGCGGGCGCCGACATCGTGGTCGGCCACCATCCGCACATCGCGCGCGGCATCGAATTCTACAAAGGGCGGCCGATCTTCCACGGCCTGGGCAACTTCGTCACCGTGACGCGCGCGCTGAACGTGGAAGGCAACGACCACCCGGCGCGCCTCGCGTGGGCCGAGCGGCGGCGCAAGCTGTTCGGCTTCGTGCCCGATCCGGACATGCCTTGCTATCCGTTCCATCCGGAGTCGCGCAACACCATGATCGCGGATTGCCGCATCGCGCCGGACGGCCGGGTCAGTGCGGGCTTCCGGCCGTGCTGGATCGGCGACGACGGCGCGCCCCGTGTGCTCGGCAACGACGCGCAAGGGCGGGCAGTGGCCGGCTACCTGGCCGATATCGGCCGCGCGGCCGGCATGGACACGGTGTCCCGCTGGGAGGGAGAACGCGTCGTCGTCGCGCCGGGCGGCAAGGATCCGATGGGAGCGATGGCATGAGCGCGCTCGAGATTTTGCAGAAGGCGTGCGCGCAGCCGTTCGCCGCGGCGCATGCGGCGAGGGAAGCGGGCCGGCGCGTCGTCGCCTACCTCGGCACCTCGGTCCCGGTGGAACTGATCCGCTCCGGCGGCGCGTTCGCGTTCCAGCTGGCCGGCGATCCGTCGCTGCCCGCGCCGTTGTCCGACCTGTACCTGGACGACGAATACGACGGCGAGATCCGCTCGCTGTTCGACCGGATCGGGGGCGGCGCGTGCGACGTCGCCGACCTGATCGTGATCCCGCGCGCGTCGAACGGCCTGCTGTACCTGTATTACAGCCTGCTCGAACTGCGCCGGCTGGAGCCGCGGCGGCGCTTTCCCGAGCTGCTGCTGTACGACGTGCTGAACACGCCGAACTGGGCGACGGCGCGTTATGTGCTGGACCGCACCCGCGCGCTGCATGCGCGGCTGGGCGGTTCTGTCGACGACGTGCGCGCGGCGATCGCCCTCGGCAACGAACAGCGGCGCGCGCTGCACGCGCTGAACGCCCGCCGGCGCGCCGGTCGGCTGCGCGGCAGCACGTGGTGGACGGCGTTGCGCGCGTCGCGCGTGATGGAACCGCAGGCCTGGCTCGACGCGGTGCGCGCGCTGGTGGACGAGGCGGCGCCGGCGCGGCGCCTGCTGCTGAAGGGCTATGGCCAGGATACGCCGGCCCTGTACGCGCTGGCGGAATCGCTCGGGGCGAACATCGTGGCCGACGACCACCTCGGCGGCGAGCGCACCGTGCAATGGCTCGTCGACGAGACGGCGGAACCGCTGGCCGCGCTGGCCGGGCACTACCAGTCGCGCGTGCCCACCATCCGTTCGTATCCGCAGGGGGCGGAGGACGCCGCGTGGCTGGCGTTGCTGGGGGAGAGCAGGGCGCAGGGCGTGCTGTTCTACCACGAGGAATTCGACGACACCTTCGGCTGGGACGTGCCGGCCCAGGTCGATCGTCTCGCCGCGCCCGGCCTGCCGCACGCGCTGCTGGCGCGCCAGTCCTACCACGCGCCGGACCGGGACGCGCAGCGCGCCGTCCTGGCCGGCCTGATCGAAAGCCTGCCCACATGAGCCGTCCCGTCCCCACCCGCCTCGCGTCGACGCTGGCGGCCAACGCCCACCAGAAGGAAGAATTCCAGGCGTTCCGCCGCCGCGTGCTCGAAGACGGCGAACCGTACGTCATCTCGGACGCGGTGGCGCCGGCCGAGATCCTGCACGCGATGGACATCCACGTGACGCCGGTCGTCTGGTACTCGGCCATCATCGCGGCCAAGCAGCTGTCGCCGTATTACTTCGAGCAGATGGATGCCCGCGGTTTCCACGACCGCCTGCCGCGCTATACGAGCCTGCCGCTGATGAGCACCCTGGACGGCGATCCGCAGCGGGCGCCGTACGGCGGCCTGCCGAAGCCGATGATGATCCTCTCGCGCTTTCGCGACGACTATGGCCAGCGCATCAGCGAACTGTGGTCGCGCGCGTACGGGGGCGTGCCGGTGTTCGGCCTGGACGCCAGCTCCAGCACGGCGCTGGGCCCGCACTGGTGGGAGCGCGGCCTGCGCGACTGGGAAACCCTGTACGAGCCGCACCGCCTGGATTTCCAGGTCGAGCAGCTGGAAGGGCTCATCCGGACTGCCGAGACGCTGTCCGGCCGCAGCTTCGAACCGCGCGAATTCATGCGCCAGATGCACCGTATTAACGAGGCCGGCGAGATCGTGGCCGACATCCGCGACATGCTGGCCCGCGCGCGTCCGCTGCCGGTGCCGCTGACCGAACAGCTGGCCAACGTGATGGCGCCGACGTGGGACCGCGGCAGCGCATGGTCGGTCGCCCACCTGAAGGCGTTCCGCGCAGAGTTGCGCACACTGATCGGGCAGGGCGCCGCGGCGTGCCCGAACGAGCGCCTGCGCCTGCTCTGGGTCGGCAACGGGCTGTGGTTCAACACCGGTTTCTACCGCGCCTTCGAAGAAAAGTACGGCGCCGTGTTCGTGTGGACCATGTATTCGAACTTCCTGTCGGACGGCTACCGCCGCTACTTCCGCGACGACCCCGCACACGCGCTGCGCGCGCTGGCCTCGCGCCACATCAGCATGAACGAGCAGCTGCACGTGCCGCCCTGGATGGGCGACTGGATCGTCGAACAGGCCCGTGCCTACGGGGCCGACGGCGCCGTGATGCTGGTGCCGAAGCACGACCGCATGGGGTCCCTCGGCTCGCGAATGACGAAGGTCGCGCTCGAACGGGCCGGCATCCCGGTGGTGGAGCTGCACGCCAACATGGTCGACGCCCGCATGTGGGACGACGCGGCCATGCGAAAAAAGGTTGAAGAATTCATCGAACAGCGCCTGTTGCGCGGTTCAACAACAACGGAGACAGCATGAGCGAAGACACGACGCTCCCCCGCCCGCTCGAGGGCATCACGATCCTGGACCTGACGACCGCGCTGGCGGGGCCGTACGCGACCCTGATCCTGGCCGGCCTCGGCGCCCGCGTGATCAAGGTGGAGAACCCGCGCAACCCGGATTCGGCGCGCACCAATTCGCCCTATCTGGGACGCGAAGGCCTGAAAGTCACGCGCGAGCACGACGACGACCTGTCGCTGGCGATGCTCGAGCGCGGCCGCAACAAGGAAGCGGTGACCCTGAACATGAAGCACCCCGAGGGCCGCGCGCTGTTCCTCGACCTGGTGAAACATGCCGACGCGGTGGTCGAGAACTACAGCGCCGGCGTGGCCGACCGGCTCGGCATCGGCTACCGGGCGTGCGCGGAAGTCAATCCGCGCATCGTGTTCACGTCGATCAGTGGGTTCGGCGCGAACGTGCAGCCGCGCCAGAACAAGGCCATGGACAATATCGTGCAGGCGATGAGCGGCATGATGCTGGCGTCGGGGAATCCGGGCGATCCGCCGGTCCGCACGGGCATCCCGTTCGGCGACCTGTCCGCACCGCTGTTCGCCGCGATCGGCACCCTGGCCGCCCTGATGCAGGCGCGCGCCACGGGCCGCGGCCAGCACGTCGACGTGTCGCTGCTGGGCGCCCTGTCGTCACTGGTGGCCGCCGAGCCGTTCGAGATCATGGCGAAACTCGGGCACCCGACCCGCGCCGGCAATTTCATGGCGCGCCTCGCCCCGTTCGGCGTGTTCCCCACGTCCGACGGCTATATCGCGATCTGCGCGCCGAAGGACGACTTCGTGTCCGGGCTATTCCGCGCGATGGACCGGCCGGACCTGATGCAGGATGCGCGCTTCGCCACCCGCGACGCGCGCGTGCGCAACCACGTCGAGCTGCACGACATGGTGAGCGCCTTCACCCGCACCATGACGACCGACGCGGCGGCTGAACGCCTGACCGATTTCGACGTGCCGAACGGCCCCGTGCGCGAACCGGCCGAGGCCCTGCGCGATCCCACCCTGCTGGCGCGCGGCGAAACGGCGAAGCTGCAGCATCCGGTGTACGGCGCCGTCGAGGACATCGTCGTCGGCGGCCTGCCGATTCGCATGTCGGGCGCGTTCACCGGGTTCGACAAGCCGGCCGTGACGCTCGGCGCCAGCAACGACGACGTGTACGGGCAGATGCTGGGCCTGGACGCCGAACGCATCGCCGCGCTGGCGCGCGACGGCGTGATCTGATGAATAAATACGGAGGAGACACACCATGATGGCCGACGATACCGTACCCAGGCTCGCCCCGCAGGCGCGCTGGGTCGTGTTCTACCTTGCCGTCGTCTTCGCGATGATGACGATGCAGATGTCCAGCCTGGGCTTCGCGCCCCTGCTGCCCGCGATCCAGAAGGACTTCGCGATGAGTTTCAGCCAGGTCGGCACGTTTACCGGCGTGTACGGCCTGGTGGCGCTGGTCGTCAGCATCCCGGCCGGCATGCTGGCCAAGCACTACGGCGAAAAACGCGTGATGTGCGCCGGTCTCGCCATCCTCGCCCTGGGTCTGCTCGGCCTGTCGCTGGCCGGGAACTTCGGCGAGGCGATCACGGCGCGCGCCGTGTGGATCTTCGGCTACCGTCTCGCGTTCGTCTGCGTGATGACGGCGATCGCGCTGACCGCGCCGGCGCACCTGAAGGGCAGGGCGATGGGCGTGCTGGGCGCCATGTCCTCGCTCGCGACGGTGCTCGGCGCGCCGTTCTGCGCGGAGATCGCCGTGAGCCTCGGCTGGCGCCACGCGATCATGGCCTTCGGCGGCATGGCGCTGCTCGGCCTCCTGGTGTTCGCGGGCTTCTACCACCAGCGTCCCGAGGTGGTGCAAGCGGGGCGCGCCGCCCAGGGTGACCGCCAGGGCGCATTCTCGGCCTTCCGCATCCCCATCGTCTGGACCATTCCGCTGCTCGGGCTGTCGAACATGGGCGGGTTCGCCGCCACGTTTTTCCTGCCGGCCGCGCTGAAGGCGCAGTTCGGCATGGATGCGGCCGGATCGGCCCAGGTGATCAGCATCGCCTACATCTGTGCGATCGTCGTGAACCCGCTGTGCGGCTGGCTGTCCGACCGTCTGAACCGCTGGCTCGTCCTGGCCGGCATGATGGCGGTGAGCATCCCGGCGTCGCTCGCGATGATGTCGGATGACGTGCTGGTGTTCGAGGTCGCGGCGGCCACGCTGATCGCCTGCGGCCTCGCCACGACCAACCAGCTGTACCCGACGGTGGCGGAACTGATGCGGGGCCGCGACGTGGGCCCGCTGATGGGCATCACGGCGCTCGGCGGCGGCATCTTCGGCTACCTGGGCCCGCAGGCGCTGGGCTGGCTGCGCGACTGGTCGGGCGGTTTCACGGCCGGCTGGTGGACGCTGGCCAGCGTGGCCGCCTTCTCCACCTGCCTGATGCTGTTCCTGAAAAACTACGCGGACCGCAACAATGCCCGCCTCGCGGCGCACGCGGCACGGGAGGTGACCGTATGAAGCGCATTCTCCTTTCAACCTGCGTGGCGCTGGCCTGCGCCGCCCATGCCGCCACGCCGCACACGAGCATCGGGGGCAAGCTGAAGGACGGCACCCCGTACCGCATCGACATGCCGCAACACTGGAACGGCGCGGTGCTGATCGGCCTCGATTACGCGAGCCGCCCGCCCGGACCGGACGCCGACGCGCTGCTGGCGGAGGGCTATGCGCTCGCCGGCACCACGCGCCAGATCAGCGGCTGGGCCATCCACCGCGCCGCCGCCAACGCGGTCGAGACGCTCGACCTGGTCGAGGCCAGATATGGCCGGGCCGCCCTGCCGATCGAGTTCGGCCAGTCGCAGGGCGGCCACACGGCGGCCGTCTCGGTGCAGGCCTATCCGCAGCGCTGGCGCGGCGCGCTCGTGCAGTGCGGCGGCCTGTCGGGGGCGATCGGCCAGTGGCAGGGCAAGCTGGATGGGCTGTTCGTCGCCAAGGCGCTGCTGGCGCCGGATTCCAGCCTGCCGGTGACCGGCATTCCCGACGACTGGCAGACGACCGCGCTGCCGGCATGGACCGCGATGCTCGCGCAAGCCGAGAAGACGCCGGCCGGGCGCGCGCGCATCGCGCTGGCGGCGCGCGTGGCGCAACTGCCGGCGTGGTCGATTCCCGCCAACGCGGAACCCGCGCCGGACGATCCGCAGGCACGTGCGCGCGGCCTCGCGGACAGCCTCGTGCGCGGCCTGGTGCGCCAGGCGCTCGGCAGCCGCAACCAGATCGAGAAGCTTTCAGGGGGGAACATCAGCGCCAACGCGGGCGTCGACTACGGCGCGTTGCTGGCGGCGGCCGACGCGGATGGCCTCGTGCGCGGGCTGTACCGCGACGCCGGCCTGTCGCTGGACGCCGACCTGGCCGCGCTCGCGAAGACGCCGCGGCTGACGGCCGATCCGAAGGCGCTCGCGTATTTCGCGACGGGGACGTTCGACGGCGACATCGCCATGCCGGTGCTGACCATGACCGGGATCGGCGACGCCATTTCCCCGACGGCGGCGCAGCAGGCCTACCAGGACGCGGTCGACAGCGCGGGGAAGGGCGAACTTCTACGGCAGACGTACACGCACAGCGCCGGCCATTGCGGTTTCACGCCGGCGGAGACAGTGGCGGGCGTGCATGCGCTGGTCACGCGCATCAAGAGCGGGCGCTGGCCGGATACGTCGGCGCCGGGCATGACGGCGCTGGCGCGCGCGACCGGTCTCGGCGAGGCGCGCTTCATCCCGTACGCGCCGCCGACTTTCCTGCGCCCCTACACGGCCTGCACGCTGCAGGCCACCCTGAAGTCCGCAGGCCTGCAGCCGTTCGCGCTGCCGGGCCAGACCCTGCCGCATTGCCCGGCGCCCTGAGCGCCGCGTCCTCGACGGCGCCGTCGGCTTCGCGCTGACGGCGCCGTCATTCCATTCCCGATCCCGCCCGACGTCCGGCGCACGTATCTGCGCGACGCAGAAATTTTGCGCCCCGGTGTTTACTTTCCCGACAAAATGGTTTTATAGTATAACGAATATAGAACATAACTAAACGGAGACATCATGACCCGCTCGTACCGCAAGACCCGTCAGTTCCGCATGACCGCCGTCGCGTTCGCGACCTTCTGCCTGGCCGCCGGCATCCCGGAGGCCGCGCTCGCGCAAGAGGCGCCGGCCGCCGCTGCGCCGGAAAAGGTGCAGCAGATCGTCGTCACCGGCACCAGCATCCGCGGCGTCGGCGCCGTCGGTTCGCCGTCGCTGTCGATGAACCGCGAAGCCATCTCCGCCAGCGGCGCGAAGGACAGCAGCGAGATCGCCCGCCTGCTGCCCCAGGTGATCAACCTGGGCGCGGACGAGAGCCGCCTGGGCGGCGCGCAGGACGCGGCGGCCAACACGACGCGCACGTCCGGCATCAACCTGCGCGGCATCGGCAACGAGGCGACGCTGCTGCTCGTGAACGGGCGCCGCGTTGCGTCGAGCGGCGTGATCAAGTCGCTGGCGGATCCGAACCAGATCCCGGCGGCCGCGATCCAGCGCATGGAAGTGGTGCTGGACGGCGCGTCGGCGATCTACGGCTCGGACGCCGTGGCTGGCGTGGTGAACATCATCACGCGCAGCAACGTGGACGCGATCGAGACCATGCTGCGCTACGGCAGGGCGGACGGCATGAACCAGAAGATCTTCAGCCAGACGCTGGGCAAGACGTGGGACGCGGGCAGCGTGTTCGTCGCCTACGAGCACAACGACCGCGGCAGCCTGGCCGCGAACGCGCGGCCGTTCTTCTCGAACGACCTGCGTCCCTACGGCGGCACCGACCAGCGCTCCACCCAGGCCGTGCCGGGCAACGTGCTGATCGGGCGGAACATCTATGCGATCCCTGCGGGCCAGAACGGCATCGGCCTGACGCCGGCGCAGCTGGGCCAGGGCAGCGGCAACCGCTACGATGCGGGCACGGTGGGCGACTTCCTGCCGAACCAGAAGCGCGACACGCTGTATGCCAACGC
Organism: Massilia orientalis; assembly: GCF_030411975.2. Lineage (NCBI taxonomy): Bacteria > Pseudomonadati > Pseudomonadota > Betaproteobacteria > Burkholderiales > Oxalobacteraceae > Massilia > Massilia orientalis. The sequence goes on along the minus strand of NZ_JASNRB020000001.1, from coordinate 159,068 downwards.
CTACCACAAGGTCAACGACCGGCTGGAAGTGTTCTACGAGGGCCTGTACTCGCAGCGCGACTACCGCCAGCGCACCGCGCCGCTGGGCGCCAACCTGAACGTGCCGGCCACCAGCCCGTACTACGTGCGCCCGGCCGGGGCGCCGGCCGGCACGGGCGAAACGGTGGCCTACCGCTTCCTGTTCGACGACCAGGACCTGAACATCGGCGGGCGCGAGAACAACAGCCAGAACGCGATCGGCCTGACCTACGACTTCGACAACGGCTGGGAGATCAACAGTGCCTACTCGTACGGGAAGAACGACGCCTGGGTCCACCGCAATGGCCTGATCAACACGGGCAACGTCGGCCGCGCCATCGCCGCCGGCACCATCAATCCGTTCAGCGCCCTGGCGGGCGCCAACCCGGGCTTCGCCGATTTCGCCGCGCACCGCGACCAGACCGCGACCAACAAGGACAGCACGCTGATGTTCAAGGTCGACGGCCCGATCGCCCGCCTGAATGCCGGCAACGCCCGTATCGCGGTGGGCAGCGAACTGCGCCACGTCAGCTTCGACCAGGGCCTGTGGCAGAACGTGACGACGCCGACGACCGCGGCGCGCCATTCGGAACTCCGGAACAGCCGCAGCGTGAAGTCGCTGTATTCCGAGCTGTACGTGCCGCTGGTCGGCGGTCCTACCGCCATGCCGTGGGTGAAGCGGCTCGAACTGTCGGTGGCCGGCCGCTACGAGCGCTATTCCGATTTCGGCAGCACCACCAATCCGAAGGTCGGCCTGACCTGGGCGGTGAACGACAAGGTCAGCTTCAACACCACCTACGGCACGTCGTTCCGCGCGCCGTCGCTGGTCGACAACCTCGGCTCCTATACGAACCTGTCGCTCACCAACATCTTCGTCCAGGACATCAGCGATCCGACCGCGCCGGGCGGCGTGCGCCACGGTATCTACGTCAACGGCGGGAACCCGGCGCTGAAGCCCGAGAAGGCGCGCACCTGGTCGTTCGGCGCCGACATCAAGCCGGTGCGCGGCATGACCATCTCGGCCAGCTACTACAAGATCGACTACACGGACCGCATCGACACGATCCAGGCCAACAGCGCCCTGGCGAACGAAGCGCTGTACGCGAACTACATCATCCGCAATCCGTCCGCGACCCTCGTCAATTCCTATTTCGGCAGCCCGAACCTGCAAAGCCCGCCGGAGAATCCGGCCAATATCGGCGTCATCATCGACGGCCGGCGCAGCAATCTCGGCTCGCTCAGGCAGCAGGGCATCGACCTCGACAGCCGCTACGTCATGAAGACGGGATCGGGCGACTGGATGGTCGGCCTCAACGTCGCCAAGATCCTGAAGCTGGAGCGCTCCAGCGCGCCGGGCTTGCCGTACACGGACGTGCTCGACACGTTCGGCAATCCGGTCAGCCTGCGCATGCGGGCGTCGGCAGGCTGGAAGCTCGGGGCCATGTCGGCGAACGTGTTCGCCAACTACATCGGCAGCTACACCAACACGGCTCTCTCGCCGAACACCGAGGTGCCGAGCATGACCACGTTCGACGCCACCTTGACCTATGCCGTCGACAAGGGCGTGGGCTACGGCTTCGGCGGCACCGTGCTGGCGTTGAGCGCGCAGAACCTGTTCGACCGCGCGCCGCCGGTGGTGCTGAACGGCACCAGCTCGTGGGACTCGCAGAACGCGTCGGCGATCGGGCGGCTCGTGTCGATTTCGCTGACCAAGAGCTGGTGATTGGCCCGACTGTCCGTCCGGTCCGATGGGCTCGGGGGGAGCCCGCCCTGCGTGTCGTCAGGTCTGCGCGGCGTCCATCCCGTCCAGCCAGTCGAAGATCCGGGGCCAGAGGCGCGCATGCGCGCTGCGCCCCACCAGCACGCCCACGTGCTGCAGGTTGACGCCCACGTCGCCCTCGTAGTGCAGCAGTTGCTTGCGCGGGCTGGCCGTTGCGTCGTGGAACGGCACCAGCGCCTCCGGCGGGATCAGCTTGCTGCGCGGGTCGACGACGGACAGCAGCGGCGCCGTCAGGTCGCGCGGGCCGATCGTGCGGTTGCCGAGCGCGAGCTTGCCCTGCATGAAGGCGTCGTGCCGGTACAGCGACTCGACGATCTCCGTAAACAGCCGGCCCGGCAGCGGGAATTCGTCGTGCGTCCAGCGTTCCACGCGCATGTGCGTGACGAGCGCCTGCGGGTCCGTCATCGACAGCATGCGGTCCGTCCAGCGCTCCCACTGGAAGGCCTGCGGCTCGGCCATCGCGCTCATCATGTTGAGGAACACGCCGGGCACCTGGCGGAACGTGTCCGCGATGGGGCGGGCGTGCGGCGTCGCGTCGATCAGGCGCGCGAAGCAGCTCGAGGCCGGCGTGAAGTGCAGCGGCGATTCCAGCAGGATCGTCGCGCGCATGGCGTCCGGGTGCAGGCCGCTGTGGATGGCGGCCAGGATGCCGCCCAGCGAGTGGCCCGCGACGACGACCTGGTCCGGTCCGCCGTCGGCCGCGATGGCGCCGCGGCAGGCTTCCAGCAGGTGGTCGCCGTAGTCGTCGAGGCCGAAGTGGTCGTGCGTGTCGGGCAGCGCGACCCATTCGGCCAGGTAGACGCGGTAGCCGCGCTCCAGGAAGCGCCGCACGACGCTGATGTCGGGCGCCAGGTCCCAGATGTAGGGGCGCTTGATGGGGGCCGGCACGATCAGCACGGCCGGGCCGCCGTTCGGGGTGATGTCGGCCGGGGCGCCGTAGCGGCGCACGTTCAGGCCGGGTTCCGTGTGCAGGACCGTCGACGGCGTCTGCTGCGGGCCGTAGCCCACCCGTTCCAGCATCTCGCCGCGCGCCTTGCGGCTGCGGTCCATGTTCTTGAGGGCCTGCGCACCGAGCGCGCCCATCGCGGTGTTCCAGTTGCTTGCCTGCATGGCGATTCGTCCGAGGTCAGAGTGGAAGACACCGCACTCTACGCCTCCAATCCGCAGGCTCCAATCGCGCACGACGGGAAAGTCACACGCGTTTGCGGAGCGTTAAACTGGAAACGTGCACGATGCCAGCGGGCTATTGTGCACGATTAAAACAGGGGGCGGCGCACGGACGCCGCCGCCCGGGTACGGCTTACTCGACCCAGCTGTGGCCGTCGCGCGCGAGCAGCGCGAACGACTCCGCCGGACCCCACGAGCCGGCCGCGTACGGATGCGGCTTCTCGTCCAGCGTCTGCCAGCCTTCGATGATCGGGTCGGCCCATTGCCACGCCGCTTCCAGTTCGTCGCGGCGCATGAAGTGGGTGAGGCGGCCGCGCACGACGTCGATCAGCAGGCGCTCGTACGCTTCGGCGCGGCGCTGCTGGAAGGCCGATTGCAGGTCGAGGTTCAGCGCGACCTGCTGCATCTCCATGCCGCTGCCGGGCTGCTTGGCCATGAGCTGCAGCTTGATCGCTTCTTCCGGCTGCAGTTCGATGACGAGGCGGTTGGCGACGGCGCCGGCAGTCTGCGGGAACAGAGGGAACGGCGGGTTGGCGAATTCGACGACGATCTTCGACGAGCGGCGCGCCATGCGCTTGCCGGTGCGCAGGTAGAACGGCACTTTGGACCAGCGCCACGTGTCGATGAAGGCGCGCAGGGCGACGAAGGTTTCCGTCTTGCTGTCCTGCGGGACATTCTTTTCTTCGTGGTAGCCGGGCACTTCCTGGTTGCCGGAGACGCCGCGGATGTACTGGCCGCGGATGGTGTCGCGCGCGATGTCGGCCAGCGACAGGCGGCGCAGCGAGCGCAGCACCTTTAGTTTTTCGTCGCGCACGGCATCCGGCGACAGCGAGGTCGGCGGTTCCATCGCGACGATGCACAGCAGTTGCAGCAGGTGGTTCTGCACCATGTCGCGCATCGCGCCGGCGCCGTCGTAGAAGCCGGCGCGGCTGCCCACGCCCACTTCCTCGGCCACGGTGATCTGCACGCTGGAAATGTTCGGCGCGCGCCACAGCGGTTCCAGGATCGAGTTACCGAAGCGCAGCACCATCAGGTTCTGCACGGTTTCCTTGCCCAGGTAGTGGTCGATGCGGTAGATCTGCGACTCGGCGAAATGGCGGCCGACGTCTTCGTTGATCGCGATCGCGGACGCGAGGTCCGTGCCCAGCGGCTTTTCCAGCACGACACGGGCATTGGCGTCGACGAGGTTGCTCGCGGCGAGCTTGTCGCAGATGGTCGTGAACAGCGACGGCGCCGTCGACAGGTAGAACACGCGCTGTGCGGCGGCGCGCGAGGCTTGCGCGAGGGCCGAGAAGTCCGGTGCGGCCTGCACGTCCAGGCGGACGTACTCGAGCAGTTTGAGGAAGCCGTCCCACGTCTTTTCGTTGAAGTTGCTGGCCGCGATGAACGAGCGCGAGTTCGCCTCGATGTGGGCGAGGTAGGCTTCGCGGTTGAAGTCCTGGCGGCCGGTGGACAGGATGCGCGTCGTCGGCGGCAGATTGCCGTGCAGGAAGGCCATGTACAGGGCCGGCAGCAGCTTGCGCATGGCAAGGTCGCCCATGCCGCCGAAGATGATCATGTCGAGGGGGAGGCCGTTGTCTGCTTCTGTCGAGTGGGTCTGCATGTTGTTCTGGATCTTGGAAGTTGAGGTGGTTGCCGGCGGCGCGTGCGGCGTCATCCCGGTGGGGACGCGGCCGGGCCGGGCAGGGCGGTACGGTTGCGCAGCGCAGCTCCCGCGGTCGGGGCGGCCTGCGTGCGGCGGGTGGGCGCCGGGCGCGCCGGCTTGTGGCCGGGCGGCGGCGCCGTCGGGGATGGCGTCGACGAGGGCGCGCCAAAGGCCGTCCGCGCGCGTCTGGCGCTGCGGTCGCGGTCCGCGTGGCGGCGTTGTGGTGTCCCGGTGGTGGCCATGTCAGCTCGTAGTCGATGCACGATCGGTATCCGGAACCCGGCAGTGGCGCGGATTGCGGCCATGCAGGTGTTCCTGGAACAGAGGATTGTACACCGGGCCGGCGCCCGTGCCGGGAATGGGTCCCGGAGGGCCGGCGGGGGCCTCATCGCCTATATCAAAAACCGATAGCAAATGGCGAATAAATGATGGGCGGGGCATGCCGCGGCGCGTTACGATGAGAGCTCGTGCGGTGGCGTGGTGGCCATCAGCACGGCCTCGACTTACTTACTCTCGATATCACTTCAGGGCGCCCGCGTGGCGCCCTTTTTTTTAGTCAATTTCCCAAAACCGGGGTCAGAGCCCGGTTTCGGGAAAGGTCTCACGGGAAGCGCCTACCGCGATGCGCATTTGCAGAAATGCTGCCGGGACATTGCCAAAAAACGGGCTCTGACCCCGGTGTCTGCCTCAGGCGCTCTCGCGCTCGACGATGGTGAAGCCGATGTCGCGCACGACCTCGGGAATGGGTGTGCCCGCGATGCGGTCGATGATGAATTGCGCTGCGATCTGGCCCATCTTGCGGCCGTCCAGGTGGACCGTCGTGAGGGCAGGATAGGTCTCGGCCGCGAACGGTTGGTCGCCGAGGCCGACGACGGCCAGCTTGCCGGGGATGTCGATGCCGAGCTTGTGCGCTTCCGTGAGCACGCCCAGCGCGACCATGTCCGAGCTGCAGAACACGGCGTCGATGTCGGGATGGTCCGCCAGCAGCGCGCGCAGGCCCGCGCGGCCCCCTGCCGCCGTGCCCGGCGCGGAGATCGTGTGGAAGGGGACCGAGCCGTCCGGCCCCTGCATGTCGAGCCGCACGGCCGCCTGCACGTACGCGCGGTTGCGGCGCTGCGCGCGTTCGTCCGACGCACTGATCACGGCGACGCGGCGCCGTCCGCGCTGGTACAGGAATTCGGCCACCGCCTGGCCGATGTCCTCGTGCGAAAAACCGACCAGCATGTCGGCCGGCGTGGGCGTCAGGTCCCATGTCTCGACGAGCGGAATGGCGCTCGCCTGCAGCCGGCGCCGGCCCTGCGCCGAGCGCATGATGCCGGCCAGGACGATGCCGTCCGGGCGGCGCCCGATGATCGCTTCCAGCAGCTCGTCCTCGCGCGAATTCTCGTAGCCCGACTGGCCCAGGATCAGCTGGTAGCCGGCCGCGGCGAGGTTCTCCGTCAGCGCCTGGACCGTGTCGATGAACACGGAGCCCGCGATGGTCGGCAGGATCGCGGCGACCATCCGGCTCTTCGTCGACGCCAGGCTGCCCGCCAGCAGGTTCGGCACATAGCCCGTCCGCTCGATCGCGGCGCGCACTTTCTGCACGAGGTCGGGCGACACCTTCTCCGGCGAGTTCAGCACGCGCGACACCGTGATCGGCGCCACGCCGGCCACGCGCGCCACGTCGACGAGCGTGAGGCCGCCTTTCGTGCGCCGGGTCCGCTTGGGCGGTTCGACCGGCGCGTTCATGCGGCCTCCGGGCAGCCCGACAGGGCGCCGCCGCGAATACGATTCTGGAACTTCTGAAAATCGATCATGTCTTTAATTGCGATCTTCTCGTTGAATTGGATCGCATATCGAAATAAATAGCAGCGACTCTAAATGCTCGGCTGGATGGCGACAAGATACCACTGCATTCCGTTACCGATGCGAAATGGGGACGGATAAATGTTTTCATCAACGATTCAAAAATTTAATTGATTGCGCTACCAGATTGTATCGCTGATGGGGTTTGTTGCAATAAAGCGATATATAGGAAAAACAGGGCATGTCATGCGCAAGTTTGACTTCCATGATAGCGCTACCGTTGTTACCCTCGAATCATACGGCCGAGTTCATGTGCTGAACCTCTTGAATCTTGTTCTCATCTGCGTGCATCAACATCGCATTGGCCGGGGGCGGGTGCGGCCTGATGGCGGCATCACGGGGCCGCGCCGGCTTATGTCTGGTGTGCCCCTCGATTGCGCCCTTGATGGAATGCGATTTAATCGTGCGCGGCCTGCATGGCTGTTGCGAATTCAGGACGAATTGCTGAGCTATAAACTTTCAGCATACTTTTCTGTAAATAAAGAATACCTGCGATGTTAGCGTGCAACAGTGATGTTATGGGGTTTGACAAAAATCACAGTAAATATCTACACTCATGAAAACGATTACAAGACCATAACGACTACATCGCCAACGCAATCAATAAAGCGTGGAGACAAGAATGCCGACCTCATCCAGCCGTCCTCATTCCTTCCGATCCGGGCGCCATTCCCGATCCGTTCCGACCGTCGTTCCGGCAGCGCCGCGTTACCGCGCAGCGTAATTCCCATACCGTTTTCGCGGCCGCCGCAGGGCGGCCGCTTCATCCGCCGTCGTAACCAGCTCCGCCGTGAAGCGGAGCATCAAACAGAGAGCACAGGAGACACCATGATTCGATTCAAGAGAACCGCGATCGCCGTGGCAGCCGGCCAGATCGCACTGCTCGCCAGCGGCGTCGCGCTGGCGCAGACCGAAGCGCCACAAAACGCTTCCGGTTCCAACGTCGTCGTCGTGACGGGCCAGCGCGCCGCGCTGCAGTCCGCACAGAAGCTCAAGCAGAATTCGGACGAGATCGTCGATTCGATCGTCGCCGACGACATCGGCAAGCTGCCGGACCGTTCGGTCACCGAGGTGCTGCAGCGCGTGGTCGGCGTGACCATCGACCGCACCATGTCCAAGGGCGACCCGGAACACTATTCGGTCGAAGGCTCGGGCGTGAACGTGCGCGGCCTGTCGTACGTGCGCTCGGAATTGAACGGCCGCGACTCGTTCTCCGCGAACGGCGGCCGCTCGCTCAACTTCGAAGACGTGCCGCCCGAGCTGATGGCCGGCGTCGACGTCTACAAGAACCCGTCGGCCGAACAGATCGAAGGCGCGGTCGGCGGTCTCGTCAACCTGCGCACGGCGATGCCGTTCGACTTCAAGGGCCGCAAGCTGGCCGTGTCGCTGGAAGACACGTATTCGGAACTGAAGCGCGGCAAGCGCCAGCCGTCCGCCTCGTTCATGTTCTCGGACCGCTGGAAGACCGGCTTCGGCGAAATCGGCGCCCTGGTCGACTTCGCGTATTCGGAAAGCGGCACGCGTACCGACGCCTTCCAGGTCGAGCCGTACTATCCGCGCTCCGACGTGGTCTCCGGCAAGACCGTGTGGATCCCGAAGGGCTCGCAATGGCGCACGCTGGAATTCGACCGCAAGCGCAGGGGTACCTACGGCGCGCTGCAGTGGAAGAAGGACAGCACGCTGAGCTCCTCGCTGACGTTCTTCAAGTCGCGCTACAAGATGCACTGGGACGAGCAGGCGATCTTCGCCCAGTCGAGCCCCTACAACATCCAGGTCAGCAAGGATGCGACGTTCAATTCGAAGGGCGCGCTGCTGACCGGCACGCTGACCGATCCGGCCGACGGCGGCATCAACTTCGGCGGCGACACGCGTTCGGCCGACCGCACGTCGGAAACGACGGACGTGTCGTGGAACCTGCGCTGGCGTCCGAACGACCGCTGGACCATCAGCACGGACCTGCAGCGCATCCGCGCCACGACCAGCAGCTTCGACTCGACCGTTGCGACCGGCGTGCAGATGCCGAGCGAGACGATCGACCTGCGCGGCGACGTGCCGTCCCTGTCGTTCACGGACGCCGACCGCGCCTACCTCGCGAACCCCAACAATTACTATTGGGCGTTCACGATGGAACACCAGGACCGCAGCAAGGCCGGCGAATGGGCGTGGCGCACCGACGCGAAGTACGACTTCGACCACCCGGTGCTGCGCGACATCCGTTTCGGCGTGCGCCTGACGGACCGCGACTCGCGCAACGAGAACTCCAACCCGAGCTACAACTGGGCGGCCATCACCCAGACGTGGCAGGTCGGCCCGACCAGCACGCTGTCGAGCCTCGCCTACCTGGGCGATCCGCGCTTCAACAACCAGGTGCAGGTCCACTCGTTCAACAATTTCTTCAACAACAACACGTCGGTGCCGGCACTGGTCTTCCCGGCCGTCGCGCTCACCACCGGCTATCCGGCCTCGTATGCCCAGCTGCACACGTATCCGAACATGCTGTGCAACGACGGCAGCGGCAAGTGCACGTCGTGGAACCCGGCCACGTTCGGCACCGATCCGGCCGGCGTCAACGACCAGAAGGAGAAGACCGGCGCGCTGTACTCGCAACTGCGCTTCGGCTTCGACGACCTGAAGTACCCGGTCGACGGCAACATCGGCCTGCGTTACGTGAAGACCGACATGACGGCGCACGGCTACACCGTGTTTACCCCGAGCACGTCGACGGGTGCCGGCATCCCGCAGTTTGCCGCGTTCTCCAAGAAGCAGGACTTCAGCAACAGCTATAACAACGTGCTGCCCAGCCTGAACCTGCGCATGAAGGCCAGCGACGCGCTGCAGTTCCGCATGGGCCTGTCGACCGGCATCTCGCGTCCGGACTTCAGCGACCTGCAGGGCTACACGACGCTGTCGCAGAACGTGGACAATTCCAGCGGCCTGGTCACGTACACGGGTAACGGCACCGGCAACCCGAACCTGCGTCCGGTCCGTTCGCACCAGGTCGACCTGACGGCCGAATGGTATTTCGCGAAGACCGGCTCGTTGACGTTCGGCGTGTTCAACAAGCAGCTGAAGGACGTCATCATCAAGCAGTCGTACGGCTACGACCTGGCGGACAGCACCGGCAAATCGTACACCTTCACGACGACCGGTCCGGTGAACGGCGCGGACGGCCATGCGCGCGGCGCGGAGATCGCGTTCCAGCAGTACTTCGACTTCCTGCCGGGCTGGCTGTCGGGCTTTGGCGTCCAGGCGAACTACACGTACGTCGACAGCAAGACGTCGCTGCACCAGCCGGTCCACTCCGTGTACTGCACGGGCAGCAACTCGGCGGCGAACTTCAACCTGAACCTGAACGGCTGCGACACGAACGGCACCACGTTCAGCGACCTGCCGCTGATCGGCCTGTCGCGCCAGTCGTACAACCTTGCGCTGATGTACGACCAGGGCAAGATCTCGGCGCGCCTGGCCTGGAACTGGCGCTCGAAGAACCTGCAGAACGTGAACGTCAACGGCACCAACGGCGGCGACGGCACCGACAGCAACCCGGCCAGCCCGACCTTCGGCCAGCACAACGTGGCCTGGGCGCTGCCGACGTGGGCGGACGGTTACGGCCAGCTGGACGGCTCGATCTTCTACAACGTGTCGGACCGCCTGTCGATCGGCCTGGAAGCGCAGAACCTGACCGACTCCAAGGCACGCCAGCTCATGCAGCAGAGCACCGGCTTCATGGGCCGCGCATGGTTCGTGTCGGGTCCGCGCTACACCGCGAAGATGCGTTACAGCTTCTAACCGCGTAGCGTAGGTAACGCAAGATCCGTCGCCCCTGCGAAGGCAGGGGCCCAAGTTCTGCAGGCATCTCGTCAGCGCATGCAAGATTGGGCCCCCGCCTCCGCGGGGGGCGACGTTATTCAGAGTCCGTCGAGGCCCAGTTCCTTCGCATGCGCCCGCAGGAACGCCACCTGCGCCCCACGCGTATCCGGCCCGCCGTAGGGCAGCAGGGTCCACTGCTCGGACGCCTGCATGTGCCGGCCCGGTGCCAGCGTCACGTACGGCGCGTGCACCTCCATCTCCATCAATCCCTTCTCGGGCGCTTCCGGCTGCCAGTCGTTGTACAACTCGATCTGGCCCTGGTCCGGATGGATGGCCGCGCGCGGCTGGTGCGCGAACTGGATCACCAGCACCTGGCCCCGATGAAAACCCGCCATCCAGCCGGCCGACGGCTGCAGCAGCATCTTGCCGTTGCGGTGCGGCTGGCCCTTGCCCGCGGGGTAGGCGTCCAGCGAGAACAGCCCGTCCGCCAGCGTCCACGTCAGCGGCACCATGTCCGGCTTCGGCTCGATGGCCTGCTGGCGCACGTCTTCGCGGCGCGCGACGGGCACGTACACGCGCGTGTCCCCGTGGGCGCGCGTGTTGAACCAGATGTCCCACGCCACCTGCGTCTTGCGCGCGTTGGCCGCGTCGACGTCCATTCGCAGGCTGTGCGGCTTGCCCGCCACGAGGCCGTAGCGTTTTACCAGCTGCAGGCCGTTCACGGGACTGGCGGGGCTCGCGAGCGTGATGGCGTCGGGCCGCTTCTCCTCGATCTTGTAGCGGGCGAGGCTCAGCCACGGATCGGGCGGCCACGGCGCGCCGGCGCGCGCCGGGTTCACGTCCTGGTGCGACCACCATTCCTTTTGCGGACCGACCCAGATCTCGTGGCCGAGCCAGCCGACGTTGTCCGTCGTTCCGCCGATGGCGGCATGCGGATCGCCGGCGGCGAGGTCGCTCTTGATGAAGCTGGGTTGGCCCGCCAGCCCGAACGACAGCAGCCGGCCGCCGATGGCGTCGGTGACGGTCGCGCGTACGCTGCCGTTGTCGAGGGTGTGGACGGGAATATCGGCCGCTTGTGCTGCGGCCGTGAGGGCGCAGGACAGGACCAGCGCTGTTGCGGTTTTCGAAGGTGTGGGCATAAGCTGTCGGGCTGTGTGTGAAATCGGTTTCAGCCCGACAGCTTAGCAAAGAATCACCCCGCCGGGGCGACCGATGCGCCTTCGATGCCGTGGCGCCTCAACGCGTCCGCCACGAAGCCGCCCGCCTTCATCTCTTCGACGAACGCGGCGAGCGCGGCCGCCGCGTGCTCGCCGCGCGATTTCGGCACGCCCATCGCCTGGCGGATGACCATGAAGCGGCCGTCCAGCAGGCGCAGGCCGGGGCGGTCGCGCGCGTCCGCTTCCAGCTGCTGGCGCACGCCCGCCGCGACGTCCGCGTCCAGTTCGAGGAACGTGGGCACCACGGCGGGCGACGAGGGCGCGCGCACGATCTGCGCCTGCCGGAGCTCCCGGGTCAGGAACAGGTCGTACGCACTTCCTTTGCCGACGACGACGCGGTGCGCCGCCCGGTCGACGTCCTCGTTGGCGCGGATCGGCGACTCGGCCTTCACGAGGTAGCTGCCCTCGATCAGCACGTACGGCGCCGTGAACGCGATGGCGGCGCCGCGCGCGGGATCGATGGCGAAGAAGCCGATGTCCGCGCGCTCGGTTGCGACGGCGTCGACCGACTTGCCGGCCGTGTCGACGACCACGAGCTCGAGGTCCACGCCGAGCCGCCGCGCGAACTCGCGGGCGAGGTCGACGGAGACGCCGCCCGCGCCGCCGTCGCCGGCCGCGTGCGCGAGGATCGGGTTGCCCAGATTGATCGCGGCACGCAGCTTGCCGCCCGGCGCGAAGTTCATCCTGTCAGGCCTCGGCCACTGCGAGCGCCGTCATGTTGACGATGCGGCGCACGGTCGCGCTGGGGCTCAGGATGTGCACGGACTTCGCCGCGCCCAGCAGGATCGGCCCCACCGTCACGCCCTTGCCCGACGTGACCTTCAGCACGTTGAACAGGATGTTGGCGGCATCCAGCGACGGCATCACGAGCAGGTTGGCGCTGCCGCCGAAATCGTCCTTCGACTGATAGATGCGGCGGATGTCTTCCGACAGCGCGGCGTCGCCATGGACTTCGCCCAGCACCGGCAGTTCCGGCGCCGATTGCGCGAGCAGGGCGCGCGCGTCGCGCATGCGCTGCGCGGACGGGCGCTGCGACGAGCCGAAGATCGAATGCGACACGAGCGCCGCCTTCGGCTCCAGGCCGAAATGGCGCATCTCCTGCGCGGCCAGCTTCGTGATCGCGGCGAGTTCCTGCGCCGACGGGTTGTCGTTGACGTACGTGTCGGTGATGAACAGGGTCATCTTGTCCAGCACGAGTGCGTTCATCGCGGCCAGCACGTCGGCGCCCGGCGCGAGGCCGATCTCGTTCTTCACGTGCGCGAGGTGGGTGTCGTAGCTGCCCGTCATGCCGCAGATGAGCGAGTCGACCTGGCCGGCGTTCAGCAGGCGCGCGCCTTGCAGCGTCGTGTCGCCTTCCGCCTCGACCAGCGTGTAGTCGACGCCCGCCTTCAGGCGGAGGCCGGACTGCTTGATCGCCTTCTCGACGTCGCCCGCGCGGCCGATCAGCACCGGCTTGGCGATGCCTTCGTCGACGAGGGTCTGCACGGCGCGCAGCACGCGCGGCTCGCTGCCGTCCGCGAACGCGACGCGCTTCGGCGCGGCCTTGGCCTTCGCGAACACGGGCTTCATGAAGAAGCCAGTGTGGTAGATCATTTCGCCCAGCTTGTCGCGGTAGGCGTCCATGTCGGCGATCGGACGGGTGGCGACGCCCGACGCTTCCGCGGCCTTGGCGACGGCCGGCGCGATGGCGGCGATCAGGCGCGGGTCGAACGGTTTCGGGATGATGTAGTCGGGACCGAAGTTCAGGTCCTGGCCGGCGTAGGCGGCGGCGACGGCGTCGTTGGCTTCCGCCTCGGCCAGGTCGGCGATCGCGCTCACGCAGGCGAGCTTCATCTCTTCCGTGATGCGGGTGGCGCCGCAATCGAGCGCGCCGCGGAAGATGTACGGGAAGCACAGCACGTTGTTGACCTGGTTCGGGTAGTCCGAACGGCCGGTCGCGATGATGCAGTCCGGACGCGCGGCCTTCGCCACTTCCGGACGGATCTCCGGTTCCGGGTTCGCGAGGGCCAGGATGATCGGGCTGGCGGCCATCGTCTTGACCATGTCGCCGGTCAGCACACCCGCGGTCGAGCAGCCGAGGAACACGTCGGCGCCGTCGACGATGTCCGCCAGCGTGCGCGCGTCGGTCGCCTGCGCGTAGCGGGCCTTGTTCGCTTCCATGTTCGCTTCGCGGCCCTGCCAGATCACGCCCTTCGAGTCGGCGACGTAGACGTTCTGCTGCTTCACGCCCAGGCTCACCATCATGTCGAGGCAGGCGATGGCCGCCGCGCCGGCGCCGGACGCCACGAGTTTCACCGATCCGATGTCCTTGCCGACGACCTTCAGCGCGTTGAGGAGCGCGGCGCTGGAGATGATGGCGGTGCCGTGCTGGTCGTCGTGGAAGACGGGGATGTTCATCCGTTCGCGCAGCTTCTTCTCGATGTAGAAGCACTCGGGCGCCTTGATGTCTTCCAGGTTGATGCCGCCGACGGTCGGCTCCAGCATCGCGATCGCATCGACCAGTTTATCGGGATCGTTCTCGGCCAGTTCCAGGTCGAACACGTCGACGCCGGCGAATTTCTTGAACAGACAGCCTTTGCCTTCCATGACGGGCTTCGAGGCCAGCGGGCCGATGTTGCCGAGGCCGAGGACCGCGGTGCCGTTCGAGATCACGGCGACGAGGTTGCCGCGCGAGGTGTAATCGGCGGCGGTGGCGGGGTCCGCGGCGATTTCCTCGCAGGCGTAGGCGACGCCGGGCGAATAGGCGAGCGACAGGTCGCGCTGGTTCGACAGGGGTTTCGTGGCGACGACCTCGATCTTCCCGCGTACCGGACTGCGGTGGTACTCGAGCGCGTCGGCGCGCAACTGGGTGTCTTTAGCCTCGTTCAGGCTGCTTTCGGTACTCATGATTTCTCCTATGCCGCTTTGCGCGGACGATGTTATGGATGCGTTGCGGCCATCCGGCGCACGGCAGGGACCGTGCGGGGAGGCAGGCCGGGACATCCGCCGCGCCCGATCCGGCGGCGGGTGGTGGTGCGCCGCCGTTGCCCGCACGGCGTGGTGGCCGGGGCAGTGCGCGCGCTCCTGGCGCGGGCGCGGACGGGGCGCCGTGTCCACGGCGATACGCGATCATACGTGATCGCGGGCGATGTTGCCTACTTCGCCAGATATTCCGTATATCACTGTGGCCTGAACATCCGGAACAGTTGCTCGGGACCGACCTCGAAATAGTCGGCCGGCCCGCCGCCGCGCAGGATGTGGCCGGCGTGCGCGGTGTCGTACACACCATCCTTCAGCAGCGCGCGGTCGATGTGCACGCCGACGACTTCGCCCAGCACGAGCCAGCTCGGCGCCGGCTGCCCGTCGGCGTCCTGCAGCCGGACGACTTGGGTGAGCTTGCATTCGAACGAGACCGGGGTTTCCGCCACGCGCGGCACGTCCACGAGGCGCGACGGGGCGGGCGTGAGGCCGGCCAGCGCGAATTCGTCGACCTCGGGCGGCACCATCGCGCAGCTGGCATTCATGCGGTCGGCGAGGGCGCGCGTGGCCAGGTTCCAGCAGAACTGGCCCGTTTCCTCGACATTGCGGACGGTGTCCTTGTAGCCGATGCTGGCGAAGCCCACGATCGGCGGCGTGTAGTTGAATGCGTTGAAGAAGCTGTACGGGGCGAGGTTCGGGATGCCGGCGCGGCTTTTCGTGGAGATCCAGCCGATGGGGCGGGGGCCGACGATGGCATTGAAAGGATCGTGCGGCAGGCCGTGGCCGGCGCGTGGTTCGTAGAAATGAATGTCGTTCATACAAGCACGATACCGCATCGGCGTCATCCGTGCAGGCGCGGGGCGTTCGCGACGCCCCGTGCCCACGCGTTCAACCAGCAAATGCGATTTCCGGCACGCCGGCAACTCCCGGCCGCACGAGCAGCACTGCGCCCGCCAATGCGTCGTCTTCATGCCCCGGCTGCACGATCGACGTGATCAGCAGGGTATCCAGGTCCGGCCCGCCAAAGCAGGGCATCGACGGCTTCGCGACCGGCAGCTTCAGTTCCCGATCCAGCTTCCCGACCGGCGTGAATCGCAGCAGGCTCGCCCCATCATTGCCCGCGACCCAGTAACAGCCGTCGCTGTCCATCGCCGCCCCATCCGGCCGGCCCGCGTACGCGGCCATGTCCACGAGCAGCCGGCGGTTGTGCGGCACGCCCGCGTCGACGTCGTAGTCGAACGTCCACACGCGCCGGCGCGTCGGGTGCGAATCGGACAGGTACATCGTGCGCCCGTCCGGCGACCACGCGAGGCCGTTCTGGGTGACGAGGCCGGAGACGAGCGGCGCCGACAGGCCCGCGCCGTCGTAGCGGTACAGACGCCCGAGCGGCAGCGCGGCCGCCATGTCCATCCACATCGTGCCGCTCCAGAAGCGGCCCTGGCGGTCCGTGCGGCCGTCGTTGAAGCGCATGCCGGGCGCCAGTTCGGGCGGCGCGGCCAGGCGCTCCGCCCCTACCGTGCCGTCGTCCTGCAGGTCGACGGCGAAGATGCCCGTCTCCATGCCGGCGATCAGGCCGCCCGCGGCGCGCGGCGCGATGCAGGCGACCATCTCGGCCGCGGTCCAGTGGCGCGTCGCGCCGGATGCATGGTCCAGGCGCCAGATGCGGCGGGCGGGGATGTCGACCCAGTACCACGCCTGCTCCTCGGCGTGCCAGACGGGGCTTTCGCCCACGGCGCAGCTGACGCCGCGCACGCTTTCCACGATCGCGTCAGGCATGCGCCAGCTCCTCGGGCAGGCGGACCATGTCCTGGGTCGGCACGAGCACCTTCATGATGCCCCACGCGGCGAGGTAGGCCAGCGCGCAGAACGTGAACATGATCATGTAGCCCGTCTGGATCTGGCCTTGCGCGCCGTAGTAGTCGAACAGCATGCCGCCGATCTTCGTCACGAGCACGCCGCCGATGCCGCCCGCCAGGCCGCCGATACCGACCACGGAGGCGACGCAATGGCGCGGGAACAGGTCCGACGTGATCGTCAGCACGTTGGCGGACCACGCCTGGTGGGCGGATGCGCCGACGCCGATCAGGATCACGGGCACCCAGTAGCCCAGGTGGCCCAGCGGCTGCGCCAGCAGCACGACGAGCGGGAAGAACGCGATCAGGAGCATGGCCTTCATGCGGCTGTCGTACGGCGCGCTGCCCCGGCGCATGAAGCGCGACGGCAGCGCGCCGCCGCCGATGCTGCCGACCATCGTCATGCTGTACAGGACGGCCAGCGGCAGCACGAGGTCCGACGTCGCCATGCCGTATTTGTCGGTCAGGTATTTCGGGAGCCAGAACAGGAAGAACCACCAGACGCCGTCCGTCATGAATTTGCCGACGATGAAGGCCCACGTCTGGCGCAGGCCGAGCAGGGTGCGCCAGCTGGGGGCGGGGCCGGTCGCCGCCACCGGGGCCGACCCCGCGTCATCGCTGCGGATGTACTCGAGTTCCGCGCGCGACAGGCGGCGCTGGCGTGCGGGTTCGTCGAACAGGACCGCCCAGAACACGACCCACAGGAAGCCGACGGCGCCGATCCAGACGAATGCGGCCTGCCAGCCCCAGATGGCCGCGATCACCGGCACCGTCAGCGGCGCCAGGATCGCGCCGATGTTGGCGCCGGAATTGAAGATGCCGGTCGCGAACGAACGCTCGGACTTGGGAAAGTATTCCGCCGTGGCGCGGATCGCGGCCGGGAAGTTCCCCGCTTCGCCGATCGCGAGGATGGTGCGGGCGATGATGAAGCCGAGGACGGAGGCCGGCACGGCAAGCCCGAGCAGCGATTTCAGGCCGTTGCCCAGCTCGATCGAATACGCATGGGCGATGGCGCCGGCCGACCAGATGACGATAGCGAGGACGTACGCGGTCTTGGTGCCGAGGCGGTCCACGACCCGGCCCGCGAACAGCAGGGCGATCGCGTAGATGAACTGGAAGGCGGCGGCGATGTTGGCGTAGTCCGTGTTGGACCAGCCGAATTCCTTCGACAGCGACGGCGCGAGAAGGCTCAGCACCTGGCGGTCGAGGTAGTTGACGGTGGTGGCGAAGAACAGCAGCGCGCAGATGGTCCACCGGTAGTTGCCGCCGGCGGGCCGGGCGGCGGGGCTGGCGACTGCGGCGTCGCCGGTGCGGTTGCGGGTCATGGTCAGGCCTTGTCTATGGTTTTTGCTGACGATCGCTGGCCGGCGTCTCCTCCGGCCATTGCGGGCGGCCGGCACATCGTACCAGCCGCCCATGGGGCACTGCGGTCTACTTCATGATCATTTCGCGAGCTGCAACGTGCCGTCGACCATGCGCGCGAGACCCAGGGGATTGTCGTCGCGCAGGGATTCCGGCAGCAGTTCCGGCGGCACGTCCTGGTAGCACACCGGGCGCAGGAAGCGCTCGATGGCGGTGGCGCCGACGGACGTCGAGCGGCTGTCCGACGTGGCCGGGAACGGGCCGCCGTGCACCATCGCGTGCGACACTTCGACGCCGGTCGGGAAACCGTTGAACAGCACGCGGCCGGCCTTGCGCTCCAGCGTCGGCAGCAGGCTGCCGGCCAGCTCGCGGTCGGCGGCCGTCGCATGGACGGTGGCCGTCAGCTGGCCTTCCAGGTGGCGCGCCACGGCCAGCATCTCCGCTTCGTCGCGGCAGGCGATGACCAGCGACGCCGGGCCGAAGATCTCTTCGTCCAGCGCCGGGCTGGCGATGTACGTGGCGGCGTCGCAGGCGTACAGCGCGGCCTGCGCGGCGCAGCCGGTGCCTTCGGCGCTGCCCTGGCCGACCAGCTGCACGCCCTCGATGCCGGAGCGGCGGCCGACGGCGTCGACATAGGCCTGGTGGATGCCGGCCGTCAGCATCGTGCCGGCGCCCTTGGCCGCCAGCGCTGCGGCGGCCGACGCGCTGAAGGCGTCCAGGTCAGCGCCGGCGAGGGCGATGACGAGGCCCGGGTTCGTGCAGAACTGGCCCACGCCCATGGTGAGCGAGTCGACGAACGCGCCGGCCAGTTTCGCGCCGCCCGCGGCGAGGGCGCCCGGCAGCATGAAGACCGGATTGATGCTGCTCATTTCGGCGTAGACGGGGATCGGTTCCTTGCGGGCGTTCGCCGTGCGCACGAGGGCGAGGCCGCCCTGGCGCGAACCGGTGAAGCCGACGGCCTTGATGGCCGGATGCGCCGCCAGCGCCTGGCCGGCCACGCGGCCTTCGCCGATCAGCATCGAGAACACGCCGTCCGGCATGCCGCAGTCTTCGGCCGCCTGGCGCACCGCCTTACCGACCAGTTCCGACGTGCCGAGGTGGGCGCTGTGCGCCTTCACGACGACCGGGCAGCCGGCCGCCAGCGCGGATGCGGTGTCGCCGCCGGCGACGGAGAACGCGAGCGGGAAGTTGGATGCGCCGAACACGGCGACGGGGCCCAGCGGAATCTTGCGCATGCGCAGGTCCGAACGGGGCGGCGTGCGCTGGGGCAGGGCGGAATCGAGCGTCGCGTCGAGGAAGTTCCCGTCGCGCACGACCTTGGCGAACAGGCGCAGCTGGTTGCACGTGCGTCCGCGCTCGCCTTCCAGGCGCGCCGTCGGCAGGCCCGATTCGGCGGAGGCGCGTTCGATCAGCGCGGGGCCGATGTCCATGATGCGGTCGGCGATGGCTTCGAGGAAGCGCGCGCGCAGTTCCAGCGGCAGGTTGCGGTAGGTGTCGAAGGCCTGTTCGGCGAGATTGCAGGCGGCGGCGACGTCGTCTTCCGTCGCGAGGCCGAATTCCGGTTCCATCTGGGCGCGCGTGGCCGGGTTGAAGGCGCGCGTGGTGCCGGCGCTGCCGCGCACGACGCGGCGGCCGATGATCATTTCACCTTGAATCGTCATGTTTTCTCCTTGCTGGTTTCGGGAACGTAGACAAACCTGCTGCGCGTTGCACTGTCGTTGCGGACGGCGAGTCCTGCGATGCTCGCTGTACTCTCGTACAGCTGCGCTTCTCGAACAACATTGCCGCCGCTCGCGACGGTTTTTCGAGGTTCCCTGTTGTTATTGGGCGCCCTGGGCGACGATCAGCTTGTGCAGCATGTCGGATTCTTCCGCCGTCAGGTCGGTCAGCGGTGCGCGTACCGGGCCGCCGTCGTGGCCGACGAGGCGGGCACCAGCCTTGACGATCGACACGGCGTAGCCGGCCTTGCGGTTGCGGATCGCCAGGTAGGGCAGGAAGAATTCGTCCAGCAGGCGGTTCGTCGTCGCATGGTCGTCCTTGGCGATCGCGTGGTAGAAATCCATCGCGAGCTTCGGCATGAAGTTGAAGACGGCCGACGAGTACACCGGCACGCCCAGCGCCTTGTAGGCCGCGGCGTAGACTTCCGCGGTCGGCAGGCCGCCCAGGTAGCTGAAGCGGTCGCCCATGCGGCGCCAGATCGAGACCATCAGTTCGATGTCGCCGATGCCGTCCTTGAAGCCGATCAGGTTCGGGCAGCGGTCGGCCAGCTTTTCCAGCGAGTCCGGCGTGAGGCGGCATTGCGCGCGGTTGTACACCACGACGCCGATCTTGACCGAGTTGCAGACGGCTTCCACGTGCGCGACGAGGCCGTCCTGGCTCGCTTCCGTCAGGTAGTGCGGCAGCAGCAGCACGCCTTTCGCGCCGAGGCGCTCGGCTTCCTGCGCGAACGCGATCGCGGCGCGGGTCGGGCCGCCGGCGCCGGCGAGGATGGGCACCTTGCCGGCGCACGTGTCGACGGCAGTCTTGATCACCTGCGAGTACTCGTCATGCGTCAGCGAAAAGAATTCGCCGGTGCCGCCGGCCGCGAACAGCGCGGTGGCGCCGTACGGGGCGAGCCATTCCAGGCGTTCGATGTAGGTGCTGGGGCGGAAGTTGCCTTCTGCATCGAAGTCGGTGATGGGGAAGGACAGCAGGCCGGACGACATGACTTGCTTGAGTTCTTGCGGATTCATTGGGTCTCCAGGGAAGGACGCGCGGGCGCGATGATGTGTCAACAATTGTCAGTCATCGTACAAGTGAGACAGAAAAAGGGCAAGCACAAAATTGTCGGGGCTGCATATAGAGTGATATCGATTTTGGCATCGAGCGATTAAAAAAAGTTATTGGACGCATATTTACGATGCGGTCCAAAATGCATTTTACGCAATGATAGCGGTAACAGATAGCGTTACCACCGCGTAGAGCAGAGGCAGCGGACCGGGATGAGGTGAAGAGAGCACCCTGCCGGGCATCGCGGTTCGCAACCGGACCACACCGATAAAACAAAAACGGAGACACCATGCCAAAGCAGTTCCGCAAGACCCTGATCCACCTCGCCGTCGCCAGTGCCTGCGGCGTACTCGCGCTCCCGGGCCATGCCCAGGAGACCGCCGCCGCCCCCGCCGATCCCGCATCGGCACCCGCACCCGCGCCGGCGGCGGCCGCCCCCCAGGAGGGCGTCAACACCGTCGTCGTCTCCGGCTCGCGCATCGCCGCGCGCGGCTTCAGCCAGCCGACGCCGACGACGACGCTGACGGCCGACGACCTGGCGAAATCCGCCAAGCCGAACCTGTTCAACACGCTGGCCGAATTGCCGGCGCTGCAGGGCAGCACGGGCCGCACCACGTTCACGTACAGCACGTCGAGCGGCGTGCAGGGCCTGTCGTCGCTGTCGCTGCGCGGCCTCGGCACGATCCGCACCCTGACCCTGCTGGATGGCCAGCGCGTCGTCGGCGCGAACGTCACCGGCGTCACGGACGTCAGCCAGTTCCCGCAACTGCTGGTAAAACGCGTGGACGTCGTGACGGGCGGCGCGTCGGCCTCGTACGGTTCCGATGCCGTGGGCGGCGTGGTGAACTTCATCACCGACAAAAAATTCAGCGGCTTCAAGTTCAATGCCGAAGGCGGCATGACGAAGTACCACGACGACAAGAACGGCACCCTGCAGGCCGCGTGGGGCAAGGGCTTCATGAACGACCGCCTGCACGTGACGGCGAGCGGTGAGTTCACGAAGGAGAACGGCATCGATTCGCCGGGCTTCGGCGAAGTCGGCGCGAACGGCCGCAGCTGGTACAAGAACCCGGCGCTGCAGGAATCGACGAAGGCGATGCAGGCCGCCGGCGCGCCGCGCTATAAAAGCATCCAGCACGCGCAGCACATCCAGTATGCGAAGTACGGCCTGATCACGGACGGCCCGCTGAAAGGCACGGCATTCGGTCCGGGCGGCACGCCGTACCCGTTCCAGTACGGGTCGAACTGCGTCGGCAACTTCTGCGTGGGCGGCGACCTGGCGGGCAGCGTGGGCGCGGGCACGAACCTGGCGATGAATTTCAAGCGCCAGGTCGCGTACACGCGCGTCTCCTGGGATCTCGACGCGGATAACGAGATCTACGTGACGGGCAACTGGGCGCAAGTGAAATCCGTGTTCTCGCCGAATCCGGGCGCGGCCAAGCAGGCCAACCTCGGCATCAAGTGCGACAACGCGTACCTGCCGGCGTCGATCGCGGCAGGCTGCGCATCCGGCTATGCGAACGGCGTGATGCAGGTCGGTACGGCGAACGCGGAATTCCCCGCCAATATCTCCGTGCTCCCGACGCGCACGCAGCGCCGCTTCGTGGTCGGCGCGGACGGCCGCTTCACGCTGTTCGGCAAGGACTGGTCGTACGACGCGTACGCGGAACATGGCGAGAACACAACCGTCATCCACGTGCAGGACATCACCCTGAACCGCCGCTACAACTACGCGATCGACGCCGTGCGCGACGCCAGCGGCAACATCGTCTGCCGCGATGCCAACGCGCGCGCCAACGGCTGCCAGCCGATCAACATCTTCGGCGACGTGCCGATCAACATGGCCGGCTGGTCGTACATCGCGCCGCAGAACGGGCCGATGCAGCATACGGATTCGAGCCAGAACGTCGTCAGCGCCAACGTGCACGGCGACGTGGCCGAGGGCTGGGCCGGGCCGATCTCGATGGCCACCGGTTTCGAATGGCGCCGCGAGGACTATTCGGTGGTCGGCGACCCGTACGGCGCCGGCGTGGACCTGCAGTCGCGCTACGGCCCGAGCTATCCGCTCGACACCACGCTGTCGACCGGCGGCGACAACTGGTTCGCGGGGAACTACCACAACGGCCGCGGGGCGTTCAACGTGAAGGAAGCCTACCTCGAGCTCAACATCCCGTTCCTGAAGTCGGCCACGTGGGGCGAGGCGAACCTGAACCTCGCCGACCGCGAAGAGAAATACAGCACCGCCGGCCATGCGAGCGCGTGGAAGATCGGCGCGACGTGGAAGACGCCCGTCGACGGCCTGCGCCTGCGCGCCGTGAGTTCGAAGGACGTGCGCGCGCCGAACCTGTCCGAGCTGTATGCCGCGATGACGGTGACGAACCAGGCCGTCAACAACAACCAGGGTTCGTCCATCCAGATCCAGCAGCGCAACGTGGGCAACCCGGACCTGAAGCCGGAAGTGGCCCGGAACAACTCGTTCGGCATCGTGCTCTCGCAACCCAGCTGGGCGCGCGGCTTCAACCTGTCGGTCGACTACTACGACATCAAGGTCAAGAACGTGATCAACTCGCTGGGCCCCCAGCAGGAGGTCGACCTGTGCTACGCGGGCTACCAGAACGTGTGCAGCGCCGTGTCGATCAACGGTGCGGCCGGCACCAACTACGTGCTGGCGCAGAGCTTCAACTTCGCGTCGCTGCACACGCGCGGCGTCGACGTCGAGACGGCGTACCGCACGAACCTGCGTGATTACGGCCTGCCGGGCATGTTCACGTTGCGCGGCATGGCGACGCGCACGATCCACTCGCTGTCCGACCCGGGCGTGCCGGGCACGACGCCGAGCGAGGGCGCGGGCAACATGGCGGGCAGCACGCCGAAGTGGAAGGCGCTCGTGACCCAGTCGTGGGACAACGGCAAGCTGGGTCTCAGCCTGACGGAGCGCTGGGTCAGCGCCGGTGTGTTCAGCAATGAGTTCATCGAGTGCCAGACCAACTGCCCGGTGCCGACCGCGGCGCATCCGACGATCTACGACAACCACCTCCCGGGCGCCACGTACGTCGACTTCGGTGCGACGTACACGTTCGCGAAGGACTCGATGTTGTACTTCAAGATCGACAACCTGGCCGACCGCGGGCCGGTGCTCGTGCCGCAGACGAACCTCAGTATCGGTATCAATCCGGCGCTGTATGACGTGATCGGCCGCACCTATCGCGCGGGCGTGCGGATGGCCTTCTGACGGCACGTCGTTCCCGCGAAAGCGGGAATCCATGCTGAAGTGATCAGGATGCTCGGTATGGGTTCCCGCCTGCGCGGGAACGACGCGATTGCTTATTGGGAATTAATGTTGCGCATAAAGAACATATTTCCGAATTTTATGCTTTCCCACTATTTTGTAAGGTGAGTTTTGGATAGATTGTAAATGTCGAGGAGGAGACAACCATGCGGCATCTTACGATCAAACAAACATTCATCACCCTGCTGGCCCTGACCCTGCTCATGGCCGGCCTCATGCTGGCCGCGCTGCAGCGTGTGTCCGTCGCGCAAAGCCGCGCGACGGAGGCGAGCGAGTCGCGCTACCGGTCTTATCTGCTGGCGGACGAATTGCGCCAGAGCTCCGACGACCTCACGCGCCTCGCCCGCACCTACGTGGTCACGGGCGACAGCCGCTACGAACAGCAATACCAGGACATCCTCGCCATCCGCAACGGCACCAGGCCGCGGCCCGCGCATTACGAGCGCATCTACTGGGATCTCGTCGCGGGCGGCGTCGCGGTGCCGCCGGCGAGCGGCCAGGCGGTCCCGCTGCAGGAACTGATGCGCAAGGCCGGCTTCAGCGAACAGGAATTCGCCAAGCTGCAGGAGGCGCAGGACGTGTCCGACGCCCTGGTCAAGACCGAAGTCGCCGCGATGAACGCCGTGAAAGGCCTGTTCGACGACGGCCGCGGCGGTTTTACCCGCAAGGACGAACCGAACGCGGAATTCGCACGGGCGATCATGCACGACGCCGCATACCACCGCAACAAGGCGCGCATCATGGTGCCGCTGAACGACTTCCTGCGCCTGCTGGACGAGCGCACCGGCGCCGCCGTCGCCGACGCGCACCAGGCCACCGGCAGCGCGATGACGGCCGCCATCGCGCTGATGGTGCTGTCGCTCGTGTCGACGACCGCCGCCCTGTACATGGTCTACCGCTACATCATGCGCAACCTGAACAAGGCCGTCGCCGCGGCCGACCGCATCGCCGCCGGCGACCTGTCGGGCGAGGTCGTCGTGGAGTTCGACGACGAGGTGGGCCGGCTGCTGGGGGCCATCGCCACCATCAACGGCAACCTGCACGACATGCTGGCCAGGATCCGCACGAGCACGGAAAACATGGCGACGGCGACGGATGAAATCGCGACCGGCAATGCCGACCTGTCGGCGCGCACGGAAGCGCAGGCCGGATCGCTGGAGGAGAGCGCCAGCGCGATGGAGACGCTGACCGGGACCGTCCAGCGCAACGCGGCGAATGCGCAGAACGCCAACGACCTGGCGGCGCGCGCCTCCACGGTCGCCGTCAAGGGCGGCGACGTGATGGCGCAGGTGGTGTCGACGATGGGTCACATCAAGGATGGCTCGGCACGCATCGCCGACATCATCGGCGTCATCGACAGCATCGCGTTCCAGACCAACATCCTCGCGCTGAACGCGGCCGTGGAAGCGGCACGGGCCGGGGAACAGGGGCGCGGCTTCGCGGTGGTGGCGGCGGAAGTGCGCGCGCTGGCGCAGCGCAGCGCCGGCGCGGCCAAGGAGATCAAGGACCTGATCAACGCGTCCGTGCACAGCGTGGACACGGGCAGCCGCCTCGTCGACGAAGCGGGCAGCACGATGGACGAGATCATGGATGCCATCCGCCAGGTGTCCGGCATCCTCGGCGACATCGCCCGCGCCAGCGCGAAGCAGGGTCAAGGCATCGCGGAAGTGAGCAGCGCCGTGCACCAGATGGACGGCATCACGCAGCAGAATGCGGCGCTCGTCGAAGAGGCCGCGGCGGCGGCGCAAAGCCTGAAGGAGCAGGCGCAGGCACTGCTGGAGGCCGTGAGCATCTTCACGCTGGAACGGGTGCCGGCGGCCGCGTCCGTCCGTCCGGCGCTGGTCGGCGCGCCGCGCCGCAGCGCGCAGGTGGTGGCGCTGCAGTACCGCTGATCAGGTACGCGGCTGGTCCTGCAGCCGCTGCTGCGCTTCCCGCAGCCGTTCGCGGCTGTTCGAGAGGTGGGTGCGCATCGCGGCGCGGGCCGCTTCCGGGTCGCGCCGCAGGATCGCTTTATAGATGTCCTCGTGCTCGCGGTTCACGCGTTCGAGGTAGTCGGCCGGCTTGTCTTCGCCGAGACCCGGGGTGTTGAGGCGGGCGCGCGGAATGATCGCGCTGCCCAGCTGGCCCAGCAGCTCGACGAAATAGCGGTTGTCCGTCGCCTCCGCGATGAGCTGGTGGAAGCGCACGTCGGCCTCGACCGAGGTGCGGCCATTCTCGAGCGCGCGCTGCATCTCGCCCAGCGCCTGGCCCATCTGCGCCACCTGTTCCTCGGTGCGGCGCGACGCGGCCAGCCACGCGGCTTCCGTCTCCATGCTGATGCGCAGTTCCAGGATCGCGAGCACGTCGCGCACCGTCACCACGCTGTCCGTGCCGATGCCGAGCGTGGTCGCGGGCGGTTCCAGCACGAAGGTGCCGATGCCGTGGCGCGTCTGCACGAGGCCCCCCGCCTGCAGCTGCGAGATCGCCTCGCGCACCACCGTGCGGCTCACGCCGTACTCTTCCATGATCGCCGCTTCCGGCGGCAGCTTGTCGCCCGGATTGAACTCGGAGCGGCGGATGCGCGCGCTCAATTCTTCCACGACGCCCTGGGCGAGGTTGCGGTATTTTTTGCGGGCGGGCAGCAGGGCGGTCGGCGAGTTCATGCGGGCGTTGTATACAGTGGGGTCCAGGCTACGATTATAGCCGTGCGGACTCACTTGTCTGACAAGTCTGCGAAAAAATAAACAACCGTCGTCCCCGCGCACGCGGGGACCCAAGTTTTCCGCGCAGCCGGAACTTGGGCCCCTGCCTGCGCAGGGGCGACGGTGTGGTCGGACGTCAGACGACATCCGGCGTGCCGACGCGCGCTGGCGGCCTGTTACGGACGGTATTTCGGCCCGTTGTGCAGGAACACGCCGCCCTGGTAGAAGGTCGCGATGTCGTCCGCAGGCGGATACTGGACTTCCGCCGGGAGCTTGTCCGCGAACTGCTGCGAGCTGTCCTTCGGCTTGTAGCGCAGGAAGGCAGCGTGGCGGTCGTCCCACCAGCGGCCCTCGTTGTCCGAGATGCCGAACGTGATCGTGTGGCCCACGCGCGGCGTGGTCAGCGAGCGGTGCAGCAGTTGCACCAGGTCGTCGAGCGACAGCCAGGTGACCAGCTGGCGGTAGTTCGTCGCCTCCGGCCAGCAGTAGCCGATGCGGATGCAGACGGTCTCCACGCCGAAACGGTCCCAGTAATAGCGCGACAGCGTCTCGCCGAACACTTTCGATACGCCGTAATAGCCGTCCGCGCGCGGGGGCATCGTGGCGTCGACGAGGTCCGTCGTCTTGTACATACCCATCGTGTGGTTCGTGCTGGCGAAGACGACGCGGCGGATGCCCAGCTTGTGCACGGCTTCGTACAGGTTGACCATGCCGAGGATGTTGGCCTGCATGATCGGCGCCCATTCCTCTTCGGTGGAGATGCCGCCGAAGTGCAGGATGGCGTCGACGCCTTCGCACATGCGCATGACGGCGTCGCGGTCGCCCAGGTCGCACAGGACGATTTCCTCGTGCGGCGCGGCCGGGCCGAAGTCGGCCACGTCGGACAGGCGCACGATGTCGGCGAATTCGTGCAGGCGCTCGCGCAGGCGGCGGCCCAGGTTACCGGCGGCGCCGGTGAACAGGATGCGTTTGAATGGTTTCGTCATTTGTAGTCGTTGATACGGGAAGGGAAAAGCGGCACGGGGACAAGCCCGCGTGCCGCAATGCTAACAGCGTTCCCGGCCCGTTGGCCAGTCCGGACCAACGCTCATCGTGGTGAGTAATTGGCCAGGGTACGAAAAAGTCGAATACTGGACTGCTAGTATTTTAGCGACATCCACCCCGATACCGACCTTCATGAACCTACGTCTTGCCTTGCTGCTGGTGCTCGCCGCCGCCGTCCCCGCGCATGCCGCGCGCGCCCTGTACGATTTCAATCCCGGCTGGAAGCTCACGGTCGGGGACCCGGCGGACGCCGCGCGCCCCGCCTTCGACGACAGCGGCTGGAAGGCCGTCAGCCTCCCGCACGCCTGGAACGAGGACGATGCCTTCCGCAAGGACATCGCCGACCTGTCGACGGGGATCGCCTGGTATCGCAAGCATTTCAGGGTGCCCGGCCTGAAGCCCGGCCAGAAGGTGTTCCTCGAATTCGAAGGCGCGCGGCAGGCCGCCGAAATCTTCGTCAACGGCAGGCGCGTGGCGCTGCACGAGAACGGCATCAATGCGTTCGGCGTCGAGATCGCGGCGGCGCTCGTCGACGGCGACAACGTCGTGGCCGTCCGCACGGACAACAGCTGGGACTATCGCGAGCAGGCGACGGGCCAGCGCTACCAGTGGAACGACAAGAACTTCTTCGCGAACTACGGCGGCCTGCCGAAGAACGTGCGCCTGCACGTCACGGAACCCGTGTACCAGACCTTGCCCCTGTACGGGAGCCTCGGCACGACCGGCGTATACGTGTATGCGCGCGACTTCGACATCCCGCACCGCAAGGCCGCCATCACGGCCGAATCGCAGGTGCGCAACGATTCCCCGAAGGCGCACCGGGTCGCGTACGAGGTCGAGCTGCGCGACAAGGACGGCAAGCGCGTCGCGCGCTTCGGCGCGCCCGCGCAGACGATCGCGCCCGGCGCCACCGTCACGTTGAAAGCCGGCGCGCCGGTCGCGGGCCTGAATTTCTGGAGCTGGGGCTACGGCTACCTGTACGACGTCGTGACGACCCTGACGGTCGACGGCAAGCCGCTCGATGCGGTCACGACCCGCACGGGCTTTCGCAAGACCGCGTTCCGCAAC
This sequence comes from Massilia orientalis, assembly GCF_030411975.2. Classification (NCBI taxonomy): domain Bacteria; kingdom Pseudomonadati; phylum Pseudomonadota; class Betaproteobacteria; order Burkholderiales; family Oxalobacteraceae; genus Massilia; species Massilia orientalis. The sequence continues at coordinate 130,559 of NZ_JASNRB020000001.1, read as the reverse complement.
GGGATGATCGAATTGAACGACCGCGTGATCCAGGTTCACGGCTATGCGCAGCGCACGACGAACGAATGGCCGGCGGTGGGCAGCGCCGTGCCGGCGTGGCTGTCGGATTACAGCAATGGCCTGGCGCTGGCCAGCAATGCGAACCTGATCCGCTGGATGCACGTGACGCCGTGGAAGCAGGACGTGGAATCGCTCGACCGCCTCGGGATGATGGAGGCGATGCCGGCGGGCGACTCGGAAGGGGACGTGAAGGACCGCCGCTGGGAGCAGCGCCTCGACGTCATGCGCGATGCCATCGTCTACAACCGCAACAACCCGAGCATCGTGTTCTACGAAAGCGGCAACAAGGGCGTCAGTGCGGACCACATGCGCGCGATGAAGGCGCTGCGCGACGAATTCGACCCGTATGGCGGCCGCGCGGCCGGCAGCCGCGAGATGCTGAGCCAGGAGTTGCAGCACGTCGCGGAATACGGCGGCGAGATGCTGTACATAAACAAGAGCGCGGGCATGCCGATGTGGGCGATGGAGTATTCGCGCGACGAGGCGCTGCGCAAGTACTGGGATGAGCTCTCTCCGCCGTACCACAGGGACGGCGACGGGCCGCCGCACAAGGGCCAGGACGCGAGCGTCTACAACCGCAACCAGGACACCTTCGCCATCGAGGACGTCCAGCGCTGGTACGACTACTGGCGCGAGCGTCCCGGCACCGGCACGCGCGTGTCGAGCGGCGGCGTGAACATCGTGTTCTCCGATTCGAACACGCACCACCGCGGCGCCGAGAACTACCGCCGCAGCGGCGAGGTCGACGCCATGCGTATCGCGAAGGACGCGTTCTACGCTCACCAGGTCATGTGGGACGGCTGGGTCGACGTGGAGCATCCGCGCGCACACATCGCCGGGCACTGGAACTACCCGGCGGGCACCGTCAAGCCGGTCACGGTCGTCTCCAGTGCGGACCACGTAAAACTGTTCCTGAACGGGAAGGAGGTCGGGCCGGCCGTACAGAGCGCGCGCTTCCTGTTCACGTTCGACCGGGTCGCGCAAGACAAGGTGGCGTGGGCGGCGGGCGAACTGAAAGCGGTCGGCTACGACGCGCAGGGCAAACCCGTGTGCGAGACGACGCTGGCCACCGCCGGTGCGCCCGTCGCGTTGAAACTGACGCCCATCGTGTCGCCGCAAGGCCTGCGTGCCGACGGCGCCGACATGGCCCTCGTGCAGGTGGAAGTGGTCGACGCCGCGGGGCGCCGCCATCCGCTCGCGCAGGACATGGTCGACTTCGACGTGCAGGGCCCGGCCGAATGGCGCGGCGGCATCGCCCAGGGGCCGGACAACTACATTCTCGCGCGCGCGCTGCCGGTGGAGGGCGGCGTCAATCGGGTGTTGCTGCGCACGACACCGCAGGCGGGGCGCATCGTCGTCCGGGCCCGCGCGCAAGGCCTGGCGCCGGCCGAAGTGGCGCTGGAGTCGAAGCCGGTGAGATCGAAGGATGGCCTTGCGGCCTTGCCGCCCATGCCGCCCGTTCACCTGGACCGCGGACCGACGCCCGCCACGCCCTCGTTCACGGTGTCGCGCGTGGCCGTGCCGGTGACCGCCAGCGATGCGCCGGACGGGATCAAGTCCTACGATGACGACGAGACCACCGCGTGGACGAGCCAGGCCGGCGCCACGCCCGCGATCACGTACACGCTCGCGCGGCCCGCGCGGCTCGCGCAAGTCGTGCTGAAACTGACGGGCTGGCGCGAGCGCGGCTATCCGCTCAAGGTCTATGTCGACGGCCGGGAAGCATGGAGCGGCCTGACGCCGAAGAGCCTCGGCTATGTCACGCTGCCGTTGCAACCCGTGCGGGGCCGCACCGTGCGCATCGAGCTGGCCGGCCGGGCGGAAGAGGGCGGCGGCATCAAGCTGACGGAGGTCGCCCACCAGGCGAATACGGCGACGGGAACGAAAGGCGTGTCGACGGCCGTGCTGTCCATCGTCGAGGCGGAATTCTACGAAAGGCCCTGAGCGATGAGCGCCCTCGACATCCCGTTCCGCCTGGACCGCTCGCGCAACGCGACCGTGCAGGTGTTCGAGCACCTGCGCGCGCAGATCGTGAGCCTCGCCCTGAAACCCGGCGCCGTGCTGGCGCGGCCTGCGTTGTGCGAGTACTTCCAGCTGTCGCAAAGCCCCATCCGCGAAGCGCTGCTGCGGCTGGAAGAAGAGCGTCTCGTCGACATCTACCCGCAGCACCAGACGCGTGTGCGGCCCATCGACCTCGCGGCCGCGCGCCAGGCGCATTTCTTCCGCCTGTCGGTGGAACTGGAAATCGCGTGGGTGCTGGCGCGCCAGCCCCGCCCGGACCTGGGCAAGGCCCTGCAGGACCTCGTCGCGCGCCAGCGCGGCTGCCTCGAAGCGGACGACCTGGAGAGCTTCACACGCATCGACATGGATTTCCACCTGCGCATGTACGAAGTGTCCGAGCTGCCCGACCTGTGGTCCATGATGCGCCGCTGCAGCGGCAACCTGGATCGGCTGCGGCGCCTGCACCTGCCGTTGAACGGCAAGGCACGGTCGATCCTGCGGCAGCACGGCCAGATCGCGCGCTGCATCGGGCTGGGCGACGCGGCCGGCGCCCGGCGGGCCGTGCGCCAGCACCTCGCGGGCACCCTGCAGGCGCTGGACGTGCTGCGCGCCCGCTTCCCCTGCATGATGCTGCCGGTGGACTACGAGCCGGCCTGACCGTGCGGCGGGTGCAGCACGGTGTCGGCGCGCTTGCGTTCGTCGGCCGTCAGCGTGGGCGCCAGTGCCTGCAGCGCGGCCGCCGCGCGATCGTGGCCGGCCTGGCGTGCCAGGTCGAACATCACGTATGCGGTGGCCGGATCCCTGGCGCCGCCTTCGCCGTGCGCGGCCATCGCGCCCAGGTTGAACATGGCGTCGGGCTGGCCCTGGCGCGCCGCCGCCGCGAACCAGCGGCGCGCGGTGGCGAGGTCCTTGCCGACGACCTCGCCGCTGTAGAAATAGGTGCCGAGCGCGAACCGGGCATCGGGGTCGCCCTTCAGGGCCGCCTCCTTGTAGTACACGATGGCCTTCGCGGGATCGGCCGGCACGCCTTCGCCCAGGTCGTGCATCCGTCCGGCCGCGAACAGGGCGGCGGGAATGCCGGCGCGCGCGGCCGCTTCGAAATACGCGCCCGCCAGTTTCAGGTCGCGCGGGACGCCGTCGGCCGTGTAGTACGCGAGCCCCAGCACGTATTGCGCCGGGGCGTAGCCATAGCCGGCCGCCTTTTCGTACCACGCGCGGGCCTTGTCCGGAGCGCGTGCGACGCCGATGCCGCGGTCGTACATGCGTGCCAGCATGAAGGCGGCGTCGATGCGGGGCGCCAGCAGGTCGGAGCGGGCGGGGTCGTACGGCTTGTGGTCCACCTTTTCCAGCCACGCGACAGCCTGCGCGCCATTCTTCGCCGTCCCGAGTCCGTACAGGTGCATCCGCGCCAGCATCAGCGCCGCGTCGTCGTAGCCGATCTTCGTCCATGCGGTGCCGAACATGTCCAGTGCGCGCGCGTAGTCCTTGTTGTCGAAGGCTTCGTAGCCCAGCGCGAGCGTCCTGTCGTTGCGGACGATGCGGTTGCGGCCCGCCGCAAAGTGCCAGTCGGCGCCGCGGCAGCCGGAGACCCGCGCGACGGCGGAAGACAGGTTCGACACGTCGCCGTCCGGCGCCAGGTCCGAAGCGCGCGGGACGTCGTTCGACAGGCTGTCGTCCAGGCCGAAGTCGCGCATGTACGCGGTCGTGACCGGATCGTAGGCGGGATTGTACGGGTCCATGAACGCGCACGACGACGCGGACCGGCCGTTCAGGATGCGGTCCTTCGCGGCGTTGATCGCATGGGGATCGCCGGCCCGCGCGCGGGGACCGTTCACGGTCACGGTGTCCGTCTGTGCCTGGACGGAAGACGCCAGCGCGACCGAGAGCAGGGCAGGGATGATGGTTGGCTTCATCGAGTCTCCTCGTTATGAGGTCAAGGATAGCGCAGCGCGCGCGGCCGAATCGCTCACCGGATTGAGCGATTCGGCCGGGGCGGCACGCGGGCGGCGCGTTGCGATAACCATCGATGCGGCAAATGCGCGAATCGACGCCAAAAAGGAATCGCAATCGCGGCGTTGATCGGTTCGTGTGGTGTTTGCGCACGCACTTCGCTCAAGCGGATGAGTATTTCCTGCTGATATATCACGGCGGCTGCACACGACCCTACACTGTTTTCAAGCCGACCCAGACAAAAACAGACCGCGCAGTGGTCTAACAAGGAGACAGAAAAATGCACGACATCCGACAGGTCATTCGCCCCACCCGCCTCGCCTACGCCGTCTCGCTGGCGGTCGCATCCCTGATGGCGGGCCAGGCCGCGTTCGCGCAGGACGCCACGCCGCCGCAGGGCGCCACCAACGCGCAGGCGCCGGCCAGCGGCGCGGGCGAGGGCAGCGCCGCAACGGCCGCGCCGCAGGGCAACCAGGAGATCGCGAGCGGCATCGCCACCGTCGTCGTCTCGACCCGCAAATCGCAGCAATCGTCGATCGCCCGCAAGAAGAACGCGGCCACCGCGCTCGATTCCATCGTCGCGGAAGACGTGGGCTCGCTGCCGGACCGGAACATCGGCGAGGCGATCTCGCGCATGGCCGGTATCGCGCTCGACCGCGGCGATTTCGGCGAGGGCGTCACCGTGGCCGTACGCGGCAACGGACCGGACCTGACGCGTGTCGAGATCGACGGCATGGCGGTGCAGTCGGCCAACAACGCGGCCAGCGGTCGTGGCAGCGAATTCCGCCAGCTTTCGGCTGACCTGATCAAGAGCGTGGACGTGGTCAAGGGCTCGACGGCCGACATGGTCGAGGGTTCGCTCGGCGGCGGCATCATCATCAAGACGCGCACGGGCCTCGATTTCAAGGAGCCGTTCGCGTCGGTGCGCGTGGCGGGCACCACCAATAACCTGAACAAGAAGTGGGAGCCGGACACCAACGTCATCCTGTCGCGCAAATTCATGGACGACCGCCTCGGCGTGATCCTGAATGCGTCGAAGTCGACGACGGCCAACGAGCAGCACCAGATGCAGGTCGCGACCAGCGCGGCCGCGGGCTACGCGCGCCTGATCGACTTCGACAACTCGCCGCAGAAGACCTTCACGTACAACCCGTCCACGCTGAACATGGCGGACCCGGCGTCGACGACGCCTGCAGGTCCCGCGGCCGGCTCCACGGGCATCTATCCGTACACGAACGGCACCGGCAATTACAACACGTATTCGCCGTACGAGATCCTGACCAGGTCGGCCGCGGCGCAGACCAAGGCGGACTGCTACAGCGCGTTCCCGCAACTGGCCACCACGGACGGGACGCTGAAGAACCTGAGCGCGTCGAACCGGACGAATGCGGTGAACGAGCGCCAGAACGAATTGATCAGTTGCCTGAACCAGTGGAACGACTATACGCCTTCGCTGGTCCGCAACAAGATCCAGACCGAGATCGACCGCCGCCAGGACCTCGACCTGCGCGCCGACTTCAAGGTCAACCGGGACCTGGTGGTGTACGCCAAGGGCAGCTATTCCAAGCGCCATACCGACAACAAGACGTCATTCCTCAACCTGGGCGGCATGAACGTGAATACGGCGAAGACGTTCGTGGACGCGAGCGGCGTGCGTTCGGTCGCGCCGGGTGCGAGCGGCGCCGGCTACTACCTGTACCCGGGTAATGTGAGCTACCTGAGCGGCGGACCGGCCGTGCAGGGCGCCGTGACGAACGTCGACCCGTCGACCGTCACGGTGGACGCGAGCCACCACGTGACCAGCTTCAGCATCAGCGACGGCGCGGCCGGTGTCGACCAGATCTTCCAGAAGTCCGATACGATCACCAAGTATTTCCAGACCGGCGGCGAATGGAACCACGGCGGCATGAAGGCGGAGTGGCTGGTCGGCGACGCCAAATCCAACTACACGACAGAGACCTTCCGCACGACGTTCAGTTCCTACTACGGGGCGGCACAGATGTCGGTGACCCCGAACGGCCTGTGGACGTACAACTTCCCGCAGGGGTCGACCTTCGACCTGTACAACCCCGCGAACTATGCGCGCCTCGTGCAGCCGGCCGCCGCGGCGGCCGTCACCAGCGGGAACACCTACATCAACAGCGTGCCGGCCTACACGGCGAACCAGCAGCCGCTGCTTACGTATTCGCAGCCGCAGCTGACCTACACGCCGGGGATCACGGCGACGGAGGAACGCACGGCGAAGGCCGACTTCACGTTCCAGGTCCCGGAATCCATTCCGTTCTTCACCCGCTTCAAGACCGGCTTCAACTTCCGCGACACGCGCTACGACACCCGCGGCGGCAACGGCTACCAGGTGAGCACGGACCCGATCGTCTATGCGATCCCGGGCCTTGTCCGCAGCACCCTCGTGGGCTGCCAGGACACCGCCGGTTCGCTGGGCGCGGGCGGGAACAAGTGCCAGTACGGCTATGTGAAGAGCAATCGCTGGGACAGCCAGAGCTCGGGCATCGTGACCGTGACGCCGCAGCAGTTCCAGGACATCATCGCCAAGTCGCTCAACGGGAACATCACCAATACCCAGCTGTTCAACGGCGCCAACGGCCAGTTCGGCGGCGCCGTGACCAACTGGCCGAACATCGATGTGCAGAAGGTGTTCCAGCTGGCCGGCATCACGAACGCGAACCTGGACTGCGTCACCAGCTGCACGGGCACGGACGGCAAGCCGCACGAAGCACCCGTGACGAGGATGAGCGAGCGTTCCGAGGCCCTGTACGTGATGGGCGATTTCAACATCGACCGCATCCCGTTCACCGGCCGCGCGCTGCCGTTCGACTGGCAGGTCGAAGGCAACCTGGGCTACCGCTACATCCGCACCAAGATCCACGGCATCGGCAACATGCAATTCCAGTCGATCACGCGCACGCCCGCGTTCGATCCGGCCAGCCCCAACGCGGCCGGCGGCATCAACGACGTCACGGTGTCGACCAACACGGCGGTGGACGCCACCACGCACGACTTCCTGCCGATCTATAACCTCGCGATGTGGCTCGTGCCGGACACGTTCGTCGTGCGCTACAACCGCGCCCGCACCGTCGCCCGTCCGCCGGTGACCAATCTCCTGCCGTCGGGCCTGTGCCGCTACGACGAGCGCGTCGACGCGCAGGGCACCCAGACCTGCACCAAGACCGTCGGCAACCCGGCCCTGCAGGCGCAGAAGAACCTGAACCAGAACTGGAGTGCGGAATATTACCCGAGCAAGGACACGATGTTCTCGCTGTCCTACTTCAACCAGCGCGGCATCGTGGGCCCGTCGATCGTGCAGACCGAGAACGGCACGCTGGGCCTGGCCCTGGTCGACCCGACGACGGGCAGATCGCTGGCGGAACTGCCGTTCTCGTTCCCGACCTACGAGAACGGCGTCCCGACCACCCGCAAGGGCTGGGAATTCAATACCAAGACCGCCTTCACGTTCCTGCCGTGGCGCCTGCGCTACCTCGGCTTCGACGGGAACTACACGAAACTGGCTTCGGTCACGTCGACCCAGAACATCGTCGACCTGCTGACCGGGACGCCGCTGCCGCCGCTGCGCGAATCGAAGTTCCAGTACAACTGGGCGATCTGGTATGACGACGGCCGCCTGTCGGCGCGCGTCGCGGTGCAGGGCGTGGGCAGCTACTTCAACAATATCGCGGGTTCGTCCTCCAACTACCTGAACAACTACCCGAACGCGAGCGGCAACGCCCGTCCGCCGGCCTACAACCCGGGTTCGCCGAACTTCAAGGACGCGACGCGCTACGTCGATGCGAAGATCCAGTACCGCATCACGCCGGAACTCGACGTGTTCATCGAGGGACGCAACCTGAACAACGCGGCAACCAGCAACAGCCAGGGTTCGTACGTACCGTTCGAGAACGGCACCCCGAGCATCCTGGACTACAGCTACGCCGGCCGCCGCATCATGGTGGGCGCGAACTACCGCTTCGGCGGCTGACGCATGAGGAACCTGCTGGGTATCGCCGCGCTGGCCTGGGCCGCTTCGGCCGGCGCGGCGGACACCATCGACCTGGCCGGCGACTGGCGTTTCGCGCTCGACCGCGACGACGCCGGCGTGGCGGGCCACTGGGAAAGCCGCACGCTGGCGGACCGCATCCGCATCCCCGGCATCCTGAACGCACAGGGCTACGGCGACGCCATCACGGTGCAGACGCCGTGGGTGCTGTCCCTGTACGACAAGAACTGGAACCTGCGCGCGGACTATGCGGCATTCACGAAGCCGGGCCAGGTGAAGGTGCCGTTCCTGAGCCAGCCGCCGCGTCACTACCTCGGCGCGGCATGGTACCAGCGCGACGTCGAGGTGCCGGCCGCCTGGCGCGGCAAGCGCGTCGTGCTGCACCTGGAGCGGCCCCGCTGGGGTTCCGGCGCGTGGATCGACGACCGTGCGCTGGGTACCGACCTTTCCCTCGTGGCGCCGCACGAGTACGACATCGGCCCCCTCGCGCCGGGCCGGCACCGCATCACGGTGCGCGTGGATTCGCGCGTGCTGATGGCGTACCGGCCGGACTCGCACAGCATCTCCGATTCGCTGGGCATGAGCTGGAACGGCATCGTCGGCAAGGCCGAGTTGCGCGCGACGTCGCCCGTCTACATCGCGGATGCGCAGGTGTTCCCGGACGTGGCCAGCCGCAGCGTGCTCGTGAAGCTCGAGGTCGGCAATGGCGGCGGCAAGGCCGGGGCGGGGACCGTCGCGGCCAATGGCCGGCGCATTCCCGTGCGCTGGACGGCGGACGGCGGCCATGCCGAATTCCGCGTGCAGTATCCGAAGGAGGCGGCGACATGGGACGAGTTCCATCCGGTGCTGCAAGCGCTGCAGCTGCGCCTCGCGGGGCCGGGCGCCGACGACGCGCGCGACGTGTCGTTCGGCTTCGTGCAGGTGGCGGCGCGCGGCACGGACATCCTCGTCAACGGCCGCCCCGTGTTCCTGCGCGGGACGCACCACGGCGGCGACTTCCCGCTCACCGGCTATCCGCCCACGGACGTCGCGTACTGGAAGAAGATCTTCGCCATCAACAAGGCGTGGGGCATCAACCACGTGCGCTTCCACTCGTTCACGCCGCCGGAAGCGGCCTTCCAGGCGGCGGACGAAGTGGGTATCTACCTGCAGCCGGAGCCGGGGATGTGGAACCGGTTCGAGCCCGGCACGCCCATCGAACAGGCGCTGTACGACGAGACCGAGCGCCTGATCCGCGCGTACGGCAATCATCCGTCGTTCCTGCTCCTCAGTCCCAGCAACGAACCGTCGGGGCACTGGAAGGACGTGTTCGCGAAGTGGACCGCGCGCTTCCGCGCCGAAGACCCGCGCCGCCTGTACACGAACGGCACGGGCCACACGGAGCCGGTCGTACCGGATCTCGACAAGGACGTCGACTACCTGGCCGTGCAGCGCATCGGCCCGAAACCGCTGCGCAACAAGACGGGCTGGTTCGGGCGCGACTACGCGGCGTCGCTGGACGGCATCCGCGTGCCCGTCGTGTCGCACGAGGTGGGCCAATGGGTGGCGTATCCGGATTTCTCCATCATCGACAAGTTCACGGGCTATCTGCAGCCGGGGAACTACGAGATCTTCCGCGAATCCGCCCGCAGTCACGGCGTATTGGACCGCAACCGCGAGTTCGCGCTGGCGTCCGGCCGCTGGCAGCTGGCGTGCTACAAGGAAGAGATCGAGGCGGCGCTGCGCACGCGCGGCCTCAGTGGCTACCAGCTGCTGGACCTGCACGACTATCTGGGCCAGGGTACGGCGCTCGTCGGCATCCTCGATACGTTCTGGGCGTCGAAAGGCTATGCGACGCCCGACGCGTTCCGCCGCTTCAACGGCGCGACGGTGCCGCTGGCCCGCCTGACGCGTTCCGTGTTCACGACGCGCGACGCGTTCGACGTGCCGGTGGAGATCGCGCACTACGGCGCGCGGCCGCTGGCCGGTGCGCGGCCGTGGTGGCGCATCGAGGACGATGCCGGGCGTGCGGTGCTGCAAGGGCGCTTCGCCGACCTCGATATCCCGATCGGCAAGAACATCCCGCTGGGCCGCGTCAGCGCGGACCTCGCGCATCTGCCTGCGCCCGCGCACTACCGGCTCGTCGTGGGGCTGGGCGGAACCGATATCGCCAACGACTGGAATGTCTGGCTGTATCCGGACCAGGTCGACGCGGCCGTTCCAGGCGGGGTGCTCGTGACGCATGCGTGGCCGGAAGCCGAAGCGCGGCTGGCGCAGGGCGGCAAGGTGCTGTATCTGCCGCGCAAGGCGGACCTGGACTGGACCTCGCCGCCGCTCGCGGACGTCCCCGTGTTCTGGAACCGGTTGATGAATCCCGCATGGTCGCGCATGCTGGGCCTGTGGATCGATCGCGCGCATCCCGCGCTCGCCGGCTTCCCGTCGGCCGATCACATGGACTGGCAGTGGAGCGGCCTGGTGGCCGGCGCCCGCGCGTTCAATCTCGAACGCCTGCCGGCCGGATTGCGGCCCATCGTCCAGCCCATCGACGACTGGAACCGCAACTACCGTCTCGGCGCCGTGTTCGAGGCGAAGGTGGGCGGCGGCCGCTTGATGGTGGCGACGTTCGACCTCGAGACCCGCCTGGACGAACGTCCGGCCGCGCGCCAGTTACGCCGCTCGCTGCTGGACTACATGGCCGGCCCACGCTTCGCGCCCGCGACGGCCGTCGATCCCGCCGCGCTGCGCGCCAGCCTGTTCGACACGCGCGTGATGAAAAAACTCGGCGCGACAGCAAGCGGATGGCCCGAGGCGGCGAACGTCGTGGACGGCGACCCCAATACGGTCAGTCTCGTCGCGGTGAAGGGCGATGGGCCGCGGCCGCAGCCGGTGTTGACGATCGCGTTCGCGCAGGCCGTGCCGTTCGACGGGCTGGTGCTGATGCCGCGCCAGAATCACCGCGACCACGAGGGCGACGTGCGCGAGTGGTCCATCCAGGCCAGCGACGACGGCACGACGTGGCGCGACGTGGCCCGGCCGACGCTCGCGTCGACGTTCGATCCGCAGACCGTGCGTTTCGGGCACACCGTCACGGCGCGCTGGCTGCGGCTGACGCCCCTGTCCGGATTCGGTGCGGACCGGGCCAGTGCGCTGGCCGACGTCGCGGTGCTGTACGCCGGCCCGGCGCTGCCGGACGAAGCGGGCGAACTGGAATACAGGCGCTCGCGGTCGACGTCGGCCGACGTGGACGAGGCGGGGATGGACGACAGGCCGCGCCGCCGGACCCGGTGAATTCGTATCGGTGGCGCGAAAAAATTCATTGGTCGGGTGGACGCCACCCGACTATCATCCGATCATCGCCGCCAGCCTGCGTTCTTTTTGGAGCTCCGATGTATCGCTTGACCGTACGCGCCTTGCCGGCGCTGGCCCTGTGCCTCGCCGTCGCGTTCGCGCCGGCCCACGCCGCCGAACCCGTGTTCCACAATCCGCTCGTGCAGCAGCGCGCCGACCCGCAGGTGAGCCTGCAACCGGACGGCTGGTACTACTACACGGCGACCGTGCCGGAATACGACCGCATCGAGATCCGCCGCGCCCGTTCCCTCGACGACCTGGGCGCCGCGCCGGCGAAGACCGTGTGGCGCAGGCACGCCACCGGCGCGATGGGCGCGCACATCTGGGCGCCGGAAATGCACCGTATCGACGGCAAGTGGTACATCTATTTCACGGCCGGCAGCGCCGAGCATCCGTGGGAAATCCGCCTGTACGCGCTGGAAAACGCATCCGCCGATCCGTTCGCGGGCGAGTGGGTCGAGCGCGGCCAGGTCAAGACGGGCTGGGAATCGTTCTCGCTGGACGCCACCACGTTCGAACACCGCGGCCAGCGCTACCTCGTGTGGACACAGACCGCGCCGGACGGCAGCAAGGGCACCAACATCTACCTGGCGAAGATGGACACGCCGCTGTCGATCAAGGGTCCGGCCGTGCTGCTGACGAAGCCGGAGTACGCGTGGGAGAAGGTCAAGTTCGCCGTCGACGAGGGCCCGGCCGTGCTGGTGAGCCACGGCCGCGTGTTCGTCACGTTCTCGGCCAGCGCCACGGATGCGAACTACTGCCTCGGCTTGGTCAGCGCGCCGGCGGACGCCGACCTGCTCGATGCGAAGTCGTGGACCAAGCTGCCGGAGCCCGTCTTCAGGAGCAGCGAGAAGAACGGCCAGTGGGGCCCCGGCCACAACGCGTTCACGACGACGCCGGACGGCAAGACCGACGTGCTGGTCTACCACGCGCGCAACTACCGCGAGATCCAGGGCGATTCGCTGCACGACCCGAACCGCCACACGCGCGCGCAGGCCATCCGCTGGCGCGCGGACGGGATGCCGGATTTCGGCGAACCGGTCGCCGACGCTCCCCGGTAATTTAACCGTTGCTTTACCGCCCGGCACACTGGCAATGTGACCGGAAAGTCTGGTATTGTTGTCGCCGTCGCAACAAAAAACAAGACGGAGGACACAATGAGCGGTGCGGGCGGTACGGGCGGAGGAACGGGCCAGTTCTTCCTGGGGCTGGTGCTGATGTGCGGGGGCTTCTACCTGCTCCTCAACAGCGTGGTGGTGAGTTCCAGCTTCGGCCTCGGCACGCGCCTGTTCGGCGTGGTCGGCTACGGCATCACGGGCGGGATCGTCCTCATTCCCCTCGTGATCGGCATCGCCATGATCTTCTACAACGCGCGCAACGTGCTGGGCTGGCTGCTGGCGATCTGCGCGTTCGCCGCGCTCGTGTTCGGCGTGATCGCGTCCGTGAACATGTCGCTGCGCACGATGTCGGCGTTTGAGCTTATCTGCATCCTCGCGCTGGCGTTCGGCGGCCTCGGGCTGTTCCTGCGCTCGCTGCGCGGCGCAGCCCGCGAAGAAGCGGCGGCGGCGCCCGAACGCCGCCTGCGTTCCTGATCAGCGGATGCCCGCCTCGGTCTCCTGGCGCAGACGTGCGCGCCAGGCGCCCAGGGCGGACAGCGCGGCATGGAATTTACGTTCGATCAGGTCGGCCTCGACCGGGGTGACGGTGCCGTCGAGCAGGGCGGTCGACACCGCCTCGGCCACGGCGCCCACGTCGCTCATCACGCGGCAGACCGTTTGCGACAAGTCGTCCTGGCGCGCCTGCTCCGGTTGCGGCACGACGAACGCCGCCATCCCGTGGCGCACCAGCAGCGCGTGCAGCGGCAGGTGCGCTTCCTGCACGCCGGCCTTGTGGCAGCACTCGACGATCTGCGACACCTCCTCGAACGACGGATAGTGCGATGCGATCGTGGGCGACAGCTTGTTGCGCAAGACATTGGCGGACATGTCCAGTTCGCGTGCCAGCGCGTCGATGCCGCCGGGGTATTTGCGCGCCACCGTGTACAGGGCATCGTGCTGGTTCATGTCGAGGTAACGGCGGGTCATGGTATTCCTTTGCTAATTTTACCGGTGCGTGCGACCATCGCGGTCGTTATGCTGATTCTAACTTTCGATCGCTTCCATGACCATGTTGAAGTCTTATAACGTCGCGCTCGTGCTGGCCCTGCTGCTCCCGCTGGCGCATGTCGGCGCCGTCGACGCGAAGCCGTCCTCGTCGAGCTCCTTCAAGAGCGGCTTTTCGTCGCAGCGCTCGTCGTCGCCACCGCGGCCGTCGTATTCGTCGGCGAAGTCGAGCGGCACCAGCTTCGGCGCGTTCAGCCGGCGTTCGGCGCCGCCCGACGCCGCGCCGCAACCGGGCAGATCGTCGGGCGGTTTCGGCTCGTTCGGGGGCGGGTCGGCCACGCCGCGGAAATCGGATTCGGCGCTGTCGCGGAAGCTGGACAGGAACACGTCGGAAGCGAACGCGCTGCGCACGCTGGACGCGCGCCGGCAGGCGCAGGCCGATGCGGCGCGGGACACCCGGCCGGTGCCTGGATACGAGCAGGGAGGGAGCGCGCCGACGTATGCACCGCCGCCCGTGCAGCAACAGCAGCCGCCGGTGATCGTGCGCCAGGACAGCGGCCTCGGTCACGTGATCGCGGGTGCCATGATCGCGAACGCCTCGCGCGGCGCGCATGCGAACAACAACGGCTATCCGGGCGGATATGGGGGCGCAAGCGCGGGCGGGGCGTCGTCCGCGTCCGGCGGCGGCACGTCGTTCCTCGGCGTGTTCCTGACCTTGTGCGTGCTGGCGCTGATCGGCTGGGGGGTGTACTTCGCGTGGCGTCGCCTGCGCCGCGGCCGGGAAGCAAAGAAACCGAATTATTCGTTCGAAAGGAATTGACGAGAATGGCCTGGAAGGATGTCTTCAGCTATGTGCGTGCGGTGGCCGCCAACAAGGGTGTGACGAAGGGCGCGACGCGCGCCGACGACGACGTGCCGCTGGGCGCGCGCATCGGCAGCGTCGTGCAGATCCAGATGTCGCCGATCATCCGGGCGCAGACGAACGGCTCGCTGATCGCGATGCCGGCCGCCGCGGACACGCGCATTCTCGCCGTGTCGCAGATCCGCCTGCAGCCGGGTATGGAGCTAAACCCGGTGGAGTTGTACCGCCTGTACCTGGACAAGGGCGACGACGCGGCCGACGAGAAATTCCTGCAGGTGTTCTGCGGCGACGACGGCAAGGTGGCCGAAGTGCTGTACTGCACCCAGCTGGCGCGCGTGATTCCGGAGACGGCCGACGACCAGGATGCGTACACGGGCGTGGCCGGCTACGGCCTGGGCGACGCGGGCTACACGCTGTGGCGCGAACAGTTGGCCGACATGGTGGGGGCGCAAGAACTGGCGACCGTGTTCGGGGAATCCGACCGTCTCGACTACACCCGCGATGCCGGTGCGCGGGATGCGCAGTTCGTCAACCCGTTCAAGGGCCGCGAGACGCGCATCGACGATGCGCAAGGGCAGCACGGCCTGCGCCAGGAAATGTATTTCATGCCGTACGTGCGCCAGCTGGCGGATGGCGGCCGCGAATATCTATTGATCACGACGGAGATCGTGGAAAGCGTCGATGGCGACGCCGGCAGGCGGGGAATCCACGTCGACTTCGTGATCGGCATCCCCGTCGAGCAGGAACGCATCGTCATCCAATAACTGTAGTAACCGTTTTCTTCACCGCAGAAAGGAACAACAATGAGCAACGCTAGTGGATGGGGCCTGACCGCACGACTGGTCACGAAGCATTTCGGCGCACTGGGCAACCGCATCGCCGAGGCCATCGCCAACTTCGACCCCGAAACCGCGACCGAGGCCGACCGTGACCGCCTGGTCGCCACGCTGCGCGAAACGGCGCAACTGCTGGCGACGTCGCGCGCGTCGTTCGACAAGGAGCATGGCGACGTGGTGAACCTGCAGAACCTGATCGCCAACGACGAACGCGCCGCCGAGAAGCTGGCCGAGCGCCTGGCCGCCGGCACGATCTCGGAAGCGACCGTGACCATGTTCTGCGACGAGCTGGAAGCGAACAAGGCCCGCCTGCCGCAGGAAATCCAGGAAGAGGCGGATGCGAAGGCCTACATGGACGAGCTGCAGAAGATCGTCGATGCGCTGTCGAAGCAGCTGGCCGAATTCGACGCCCAGGCCAAGAAGGCGATGCAGGCGCTGGCGGCCGCCAACGCGCAGAAAGAGCTGCAGCAACTGCGCATCGAGCGCCAGGAACAGCTGAATGGCCTCACGAGCATGCGCGGCAACTCGACGGCGCTGTCGGCGCTGACCCGCCGCGCCCAGGCCGTGACGAACGAAGCGTCGGGCCTGCGCATCGTCGCCGACATCGGCCAGAAGCCGCTGGACCAGCAGGCGGAACTGGATGCGATCCGCAAGTCCGTCAGCCAGCCGGAAACGGCCGGCGAGAGCGCGCTGGAGCGCCTCAAGCGCCTGTCGGGCAAGACGGCGGCTTGAGGACGAGATCCCGGGTCAGTCGTTCGGCTGGCCCGGCTTCACCGCGACCTGCCTGATCGAGCCATCCGCGCCGTATTCGAGCGGCGCGATGGCGATCGAACGGCGGTAGCCGCCGCCGCCCGGCAGCAGGGCGTCGTGGTAGAACACCCAGCTCTTGCCGTCGTGTTCGAGGATGGCCTGGTGGTTCGTCGAGATCTTCAGGTAGTCGATCACGACGCCGCGGTACGTGAAAGGGCCCATCGGCGAGCTCGCGGTCGCGTACAGGATCTGGCCGGGCCAGCCGGACGAGAACGTGAAGTAGTACACGCCGTTATGCTCGTGCATGAACGGTGCCTCGCCATATTTCTTCTTTGTGTCGGAGGCGGACAGGCCGTCGATCTTCACGATGCGGATCGGGCCGTCCAGCGAGATCATGTCCGGCTTCAGCTTGACGACCTTCGGCACGCGCGTGCCGAAGTACATGTATGCCTGGCCGTCCTTGTCGATGAAGACGGCCGGATCGATCGGCTCGTCGCCCGCGTTCACGTCGCGTTCCCGGTCGACGAGCGGATCCTTGCGTGCATCGACGAAGCCGCCGTCCGGGCGGTCCGAGACGGCCACGCCGATCTTGTCGCCGCCGACGGGCGCATAGAAATAGTACTTGCCGTTGCGGTAGGCCGCTTCCGGCGCCCATGCCTTCGCATCCGGCCGCGCCCATTTGAACACCGTGACGGCCAGCGGCACGCCGGCGTCGCGCCACGTCTTCATGTCGGGCGACGTGTACAGGCGCCACGTGACGGAATCCCAGTACTTGCCGGTGTTCGACGCGTCGTCGGTCGCGTACAGGTAGAACTTGTCGCCCTTCGCGGCGGGGAAGAAGTGCGGCGACGGGTCCGCATTGAAGCGGGAAGCGATGGGCCGCCCCGTCTCCGGCGCGGCCGCCTGGGCGGCCAGCGCGAGCGATAGAGTGGGTACGAGAACGGCGAAGAAACGGCGTGTCAGGTGCATGGCGGCTCGTGGTCGGATAATGAACGAACACGCATCCTAGCACAGCTTGCGCGGCAAATGATATCGATAACTAAACGTTCCCGTGCCTGGTGGAACCGCTCGCCAGGACGAGGAACATCGCGCCGCCGAAAATCCACACGTCGGCGACGTTGAAGGAATACGGGTTGTCGATCGCGCAGCAGCTCACGTTGATGTAGTCGGCCACCGCGCCGTACACGATCCGGTCGTAGGCATTGCCGAGCGCACCGCCGATGATGGCGCCGGACGCCAGCAGCAACGGCCACCCCGACTTGTTGCGTACCCAGAATGCCAGCGCGATGGACGCGACGATACTGATCGCTACCAGCAGCCAGCGGGCGTCGAACCCGTTCAGCAAGCCGAAGTTCACGCCCTTGTTCCAGGCCATCACGAAATTGAGGTAAGGGGGCCAGGCGGGGATCTTGTGGAGGGATGCGAGGCCGAGCCGCTCGACGATGACGATCTTGGAGAGGCGGTCGAGGCCGAAGAACACGAGCGCTGCGACAGCGGTGCGCAGCAGGGGGCTAAAGGAAGTCATTCGTCAGCGAGTCTTGGATGGTGAGATCGACATCACGATCAGCCCAGCGAGTCGGGGAGGTCTGAAGGACATGGTGCAATCGATATGAGTGATGTAGGGTCTGGACGTGCGTTTGGCGCATCCTGCAGTGTACGGTCAATGTTGTCCTGGCGACAAGGGAGCGTGTACTCCCGGCCCGAACACGTCGCCGAAACGCGCGCCCTGCGTCAGCCGCCGCACCTCGCGGATGCGCTGCGCACCGATGGCGCCGCACTCGACGAGGTAAGGCTCGCGCCGGTCGAGCTGCACGGCGACACCCTCGTCGAATCATACGGGCAGTTCGAAGACCCGCGTCCAGAACCCGGGACGCTGCGCCACTTCGGCATGGATCAGCTCGTGGGCCGTGACGTCGATGCTGAAGTGCGCCAGGTTCAGCACCACCTCGGTACGCAACGGCGAGATGAATGCCGTGCCGGGGACGTCGTCCGCCAGGCCGAAGCGCGCTGCTTCGTGGTCATCGGCCGCGATGTTCGTCATGGGCCGCGCCACCGGTACGCCAAACGTCGCGGCGATGCGCCCGCGGGCGGCGTGCAGGGCCGTCAAGGCACGCTGGCGCGCCTCGGGCGGCAGACCGCGCGCGGCATAGACACCGTCGTCGATCTGCACATGGCCCCCGGCGCCGACGAAGGCGCGGTTCACCCACGCGGACGCGCACAGCGCGCGGACGGGAATGGCCAGCGCCGACGCGAACAGCACGAATTTGATGAGTTTTCTCATGGAGACGGGGCCGCGTCCAGCTGCCTCCGCAGCATGTCTTGCGCCACCGCGAGTGCAGCGGCGGGCGGCGCGGCGACATCCGGGATGACGCCCGCGCCTTCCCAGTTCGTGCGGGTAATCGGGCTGATGGTGCGGCTATGCGGGATGGCGGCAAAAAAATGCTCGCCGAGGCGATACAACGCTATCGGATGGGCACCGCCCCACGTCCGTGCCCCGACCACGGTGGCGCGTTTCAACGCCTGCATCGTATAGGTGAAATCTTCCCCGGCGGACGCCGTCCCCGGGCCGGCCAGGATCGCGACAGGCTTCGTGCCGCCATAGCGTCTGCCGTCGAGTGCGCCTTCGGTCCAGGTCTGCGTCGTCCGCCCGGAATCGCGCGACCAGACGTCGTTCAGGCGCGTGGGGCGGTCGACGAAATAGCTGATCAGCAGCGCCACCGATGCCGGGTCGCCGCCGCTGTTGTCGCGCACATCGACGATGAGCGCATCGGTATCGGACAGCTTGTCCAGTGCGGACGCATACGCTCCCGCCACCGCGGTACGGGGCGGGAATGACGATATCCGCAGATAGCCGATGGCGGGACTCAGGTGGTCGGCGTTCTCGACTCCGTCATGCTGGCCCCGGGCGGCGCCGGACGCCGCCCTTGGCATGACATCCGGCTCGACGCCGGGACGCAACCGCTTCGGGCTGAACTTCACCTTCATGTGCAGGTCGTGGGCCACGGACGCCATATCGGCCGTGAGCTGTGCGGCAAACTGCTCGCCGCTTGTGATGGCGCCGTACGCGCCATCATGCTGGCGCTGTCGCAGCAACATTTCGATCTGCTTTGCCTTATCGTGGAACACGTAGTGCTGGTCGAGCCGGGCGACCAGCGTATCGATCGTTTGTGCGCGCGTCGTGCCGTCGACCGACAGGTCGGGCCGGAAGAGGTCAGGCAGGGCAACGACGGTACCGGCCAGCCCCAGCGACAGCAAGATCGACAGGATGAACAGGTTTCTCTTCAATTCTTTCCTCCTGGCTGAGCAGAGTATCGGAAAGCCTGGCCGCGAAATGCGTGGATTGTCACAGCGTTCGGTAATCATATTCGACACCGTGCCGTGTTAAGCTCGCCTCATGCATATCGTTCCCAGCCCGATCTTCGCCATGTTGCTGGCCGCGGCCGTCAGCGCCAGCGCTTCCGCCGCCACATTGTCCGTCGGCCCGGGCAAGGCGTTTTCCGCACCGTGCGCCGCCGTCGCCGCCGCGCGGGACGGGGACACCATCGAGATCGAAGGCGGCACCACGTACAAGGGCGACGCCTGCAAGATCGCCCGCAACGGCCTGACCATCCGCGGCGTGAACGGCCGTCCCCGGATCGATGCGGCCGGCAAGGAAAACGGCGGCAAGGGTACGTGGGTCGTGACCGGCAACGACATCGTCGTCGACAACGTCGAGATGACGGGCGCGAAGGTCGCCGACCAGAACGGTGCGGCGCTGCGCCTGGAGGGCACCAACTTCACGTTGCGTCACGGCTTCCTGCACGATAACGAGAACGGCATTCTCAGCGGCCACAACGAGAACAGCGACATCCTCATCGAATACACCGAGTTCGGTCACAACGGCTTCGGCGATGGCCAGACCCACAACCTGTACATCGGCAAGGCCAGGAGCCTGACCTTCCGCTACAACTATTCGCACGATGCGAACGTCGGCCACAACCTGAAGTCGCGCGCGATGACGAACACGATCGTCTACAACCGCTTCTCGAGCACGAATCCGGGCGACAAGGGCAGCACGGCCTCGGGCCAGCCGAGCTACGAGATCGACCTCCCGAACGCGGGCACATCCTACGTCATCGGCAACGTCATCCAGCAACCGGCGGCCAACCAGAATCCGTCCATCGTGGCGTACGGGGAGGAAGGTGCGACCAATCCGGGCCAGGACCTGTACTTCGTCAATAACACCGTGGTGAACGACTTCGCCGGCGGGACGTTCCTGTTCGTCAGCGGCAAGGTATCGACGCCCGCGCTCATCCAGAACAACATCTTCGTCGGCAACGGCACACTCAGTACGCAGTCCAGCGCAATACTGAAGAACAATTACCGCGCTTTCGCGGCAGACTTCGCCGATCGTTCGACCGGCAGCTTGCGGCGCTTTGCCAGCGCGCTCGTGATCGGCGCGGGCACCGACCCGGGCAAGTCCGCCGCCGGCGTGGCGTTGGCGCCGACGGGGCAGTACAAGGACGTCGCGTCGGGCGAAGGGCGCCCCGCGTCCGGCGTGCTGGACCTCGGCGCCTTCGAGGTGCCGGGCGCTCCGGCGCGTGCGAAAGCGGTCGCCTGGACGGAATGCGCCGCGGAGAGCAAGGTCTGCCGCTTCAGCGGCACGCGTGAAGTGCGTTTCGGCAGCGAGGGCGTGTACACGTCGAAGATCGTGACCGCATCGACGCCCTGCACGACGGCCGTGTTCGGCGACCCGGCGCGCGGCCTGGCCAAGAGCTGCAGCTATGCCGACGTCACCACGGCGGCGCCGGCTGCCCCGGCGAAAACCGCCGCGGCGAGCGCCTGGACGCCGTGTGCGGGCGAGGGCGCCATCTGCCTGCTCAGCGGTACCAATCGGGTGCGTTACGGTACCGAAACCAAAAACGTGACCAAGGTGTTGACCGGTCCCGTGACGTGCTCGAACGCCACGTTCGGGGATCCTGCCCACGGTTCCTTGAAGACCTGCAGCTATCGGGCGGGACGGTGACGGCGCCGGATCGGTGCATGGGTCAAGCGTCACGTCGCATGCGGTCGCCGCGTCGGCGCACGATCATGAAGGCGACCCGGCCAACGACATAAGCCGCAAGTGCTGGCGGCAGGAGGACCAGCAACCCGAGCGGGACTACCAGGAAGGTGTTTGCGCCGACGTCGGGCGAACGCAAGGCGCCGATGGTGGTCCAGCCGACGACGGCCACGACAATCCCACCGAGGAACGAGGCCAGGTACGCCCGCCGGTGCCAGCCCGCGTACACGCAGACCATCGCGGCCACCAACCAGGTCAGGTTGTCATGGAAGAGCGGCGCCGACGCGAACGCAGAATATGCCGCGGCGCCGTGCATGAAGGAGTTGTTCAGGCCACGCGTGGCGGCATCGTCGCGGATGACACGGCGCTCACGTTTCATGAGCGATAGACACGACTCCAACAAGGCCCACAGGATGCCGGTGATCCCAAGCCGCATGAACAGCCAGTTCGTCTCGATACGTCCCTGGACCTGCTTCTTTCTTTGCTCGACGTCGATTGTGATGGGACTGAACGGGTAGCCGATCCGCAGGCGGTGCCAACGCTCCTTGAAGCGGACGTCAAAGCTGTCGAGGTTGATGGCAAACACGACGTCCTCTTTCAGCCGCACGAAGGTGCCGGTCCTGTCTTCCAGATCGTCCCTGCCGAGGGCAGTCCAGGAAGGCCGGTAGCTGTCGAACATCGTTTCGTAGGTGGGAATGGCATTCAGCATCAGGAGCAGTACCATTCCACGGGAAAGCGGGGTAGAGAAGATTCGCATGGTGACCCTGGCGTCTGCCGGAGCGCAGGATCAATGCCTGCCCTTGATGTCATACACGACGATCTTTCCGGACGCCTCCCGCAGAGTGAGCCGGTTGCCGGTGACCTTGATCAGCGCGTCGCCTTCCGTCGGTGCAAATCCCGTCTTGAGGCGGTTATTTTCGATTTTCCAGACCAGCAACGGACCAGTACAGGTGTCTTTGATGCAGCTGGTCGTGACCAGATTGCCGTTTTTTCCAAAATACAGTTCCAGAGAGCGGTCCTTGTCCTTCGGACTGACTAATTGCAGGCGCGCGCCTTCCAGGTTAAACGAGGACCAGTCCAGTTCTTTCGTTGAATCGGCGGCGTATGCACTCGGGCCGGATACAAGTATGGCGAGGAAGATAGCACGGATGACGTTTCGCAATTTGGCTCCAGGGTTGTAAAGATCATGGCCAGTCGAGCATAGCAGCTTCCTGAAACGAAAAAGTCACGAACGGTCACGACCGGCATCGATCGAGCGACCCTGTTTGGTTTCGGAATGAGTTGACCTAGATTAAGGAAAATCACGATCCAAATCACCATACTCGATGCATGGCAAAAAAATTTCCCATCTATCCGATACACCCGGAACGCGTTTGCTGGGGATGCGACAAATATTGCCCTGCAGATTCACTCGCATGCGGAAACGGTTCGGTGCGCACGCAGCACCCGGTCGAATTATTCGGCGATGACTGGCAGGACTGGGGACTCGACTCGAACAAGGACGCCGACACTTCAGCGAGCTGAGGAGCGGGCGGTTCGCAGTGATTTTTTCGGTGGCCTATTGCGTTCGGGCCCAGCACGACCCATGTACGGATTACCGTAACGTGCGAAGCCATGGAGGCCCGCCTTGAAACGCATCATCGCACTGTGGCGCACCGTCGCCGGCCAGGACCTGCGCCTGCTGTGGTACGCCGTCCGGCACGAACATCGCCCCGGGTGGCTGGTGCCGGCACTGGCCGGCCTGGCCTTGTTCGCGGCGGAGCCGTTGAATGTCGCGGTGCCGGTGCTCGGCACGATCGACGAGTTCGTGCTGCTGCCGCTCATCCTGCACGGCATCGCGACCATGCTGCCGGCGCACGTCGTGGACGGTTATGCGCGCGCTTACGATAAACGCTCGCGGCGCCGGGCCTAGGTCCCGCATGCGGGAAACTTTTCCCGCTGCCGGTTGATGTCCTTGACGAACTCTTCCGCTTTATCCTGCGGATAGGTCTGTACCTGGTCGTTGATCTTGACCTTGTTGAACACTTCCTTGCCCTGGCACGTGACGAGAACGACTTCGCCGCGCCGAACCAGTGCGGAGCGCATGTCGGTCAGCGCCAGCGCCAGGCTGTGGTCGAGAAACTGCCTGACGCCGCTGAGCGCCATCGTCTTCAGCATCCTGCCCAGGAAGCCTTCGTCCTTGTCGCGAGCGTCCTGCGGCTCCCCGATCTGCTTCATGCCGTAATCGGTGAGCTGCATGACCACCGTATCGTCCTTCAACATCAATTCGGTCCACCGGCTCGTCGACTGGACATAAGGATTCCCCGACGCGGGCTGCTGGCGCGGACCGAAACGCTCGGGGCCATCGCCTTCATGGGCATCGATCGAGATGGTCGAGCTCCGACGGGTTTCGCCGGCGGGGCCGGCATGGGCAAGGGTGGTCGTCGCAAGGACGGCGGTGGCGCACAGGATGACGCGGATCGTGTTCATGGTTGTTCCGAAAGCCGGTTGAGGAGTGCGGAGGACGATAGCGCAAGCGGCACGAGGCCGGCCCGCCGTTTGCGACGAACGGCGGTATCCGGGCGCCAGACGGTGCTATCGCGCGGTCAGCCCGCTCCCCGTTTTGCCCGCGGTGCGGCCGGCTTCTTCGGCTTGGGCGGGGGCATGACCGCCGCCGTCTCGAGCAGCAGGCGGCGCAGCGCCTCCGGGTCGTCCTGCAATTCGTCCGCGATGGGATAGTCCTTGGCGCCGGGGTAGGGCGGCCCTTGCGGCAGGTCGGGCGCGAGCCGTGCGGCGGCGTCGGACGGCTTGACGAACAGGCTGCCGTCGCAGGCGAAGGCGACCACCTTGTCGTCGACGTACAGCGCGTACTCGCCGAACATCTTCCGGTGCGTCAACCGCGCCCCCAAGCCCACCACTTCCGCGACGTAGTCGATGAAGCTCTTGTCCGTTGCCATGCGCGTCCTCCGTGCCGTGTTCGAAACCGCCAGCGTAGCCCGGCGCGGCGGTTCGATCAAGGCCTCAGGACGCCAGGTGGCCGTCGACGCAGGTGACGGCGTTGCCGCCCACCCGGATCGCATCGTCGGCGATTTCCAGGCGCAGGATCCCGGCCCGGCCCACGGCCGCGCCCTGGCTGGACAGGAAATCACGGCCGAACGCGTCGGCCTGGCCCGTGTGCCGCAAATACGCGGCGATGGACCCGTTGCCGCTGCCGCAGACGGGGTCTTCGTCCACGCCGTGCGCGGGAGCGAATGCGCGGACCTCGATGCGCGCCGCGGCGCCGTCGGGATGCGGGCCGAAGACGATCACGCCCGTGTTGCCGGTCGCGGCATCGTGCGCCTTCATGCGGGCCAGGTCGGGCGTCGCGGCCAGCACGGCGCGGGCGTCCGGCAGCTGCGCGACGATCCACCGCGTCCCGGCATCCACGAGGCAGGGCGGGGCGCTGCCGGCCAGCGGCGTGCCGAGGATGCGCGCCACCTCGTCCGCCTGCGCCGCATCCAGCGGCGTGATCGCCGTCGCCGGCAGTTCGAACGCGATCCAGCGCGCGCCATCGCCTGCGTGCGTGACGTCCAGCCGGACCAGCCCCCGCGCGCATTCCTGCACCAGGACGCCGTCGCGCGGCGCGACCTGGCCGGCTTCCAGCAGCGCGTGCGCGGTCCCGATCGTCGGGTGGCCGGCGAACGGCAGTTCGGCGCCGGGCGTGAAGATGCGCACGCGGTAGTCGGCGCGGCTCTGCGTCGGGCGCAGCACGAACGTCGTTTCGGACAGGTTGGTCCAGTTGGCGATGCGTTGCATCTGCGCGGCGGACAGGTCGTCGGCGTCGAACACGACGGCGAGCGGATTGCCCAGGAACGGGGTGGCGGTGAAGACGTCGACGGTCTTGAATGGGTGGCGTGCCATGCGGGTCTCGCGTTGTTGGGATGAGCCCAGTCTACGCAAGCCGCGGCGGCGTCGACAGGCACAGTCGGCCGATTGCGGCCGGCACTGTACCGGTGCCCGGGCCTGCACGGTGTCCAGGTGCCGCCGGGCGTGGAGACGACGAGTCCTGCAATTGGGTCGGCAATGCTTTGCCCGTCGGGCTGCGCGCATGTCCGGCAACGAGGGAAATTCGTCCGAACGCCCGCCGCCGGGTGCGCGATCATCTGCCTGAACCATGAACCGACCGATCGCATTCTTCCTGTTCCCCGGCTTCCAGCTCGTCGACCTCGGCGCCATGACGGTATTCGACCTGGCCAACGACGAGTATGGCGGCACGCCCTACGACCTGCGCATCGTGTCCGCGCACGGCACGCCTGTCCGCAGCGCGGCCGGCGCGACACTCCAGACGCACGCGTGGCGCGACGCCGACGGCGCGTTCGACACCGTCCTCGTGTTCGGCGCGGCGGACCCGATCGTCCCGGACGCCGACACCGTCGCGCTGCTGCGCCGGGCCGCCACCGGCGCGCGCCGCGTCGGTACCGCCTGCAACGGCACGGCGCTGCTGGCGCCGACCGGGCTGCTGGACGGGCGCCTCGTCGCCGTGCGCGCCATGCACGCGGCGGGCCTGCAGGCACGCCATCCGGCCATCCGCGTGGACCCGGACCGCGTGTGGATCCGCGACGGCAAGATCTGGAGTTCGGCCGGGATGACGGCGTCGATCGACCTCGCGCTCGCGCTCGTGGAGGACGATCTCGGTGCGGACGTCGCGCTCGCCGTCGCGCGCAGGCTCGTGCTGTACCACTGGCGCAGCGGCGCGGACACGCAATCGTCCAACCTGCTGGACATGCGGCCGAAGTCGGACCGCATCCGCACGGCGCTCGGCTACGCGCGCCGCAATCTGCGGCTGCCGCTGTCGATCGACGAACTGGCCGAGCAGGTCCACATGAGCCGGCGCCACTTCACCCGCATATTCCGCGCGGAGACGGGACAGTCGCCGGCGCGCGCCATCGAGACGATGCGCGCCGAAGTCGCGCGCATGTTGCTGGAGAGCTCCGCGCTGCCGCTGGACACGGTCGCCCGCGAAGCCGGGTTCACGAGCGCGGACCGGATGCGGACGGCGCTCGCGCGCGTGTACCGGCAGACCCCGCAGGACCTGCGCCGGCGCGCGGCCTGACCCCTATCCAAAGACAGGGGGGCGATGGCCCGGATCGCCCCGATGATGGCCCACGACGGGGTCCTTGCCTTTCTACAATGATTGGTAACCCGTCCACAGGAGAAGACCTTGTCCCATCCCACCCTATCCCGGCGCCGCTTCCTCGCGGCCGGTGCCGCCGCCGGCGGCGGCCTGCTGCTCCAGTTCGCGCTGCCCCTCGCGGGCGCGGCCGCGCTGGCGTCCGGTGCCGGCCTGGCCCCCAACGCCATCGTGCGTATCCGCCCCGACGGCAAGGTGATCCTGACCATGCCCTACGTGGAGATGGGGCAGGGCACGTACACGTCGATTCCGATGCTGATCGCGGAAGAACTCGAGATCGACCTGAAGGACGTCGTGCTCGAACACGCGCCGCCGGACGACGCCAGATTCGCGAACCCGGCCCTCGGCTTCCAGGTGACGGGCGGCTCCACGACGATCCGCGCCGCGTGGGAACCCATGCGCCGCGCCGGCGCCACGGCCCGCGTGCTGCTGGTGCGCGCGGCGGCCGGCCGCTGGAACGTCGATCCGGCGTCGTGCCGCGCCGAGCGGGGCACCGTGCTGCACGTGCCCAGCGGGCGCAGGCTGCGCTACGGCCAGCTGGTCGACGCCGCCGCGAAGCTGCCGCTGCCGAAGGATGCGGACGTCGTCCTGAAACCGGCGGACGCGTTCCGCCTGATCGGCACGCCGGCGAAACGCCTCGACACGGCCGGCAAGCTGGATGGGTCGGCGCGCTACGGCATCGACGCCGTCGTCCCCGGCATGAAGGTGGCCGCGCTGGCCATCTCGCCCGTGTTCGGCGGTCGCCTGGCCGGCGCGGACGACGCGGCCGCGCTGCGCATCCCCGGCGTGCGCCAGGTCGTGAAGCTGGACGATTGCGTGGCCGTCGTCGCCGACAACATGGGCGCCGCCAACAAGGGCATCGCCGCGCTGGCGCCACGCTGGGACGACGGCCCGAACGCCGGCCTGGCGACGCATGACATCGTGGCCGACATGGCCAGGGCGGCCCGGGGTGCCGGCGCGAAGGTGCGCTCGGATGGCGACCCGGAGGCCGTGCTGGACAAGGCCGCCCGCGTGATCGAGGCGACCTATGAACTGCCATTCCTCGCGCACGCCGCGATGGAGCCGATGAACTGCACCGTGCACGTGAAGCCGGACAGCTGCGAGATCTGGACCGGCACGCAGGTCATCACCCGTGCGCGCGCCGTCGCGGCCAGGGTCACCGGCCTGCCCGAGGAGCGCGTGACGGTGCATAACCACCTGCTGGGCGGCGGCTTCGGGCGGCGGCTGGAGATCGACGGCGTCGAGCGCGCGGTGCGGATCGCGCGCGAGGTGCCGCACCCGGTCAAGGTCGTGTGGAGCCGCGAACAGGACATCCAGCACGACATGTACCGCCCGTATTTCTACGACCGCGTGCGCGCGGGCCTGGATGCGCAGGGCAAGGTCGTCGCGTGGACGCACCACGTCACGGGATCGTCCGTGCTGGGCCGTTTCATGCCGCCCGCGTTCCAGAACGGCTTCGACCACGAGACGATGGATGGCGCCGAGGCGCCGCCGTATGCCTTCCCCGCGATCGGCGTCTCGTACGTGCGCCACGAACCGCGGAACATCCCGACCGCGTTCTGGCGCGGCGTCGGCCCGACGCACAACGTGTTCGTGGTGGAGAGCTTCATCGACGAACTGGCCGCGGCCGCCGGCGCCGACCCGCTGCGCTACCGCCTCGACCTGCTCGGCAACGACCCGCGCGCCCGCCGCGTGCTGGAACTGGCCGCGCAAAAGGCCGGCTGGCAGGGGCCGCGCGCGGGCGACGCCGGGCGCGGGCTGTCCGTGCAGTTCGCGTTCGGCACCTACATGGCGCTCGTCGTGGACGCGGTGGCCGGCCCGGAGAACGAGATCCGCGTGCCGCGCGTCGTCTGCGCCGTCGATTGCGGCGCCGTGGTGAATCCCGACACCGTGCGCGCGCAGGTCGAAAGCGCCATCGTGTTCGGCATCAGCGGCGCGCTGTACGGCGACATCACCTTCCGCGACGGCCGCGTCGAACAAAGCAATTTTCACGATTACCGCGTCCTGAGGATGCACGAGGCGCCGAAGGTCGAGACGCACATCGTCGCCAGCACCAACGCGCCCGGCGGCATGGGCGAGCCGGGAACGGCCGCGCTGATGCCGGCGCTGGCCAACGCCGTGTACGCACTGTCCGGCCGCCGCATCCGCAAGCTGCCGATCGGCGCAACCCTGCCCACCGCCTGAATAGAGGAACGAACATGACCACATTGACCATCAACGGCAAACGGCAGGCCGTCACGGCCGAACCGGATACGCCCCTGCTGTGGGTGCTGCGCGACGAACTGCACCTGAACGGCACCAAGTTCGGCTGCGGCATGGCGCTGTGCGGCGCCTGCACCGTGCACCTGGACGGCCAGCCCGTGCGCGCCTGCGTGACCCCGATCTCGGCTGCGGCCGGGCACAAGATCACGACCATCGAAGCGATCGGTGCCACACCAGTCGGCCAGCGCGTGCAGAAGGCCTGGGCCGCGCTGGACGTGCCGCAGTGCGGTTACTGCCAGTCCGGCCAGATCATGGCCGCCACCGCGCTGCTGAAAGCGATCCCGAAGCCGACCGACACGGACATCGACCAGGCCATGTCGGGCAATATCTGCCGCTGCGGCACGTACCAGCGCATCCGGCTCGCGATCCACCGGGCAGCAGGCGATGCGTAAGCTGTTGGCGCTGTTGCTCATGCCCCTGATCGCGCAGGCTGGCGACGCCGCCCTGTTCGACCCCGTGGCGAGCGTCGTGATGGGCCCCCGTTGCATCAACTGCCACCAGGCCGATGCGCCCCGCCAGAAAGACCGGGGCGTCATCCACGCGCAGCAGGTGGTGCGCGGGGCGGATGGCCACGGCTCGGCCGCGCTGCGCTGCCAGGCCTGCCACCAGGCGGCGAATTCCGCGGACGGGCGCGTGCCCGGCGTGAAGGACTGGCACCTGGCGCCGCGCAGCATGACGTGGCAGGGACTGGACAAGAAGGCGGTCTGCCTGCGGATGCGCGATCCGGCCCGCAACGGCAACCGCAAGACGCCGCGCGAGGTGGTGGAACACATGCGGTCCGACCCGCTCGTGCTGTGGGCGTGGCAGCCCGGCGGCGGCCGCACCACGCCCGCGCTGTCGCACGACGATTTCGTGAAAGCCCTCGTCGCGTGGGCGGACGCGGGGCTGCCGTGTCCGGACGCGCCCTGAATCAACCCAATAAGGAAACAACAATGAACACGCTGATCGAACAGATTCTCGAAGCCCACGGCGGCCTGGCGCGCTGGCAATCGCACGACCGCCTGTCGGCCCATCTGAGCCAGGGCGGCATCCTGTGGCCGCTGAAAGGACATGGCGGCAAGCTGGACGAAGTCGACGTCCAGATCGACCTCAAGCAACAGTGGACATCGCATGCGCCGTTCGGCGCCGCGGACCGCCGCACGGCCGTGACGCCGCGGCGGGCCGTCATCGAGACGGTGGACGGCCAGGTCGTCGAGGTGCTCGACGATCCGCGCGCCTCGTTCGCCGGCTTCGGCCTGGAGACGCCATGGTCGGACCTGCAACTGGCCTATTTCGTCGGCTATGCGATGTGGAACTACCTCACCTTGCCGTTCGCGTTCGCGGAACCCGGCTTCGGCTTCGAGGAGCTGCCGGCCTGGGAAGAAAGCGGCGAGCGCTGGCACCGCCTGCGCGTCACCTACCCGGACACGATCGCGACGCACAGCCGCGTGCAGACGTTCTACGTCGGCGCCGACTACAAGCTGCGCCGCCACGACTACGACGTCGACATCAACGGCGGCACCCCGGCCGTGCACTATTTTTCGGACTACACGACGGTCGACAGCATTGCGCTGCCGACCCGGCACCTGATCCATGTGCGCAATCCGGACGGCGGCCATGCGCCGGATCCGCTGGTCGTGTCCATCGCCGTCAGCGACGTGCGTTTCGGCTGACGCGCATGCAGAATGGCAGCAAGATCCACGTGATGCACGCGCGGCCGCTGATGACGGCCGGCCTCGCGGCGTCGCTGCACGACCCCGACTGGCGGGTGACGACGCATGACGCCGAACCCGGCGCGGCGGCCGGCGCGGACCTCGTCATCGCCGACTACGACACGGGCCTCGCCCTCGCGCGCGGCCGGCAGGTCCTCATCGTCACACACCGCGACAAGGAGGCGGACGTGCTGCGCGCCTGCGCGGCCGCCGTGGCGGGCTACCTGCTCGAAGACGCCGATCCGGCGGATTTGCGGTACGCCGTGCGGCGCATCCTGACCGGCGACCGGCATTACAGCCCGGGCGTGACCCAGCACCTGGAGGCCGGCGGGTGCCGCGAGCACCTGACGAGCCGCGAGACCGACGTGTTGCGCCTGTTGGCCGGCGGCCGCTGCGACAAGCAGATCGCGCGCGACCTGGGCATCGGCGTCGGCACCGTGCGTTGGCATTTGCGCAATCTGATGGGCAAGCTGGGCGTGTCGGCGCGACTGCAGGCCGTCGTCGTCGCCGCGCAGCGGGGCATCGTCGGCATCGACGGGGTGGTGCCGGGGTGACTGTAAAGGGACGTCAAGAAGGCGAGGTGCCGGCCGCCGTCGACGGCCAGGCGTGACGCGCAGCGTTACGACGCGTCGGCTTCCGCAACCGGCTCCTCGAACGACAGCCGGTTGTGCGACGGATCGCGGATCGTCATCTCGCGGGTCCCCCACGGCATCGTCTGGATGTGCGGGCGCGAATACTTGAACGATTTCGCGAGCAGCGTGGCCTGGTAGCCGTCGAGGTCGCGCACGGCGATGCGGATCGACGCGCCGGGGCTGCCGTCGCCGTAGTGCTCGGACAGGTGCAGCACGCAGTCGCCCAGCGACACCTGCATGTAGACGGGGAAGTCGCCGCCCTCGAAGCGGTGTTCCCAGTCGAGTTTGAAGCCGAGGAAGTCGATATAGAATTCGCGCGCCTTCGCTTCGTCGAAGATGCGCAGGATGGGGGTGACGCGGGACAGGGTGTACATGGAGCCTCCTTGCACGATTCAGGCGCTGCCGTCCTGGCGGGCATCCGCGAGACGTTTGCGGTGCGCCGCGCCGAGGGTCAGGTGGAGCATGACGGCCACGCCGGCGAAGCCGACGCCCGCGAGCCAGTCGGCGGCCGCGCCCGAGCGCACCGCGTCCACGCTGCGCGCGGCGGCGAGGAAGAGCATGCAGGCCGGTGACAGGAAGCGTGCGTAACGTGCGAAAAAGGACATGGCGCGGCGGACTGGCAGTGAAACGGAAAGCATACCAGATCGCCGCGCCCCGAGGATCGCACTTTCTCACACGCGCATCGTCAGTACTTGTAGTTCAGTCCCAGCACGAACGAACGGCCCGAGTGCACGTACAGCAGCGTGTCGTTGCGCTGCGTGTCGCGGCCGTAGCGCAGCGGGGTGTCGTTCAGGTTCTGGCCCTCCAGCGACACGCGCAGTTGCGGCGTGATGTTGTACGAGAGGCTCATGTCGATGTTGGTGGAGCCGTCGACCATCGTGTAGTCGTGGCCCGCCACGTCGCCCAGCACGGCATAGATATAGCTGGAGCGGTGCGCGGCCGACACGCGCGCGCTGAACTTCGCATCCTCGTAGTACAGGGTGAGGTTGTGGGTGCGCGGCGACAGGCCCGTGAAGTCCGCGACCTGCGTCAGCTGCTCGTTCGCCGGCGTGGCCGGGTTGTCCACGCGGGTGATGTACGTGATGCGCGACTTCACGCGCGTCGCGTTGGCGAGCAGGCCGAAATTGCTCCAGAAGCCGGGCAGGAAGCTGAACGGCGCCTGCAGGTTGAATTCCCAGCCTTTCAGCGGACCGCCGGCCGTGTTGACCTTGCGGCTCACGTTGACTTCCGTCGTGGGCAAGGTCTGGCAGATCGGGGCGCCCGTCAGCGAGCAGCCGTTCAGGATCAGGAGTTCGTTCGGCAGCCCGAGCGTGTTGTACGGCACGCGCTCGTTGACGCTCTGGATGAAGCTCTTGATGTCCTTGCGGAAGTGCCCGAGCGAGACCATCGCGTTCTTCGCGTAATACCACTCGGCCTGCAGGTCGTAGGTGTTGGCGCGGATCGGGTCCAGGTTCGGGTTGCCGATCGAGACCGATTGCGAGATCGGCGACACGGTCGCATTCGGCGCGAGGTCCGTGTACTCGGGCCGCGACAGCGTCTTGCCGGCCGAGAAGCGCAGGAACACGTCCTTCGGCAGCTGCGCGGTCAGGTTGAAGGCGGGCAGCCAGTCGCGGTATTTCTTCGTGCCCGTATTCGGCTGCAGCTGGCCCTGCACGTTGATCATCGCCATCGAGGTGGCCGTCGTCTCGGCGCCGCGCACGCCCGCGTTGCCGCGCCACGTCACGCCGAACAGGTCGTAATTGAAGTCGACCATGCCGTACAGCGCATTGATCTTCTCTTCCACGCGGCGGTTGGTCTGCGCGAGGTAGTTGTATTGCGATCCCGGCACGGCGTCGCAGTGGCATTCCGTGTTGACGACGCCGAGGAACTTCTGCAGGTCGACGGCCGTCCACGACCCCGGCACGCCGGTGCCGCCCAGGCCGGAGCCGAAGCCGCTGATCTGGCGCGAGATGTCGGCCATCGACACGCCGGCCGGCAGCGCGACCGCATTCGCGCTGTTGCCGACCTCGTAGTTGGTCCAGATGTTCTTGCGGGCCGAGATGCCGAAGTGGCTCGTCAGGTGGTCGTTGATCTCCCAGTGCACGTTGGCGGCCTGGGTCTGCAGCTTGTTCGTCGTGTCCAGGTAGCGGCCGACGAACATGCCGCGCACGTTGCCGGCGGCATCCTGCGGGGCGAACTGGAAGTTGGCCGGATTGCTCACGTCGATGCCGAAGTTGAGCGTCGGGACGTTGCGGTTGTCGCGGAAGTCCCACGAGAAGCCGTTCACGTTCGGCGCGTCGAACTGCACGGTGGCGCGCATCGGCTCGTTCAGGTTCGAGTTCGAGTTACCGGCCATGAAGTCGGCCTTCACCGTGTCGCTGAACCTGTGGCTGCCGGACAGCACGTGCTGGCGGAACTTGGTCGTGTACACGTCCAGCAGGCCTTCGGTGCGCACGTCCACGCCGTTGAACTTGCCGTAGTCCCAGCTGCCGTTCTGGTCGAAGTGCGTGTCCAGGATCGACGTCTGCGGCTTGCCGTTCGAACCCAGGTTGCGGCCGAACGAGATCGCCTCGATGTAGTTGTCGTAGCGTTTATTGGCGAACTTGCCGTACATGAGGTCCAGATTCAGTTCGCTGTCCGCATTGCGCCACTGGTAGGAGTTGGTGATGCCGGTGCGCTCGTAATCGGTCTGCGAGCGGCGGTAGCGCGGGATGCGCGGCGCGAACGCGCCGGAGCCGGCGGCCGGATTCGCGACCGTGCCGCCGTAATTGTCCTTGCGGCCCATGACGCTGTTGTACGCGGCCGGATCGGTCGTGCGCGGCATGCCGGTGCCGCACGTCGTTGCGGTGATGCCCTTGACGGCGTCGTTGCCCGGGACCTGCGGCGATACGCCGACGGGCGAGCAGAAGCCGCCGTCGTTGCTGGCGCTGAGCAGTTCCACCGCTTCGTAGCCTTCTTCCGTCGCGCGCCGTTTCGAGTACGCGGCCGAGAGCAGGGCCCCGACCTTGCCGTAGCCCGTGTCCCAGCGGTCCGACAGCAGCGCCGTCACGCGCGGCTGCGTCTTCCCGCTCAGGGAGTTGTGGCTTTCCTGGCCGCCGATGCTGAACGTGCGGCCCTTGAAGTCGAACGGGCGCGCCGTGCGCAGGTCGACGGTGGCGCCCAGCGACCCTTCCTCGATGTCCGCTTCCGACGTCTTGCGCACTTCCAGGCTGTTGAACAGCTCCGACGCGAACACGGAGAAGTCGAAGCCGCGGCCGCGGTTCGTGCTGCCGTTGATGTCCGAGGCGCCCGTCGCCGCCACGCCCTCGATGCCGTTGATGCGCACGCGCGTAAAGCCCGCGTTCAGGCCGCGCACGGTGATCTGCTTGCCTTCGCCGCCGTCGCCGCGGGCCAGTGCCACGCCGGGCACGCGCTGCAGCGATTCCGCGAGGTTCGCGTCGGGGAACTTGGCGATGTCTTCGGCCTTGATCACGTCGACGATGCCGTCGCTGTTCTTTTTCGTGTTCAGCGCGCTGTTCAGGCTTGCGCGAAAGCCCGTCACGACCACGACGCTGTCGGGCGATTTGCTGTCGGCGGCGGTCGTGGCGACAGGCGCCGCATCGGCCGCGGCGGCCGTCTCCTGGCCTTGTGCATGCAGCGAAGCGAGCATCGCCAGGACGCCGATACTGATGCGGCTGCGGGGTGAAAGAGGATGAATGTTCCGAGGGGTTGCGGTGAAACGCATCGTTGTAGTCTCCATGTCGTTATCGATGACTCGTGCGGTCATATTGACGGGGGCATGGTAGCGCCAAGCATGCTCGAACGAACCGTCGATCCGGTCCGATCGCGGTAATAATCACGTTGTTGAGCGCTTGCATGGCGAATCGACAACGGTGCCCGCGCAGGCGGCACAATATGCGCTCACCGCGTGCGCGGTGCACAATCAAAGGAGACGTTCAGTGCCCAGTTCCCTCTCACGGCGCGCGCTGCTGCGCGCCGGCGTTGCCATGCCCGTGCTGGCCGGCTGCCAGGCCTTCCTGCCGAGATCCGCCGGCACGCTGCCGCGGTCCGACGTCCGGGTGGACGCGCCGTTCGCGATGCCCGCCATCGCCGTGCCCGATTTCTCGGGCGCGCCCCGCTTCGACATCGCGACGTACGGCGCCGCGCACGACGACCAGGCAGCGACCGGCAGCGCGCTCGCGCGCGCCATCGCGGCGGCGCATGCGGCGGGCGGCGGTGTCGTCGTGGTGCCGGCGGGGACGTGGCCGACGGGCCCCATCCACCTGAAGAGCCATGTCGCGCTGCACGTGGAAGACGGCGCGACACTCCTCTTCTCGCCCGATCCGCGCGACTACCTGCCGGCCGTGTCCACGAGCTGGGAGGGGCTCGAATGCATGAACTATTCGCCGCTCGTGTATGCCTACGATTGCGAGAACGTGGCCATCACGGGCCGCGGCACCTTGCGCGCGCGGCTGGACGTGTGGAAGCAATGGTATGCGCGGCCGCAGGCGCACATGGATGCGCTGGTCGCGTTGTACAACATGGCCTGCCGCGACGGCGTGCCGGTGGAGCGGCGCGACATGACGGCGGGCCAGGCCAACCTGCGTCCGCACTTCATCCAGTTCAACCGCTGCCGCCACGTGCTCGTGGAGGACATCCACATCGTCGACAGCCCGTTCTGGGTGCTGCATCCCTACCTGTGCCGCGACGTCGTGATCCGCCGGGTCGACATCGCCGCGCACGGCCACAACAACGACGGCGTCGATCCGGAGATGAGCCGGAACGTGCTGATCGACCAGTGCACGTTCGACCAGGGCGACGATGCCGTGTCAGTGAAGTCGGGGCGCGACCGCGACGCGTGGCGCCTCGACGCCCCGTCGCGCAATATCGTCATGCGCCGCTGCCGCATCAAGAACGGCCACCAGCTGATGGCGATCGGCAGCGAGCTGTCGGGCGGGGTAGAGAACGTGTTCGTCGACGACTGTCATGTCGACCACGCGGATTCCCCGGCGCCCGGCACCATCAACAACCTGCTGTACGTGAAGACGAACGAACGGCGCGGCGGCTTTGTCCGCAACATCCACATGACGAACGTGAGCGCCACCCGCATCAAGGGCGGCGTGCTCGCGGTCGAGACGGACGTGCTGTACCAGTGGAAGACGCTGGTGCCCACGCTCGAGCGCCGCCTCACGCCGATCGAAGGCCTGTTCGTGGCCGGCGTCCGCGTCGAGGATGCGGGCTTCGTCTGCCTCGTGAAGGGCGAGGCGGAACTGCCGGTGCGCGACGTGCGCCTGCGCGACGTGGCCGTGCGCACGGTGCGCGGGACACCGGTCGTGACCGAGCACGTGCAAGGCTTCGACAACCGCGCGGACGTGCGGGCATGAGCGGCCGCCGTCTGTACGCGGCGCTCGCCGCCGCCGTCCTCGCCTGCGCGCCCGCGGTTGCGCAGGAGCTGGGCATTCCGCAGGCGTCGGATACGGCGGCCCGCACCGGGGACCGGGCGCACCGGGCCGACACGACATGGCTGATGGCTGCCGTGGCGCCTGGCCTGCCGGACCGCCTGAGCATCTTCCGTTCGGACGACGGCACGACCTTCGTCACGCAGGCGTCGGAAGCGTATGCGCCGCCGCGCGGCATGTTGCGCGAGCCGGCGCTCGTGCGGCACGACGGCCAGTACCGGGTGGCGTACGTGGCAGGGGCCGGCAAAGAGATCGGCCTCGCGCGCTCGAGCGACCTGAAACACTGGACGTTCGAACGCACCGTGCCGATGCCCGGCCCCGCGCGCGCGCCGCGCTGGATGCGCGCGCGAGACGGCGGCCTGAGACTCGTCGTGGCGCTGCCGCGCGGGCCCGCGCTGCTGGCGCCGGAAGCCGCGCCGGCGCCGCTTGCGTTGACGGGCCTGCAGGACAAGTACGAGGATGCGGCCGTCGCCGCGGATGGCGACGGTTACGTGGCGCTGGCGCGCCGGCGCGCGGACGGCGTCCTGGAACTGGCGCGGGCCCGCGACCTGGCGGGACCGTGGACCATCGAACGGACGCTCGATGCGCTGGGCCGGGCGGCACCCGGCGTCGGCCTCGCGCGCCGGCCGGACGGCAGCTGGCGCGTGGTGTTCGCCGACGCGGCGGGCCATGCGTGGCAGGCGGACAGCGCCGATGGGATGAAGACGTGGTCGGCGAAACGTCCGCTGGCGGGCGTGGCGGCCGGCGTGGCCGCGCCGGACGTGCTGGCCGACCGGGCGCAGGATGTCGCCGCCGCCGTCCGCCCGCGCGGCAAGCCGCGGCAGGTCGGCTGGGACCCGTACTCGCTGACGGTCGGCGGCAAGCGGATCGTCGTGTGGTCCGGCGAGATCCACCCGTTCCGGCTGCCGGATCCCGCACAGTGGCGCGACGTGATCCAGAAGATGAAGGCGGTGGGGTTCAACGGCGTGTCGTTCTACTTCGACTGGGGCTACCACTCGCCGGCGCCGGGCGTCTACGATTTTTCCGGCGTGCGCAACGTCGAGCGGGCGCTCGAGATCGCGGAAGAAGAGGGCATGTACGTGATCGCGCGCATGGGGCCGTACGTCAATGCGGAGCTGTCCGGCGGCGGTTTCCCCGGCTGGATGTTCCGCAACCGGGCGGAGGCGCGCACGGACGATCCGGCCTACCTGGCGGCCGTCGACGAATGGATGACGCAGATCGACGCCATCATCGCGCGCCACCAGGCGACGACGGGCGGCGGCACGGTGATCGCCTACCAGCTCGAGAATGAACTGGGCAAGGTGGAGCCGAAGCACGTACGCCAGATGGCGCACCTCGCCGCGAAGGCGCGCGCGGACGGCATCACGGTGCCGTTGTTCCACAACGCGGCCGGCCGGCTCCCGGACTGGACGCCGACGGCATCGTCCGCGCCGTGGGCGAATCCGGGACCGGTGGACCTGTACGCGTTCGACGGCTATCCGGGCGGCGCCTGCGACGTCCACGCGAATCCGGCCGGCCCGAACAAGGCGCCGGACTGGGGCATCTACGCGACGCCGGGACCGAAGGCGGGCGCGCTCAGCTCCCCCGGCACGCCCGGCTTCGTGGCGGAGATCGGGGCGGGCTGGTTCGACTACTGGGGTTCCAACGGCACGTACGCGTGCACGGCCGAACGCCAGGGCAAGGGCTACCAGCGCGTGTTCTACGGGACGAACCTGATGAACCGCATCACGCTCCACAACATCTACATGGCGTTCGGCGGCACGTCGTGGGGCTGGCTGCCGGGGCCCATCGTGTACACGTCGTACGATTACGGCGCCCCGATCGCGGAAGACCGCGGCCTGCGGCCGAAGGCGCTGGCGCTGAAGCAGCAGGGCATGTTCGTGCAGGCGGCCGGGCCGGTGCTCGCGCGCATGGACAAGGGACCGGAAATCCGCACGACGAATCCGCGCGTGCGGCTCTACCACAACGTCAACACGCAGCTCGGCACGCACGTGCTGTTCGCCGTGCACGGTCCATCCGACCTGCTGACGGACGATGCGTTCTCGTTCGACGTCGCCACGCGCGACGGCACGTACACGATCGCCGCGCGCCTGAACGGCCAGGACGCGAAGATGCTGCTGGCCGATTACGCGCTGGAGCGCCAGCACCTCGTGTATGCCACGTCCGAACTGCAGGCGCAGTTGCGCGACGGGGCGCGCGACGTGGTGCTGCTGCACGGCCGCGATGGCGAGAACGGCGAGACCGTGCTGCGTTACACATCGGCACCGAAGGTCGAAGTATTGGCGGGCGACGTGCGCACGGCGTTCGACGCCGCGCGCGGCGACCTGAAGCTCGCGTATGCGCACACCGGCCTGGCGCGGGTACGCATCACGGGCGGCGGACGCGCGCCGCTGCTGCTCCTGATCGCGGACGAGGGCACGTCGCAGCGCTTCTGGATGCAGGAGACGCCGGCCGGCCGCGTCCTCGAACTGACGCCGGCGCTCGTGCGCACCGCGCGCATCGAGGGCGGCCGGCTGCACCTGACGGGCGATACGGCGGCCGCCGGTCCGCTCGAGATCTGGGGACCGGACATCGCCCATGTCTCGTTCAACGGCGCCGCCCTCGCGACGGCACGCCAGCCGGACGGCAGCCTGCGCAGCATGGAGCCGCTCGCCGGCCCGGCGCCCGTTTCCGTCCCGGACCTCCGCACCGCGGCCTGGACCCGGCGCATGGACAGTCCGGAGGCGCAGCCCGGCTTCGAC
The DNA here is from genome assembly GCF_030411975.2 of Massilia orientalis. Classification (NCBI taxonomy): domain Bacteria; kingdom Pseudomonadati; phylum Pseudomonadota; class Betaproteobacteria; order Burkholderiales; family Oxalobacteraceae; genus Massilia; species Massilia orientalis. The sequence goes on along the minus strand of NZ_JASNRB020000001.1, from coordinate 91,726 downwards.
GATGGCACCTGGGTGCAGGCCGACAACCGGCCGTCGGCCGCGCAGACGTGGACGTTGCCGGAGCGCGGCCAGCCCACGCTCGCGATGAGCGACTACGGTTTCCATCATGGCGACGTGTGGTACCGCGGCCGCTTCGACACGAGCGATCCTGCCGCGAACCGGCTGGAACTCTTCTATGGCGGCGGTGGCGCGGGCATGCTGCAGGCGTGGGTCGACGGCCGCTTCCTGGGCCAGCACGAGCTCGACACGGGCCGCTCGTTCCCGGAGACGACGGACACCGTGCGCTTCGACCTCGGCAAGCTCGCGCCGGGGCCGCACGTCGTCGCGGTCATGGTCCGCAACGATTCGCACAACTGGGACCTGATGGCGGACGACGCCCACCGCGAGGCGCGCGGCCTGATCGCGGCGTCGCTGACGTCCAGAGGCGGACGCCGGTTCGCTGTGCCGATCCGCTGGCGCATCCAGGGCAACCAGGGCGGCGAGGACATCGCCGACCGCGTGCGCGGTCCGTACAACGACGGTGGCCTGTACGGCGAACGGGCGGGCTGGCATCTGCCGGGCGCGCCGGGGCAGGGGTGGACGCCCGCGCGGCCGGGCGACGCGCCGCCGGCCCCGGGCACGTACTGGCTGCGCACGCAGGTGAAGCTGGACCTGCCGCGCGGGCACGACGTCCAGCTGGGCCTCGCGTTCGGCGACACCACGCGCCCGCGCTCCGGACGCGAGAACCGCGCGCTCGTCTTCGTCAACGGCTGGAATGTCGGGCAGTTCATCGCGCACGTCGGGCCGCAACGGGTGTTCGTGATCCCGCCGGGTATCCTCCACCCGCAGGGCGACAATACGATCGCGCTCGCCGTCACGACCGACGGCGATTCCGCCAATGCGCTGGAACCGGTGCGGCTCGAGGTGTTGCGTGCCGTCCACGGCGGGGTGTCCGGCGACGCGGTAAAGGGTCAGGCCGGGCCGTAGTTGCTGAACTGTCAGTCACAAGTCAGCAACACCTGATAGTGTCCCGCGTGACAGTTAGCGGTCCGGGCCGTACAATGTTGCCTCACGAGAACATTGACCGGGCCGGACCTTTCCGGCCGCGCCGCGAGGATACAATTTGATGCTAGGGTTTGACGATATCGCACAATGGCGCGCGCGGATCTTCTCGCGCCTGTTGTCGATAGTGCTCGTCCTGGGCACCATCGCAGCCATCCCCAGCGCGTTCGTCGTGCTGCGCCAGGGCGTATGGACCGTGGCCGCGATGGACGGCGCCGCGCTGGGCTGGCTGTTCGTCCTGTGGCGCCTGAAGCGCCTGCCGTACACCTTCCGCGTGCTGAACTTCCTCGCCATCATCTACATGGTGGCCATCTGCCTGATGCTGAAGGTGGGACCGGTCAGCCAGAACTACCTGATGGCGCCGCCCGTGATGGCGGCGATCCTGCTCGGTACCGCACCCGCGCTGGCGGCACTCGCGGCCAGCGCCGTCATCCTCGTCATCGGTATCGGGCACTTCCAGGCCTCGGTCGTCGACATGGGGCATGACCCATTGGTGGTGTCGCTCCTCGTTGCGCTGAACTTCACGTGCGTGGGCGCGCTGCTGACGCTCACGTGCAGCACCTTGCTCAAGGGGTTATCGCGTTCGCTGGACGAGGTGCGCGGCTTCGCCAAATCGCTGGAGAGCGGGAAGGATGCGCTGCAGGCGGTGAACGCCGAACTGCGCCTGACGTCGGCCGCGCTGGCGCGCCTGAACGACATGGTGCTGATCGCGCGCGCCGTCGACACACCGGACCGCGACCAGCCCATCATCTTCAGCAACGAAGCGTTCCAGCGCCGCACCGGCTACAGCGACGCCGACATCGTCGGCCGCAGCATGCGCGTGCTGCATGGGCCGGGCACGGATCCGGCCGTCGTCGAACGCATCGTGGAGTCCATGCGCACCGGCCAGCCCGCGACGGCGGAACTGGTCAACTACACCAAGTCCGGCGACCCCTATTGGGTCGAGATGGAACTCATGCCGTTCACGGACGACGCGGGCCGGATCAGCCACTGGGTCGTCGTCGGCCGCGACATCACGGAGCGTCGCCATTCGGCCGACGCGATCCACCGCCTCGCGTACTACGACGTCCTCACGGGCCTGCCCAACCGACGCCTGATGACGGAGCGGCTGGACGCCATGGTGGCAACGGCCAACGCGGGCCGCGGGCTCGGCGCCGTGCTGTACATCGACCTGGACAACTTCAAGCACGTGAACGACGTGCGCGGCCATGCGACCGGCGACGCGCTGCTCAAGCACACGGCGAAGAGCCTGGGCCAGGTCGTGCGCAAGGGCGACACGGTGGCGCGCCTGGGCGGCGACGAATTCGTCGTGCTGCTCGACGGCCTCGGCACCGATCCCGCCGCCGCCACGGCCGCGGCGCTGTCGGTGTCGGACAAGATCCGCGTCGCGCTGGCCGACGACGTCGTCATCGACGACCAGAATTACCATTCGACGGCCAGCATCGGCGTCGCGCTGCCGACGCGCCCCGGCCAGTCCGTGGCCGACCTGCTGCGCGATGCGGACCTCGCCATGTATCACGCCAAGGCGGCCGGCCGCAACGGCGTGGCCGTGTTCGAGACGCCGATGCTGGCCGCGGCCGAACGCCAGCTGACGCTGGGCCGCGACCTCTCCGCGGCGCTCGACAAGGGCGAACTGTCCATGCATCTGCAGCTGCAGGTCGACCATGCGGGCCAGCCGGTGGGCGCGGAGATGCTGATGCGCTGGCGCCGCGCCGACGGCAAGTTCGTCCCGCCCGACGTGTTCATCCCCGTGGCGGAAACGACCGGGATGATCGTCCCCCTCGGCCTGTGGGTGCTGCGCCAGGCCTGCGAGGCGCGCCTGGCGCTGGAGGCGGCCGGGCATCCGCTGCAGTTGTCGATCAACGTCAGCCCGCGCCAGTTCCGCCAGCCCGAATTCGTCGCCCAGGTGCGCGCCGCGTTCGAGGACTCGGGCGTGACGCCGCACGCGTTCGTGTTCGAGGTGACGGAAGGGCTGCTCGTCGAAGACTTCGACGTCATCACGGCCAAGATGCGCGAACTGGCCGCGCTGGGCATCCGCTTCTCGATCGACGATTTCGGCACCGGCTATTCGAGCCTGGGCTACCTGAAGAAGATGCCGCTGTACGAACTGAAGATCGACAAGAGCTTCATGCGCGACACGCCGCACGACGCCAACGGCACGGCGATCGTGCAGACCATCCTCGCGATGGCCGACCACTTGGGCCTGCGCGTCGTCGCGGAAGGCATCGAGACGGAGGCACAGGCGCGCTTCCTCGGCGAGAACGGGCGCCCGTGCATGCAGGGCTACCTGTATTGCCGGCCGTTGCCGCTGCCCGACCTGGTCGCGCGCCTGGAGTGCGGCTTCGCATGACGCCGGTCCACCCGGCGCCCGTGACGGCCGTCACCCGAGCGCAGCACGCCAGCGGGCCCGGTAGGCCGCCAGTCCGGCGGGCGCGCAAGGCGCGATCGCGGTGCTGGTCCCCGGTGGCGCCGCATCGCGATAACGCAGCATCCACCCGCCGCACGTGGTGCCGCTCGCATCGTCCGAATACGACACCGGCTGCTGCGGGCGCAGCGCCCCGAGCAGGGGGCCGAACCACGGGTTCGACGTAAAACTGCCTTCGACGGCGAGCGGGCCCGCGGCGCCCAGCGCGTCGAGGCAGTAATCCGTCATGAGCACGCAGTACAGCGTCGCGAGCGCATAGCGTTCCTGCGCGTCCGCGGGCGGCGGGCCCTCGATGCGGCCGCTGCGGCCCGCGAACGGCCCGCCCGTCGCGGCGAAGCAGGGCAGCGCCAGCGTGCCTTGCGCGACGAGGCGTTCGATCGTATCGACGCCGCAGGGCGTGGGCGTGGCGCCCGCCAGCTCGCCGAATTCGCGCCCGCCCATGAAGCGCATGCACGCGACGGGCTGGCCCAGCGCATTCGTGTTCGCGAGCATGTCGGCCCGTTCGCGCAACCCGTCCAGCGCGCTGCCGAAGGCCGCGGCGATCATCCACGTGCCCGTCGACAGCACCGTGCCTTCGCTGCGGCCGAGGTAGCGCAGCAGCGACGCATTGCTGTCGTGGATGCCGCACAGGACCTGGCAGTCCGCGGGCAGCCACGTGGCGGCCGCGATCCCGGGCCGCAGCGTGCCCAGCGCCGCGTGCGCAGGCGCGAGCGGCGGCATCAGGTCCGTCCAGCCCATGCGGCCGACGAGGCTCGAATACGCCTGCGTGCGCGGGTTCCACAGGTCCGTGTGACAGCCGAGCGACGTCGCTTCCGACGCCGCCACGCCGCACAGGCGCCAGGCCCAGTACTGCGGATACGTGAGGATGTGCTTCGTGCGCCCGAACTCGCGCGGGAAGCGCGCCTGCAGCCACGCGAGCTGGCGGCCCAGGTTCAGGCCCGCCGGCAGGCGCGGGGACAGCGTCTCGTCGTAGGACGGACCGTCGTACTCGGCGCCCGGCAGCTCCGCCTCGTAGTCGAGCACGGGCAGCACGAGCCCCGCGTCGTCGACCAGCGCGGCGGTCGCGCCGTGCGTGACGGGCACGATGGCCGACACGCGCGCCCGCGCGGCAAACCCGCGGCACGTGGCGAGCAGCCAGTCCCACAGGCCGTCCGTGTCGAGGTGCGCATAGGGCCCATCCGCAAGCACCGCGTTCGGGCGACGCTGCTCCGAGATGACCTTGCCGCCGGCGTCGATCAGCGCCAGCTTGGCGTTCGTCTTGCCGATGTCGAGGACGATCAGGGCGTCCGTCATCATGCGCTCCGCGCGCGCCGCATGCGCAGGAGCTTCGGCAGCGCGATGGTCACGAGCAGCAGCACGCCCACGACGATCGTCATGTAGATGCCGGGGATGTTGGCGAGCGACAGCCCGTACGTGACGGTGCCCATCGTGAGCACGGCCAGCATCACGCCGGCGATGGTGCCGGCGCCGCCCGCGATGCTGACGCCGCCCAGGATCACCATCGTGATCACTTCCAGCTCCCAGCCGGTGGCGATGTTCGGGCGCGTGCTGCCGATGCGGCCCGTGAGCAGGAAGGCGGCCAGGCCGGCCATCGCGCCCGTCAGCATGAACAGCGCGAGGCGGTAGCGGTCCACGGCGATGCCGGAAAAGCGCGCCGCTTCCAGGTTGTTGCCGATGGCGTAGATGCGGCGGCCCCAGCTCGTCGTGTGCAACAGCACGGCGAACAGCGCGGCGCACACGAGCAGCACGACGAACTCGCGCGGTACGATGCCGAAGAAGTAGCCCTGGCCCCAGTCGGCCATCAGCTGCGGATAGCCGGTGAACGCCTTGTCGCCCAGGACGACGCTGGCCAGGCCGCGGTACAGCGACACGGTGCCGATCGTGACGACGATCGACGGCAGTGCGAAGCGCGTCACGAGCACGCCGTTCAGGAAGCCGCACGCGGTGCCCGTGGCCAGCGCGACGAGCGGCAGGCTTTCGGCCGGAAAGCCGGCGCCTTTCGCCAGGCCCATCGCGACGGACGACAGCGCGAGGGTGCCGGCGACGGAGATGTCGATCTCGCGGCAGATGATCAACAAGGCCATCGGCAGTGCGATCAAGGCCTTCTCGCTGAAATTCTGCGTGCCGTCCAGCAGGTTGTACAGGTCCAGGAAGTGCGGCAGCGCGATGCTGTTCGCGACGAAGACCACGACGAACAGCATGGCCAGCAGGCTTTCCCAGCGTCCGAGGATCGTTTTCAGGCGCGGCGTTTCGCGGTCGAGGATCGTGTAGCGCGAGGACGATTTGGGTTCGGGGGGCATGGTGGTGGTCGGGTTCACGCGGCACTCCGTTTGGGTTGGGCGTCCGTGCCGTGCAGCGGCAGGATCTGGCGGCTGCGGCGGCCGGCGCCGCGGGCGTTGATCAGGACGGCGACGAGGATCACGAGGCCGGTGAGGGCGCTTTGCCAGAACGGCGACACCTGCAGCACGGGCAGCGCGTTGCTGATCACGGTGAGGAACAAGGCGCCGAGCGTCGCGCCGAGCACCGTGCCGACGCCGCCGCCGATGGAGACGCCGCCGATCACGCACGCGGCGATCACGGTGAATTCGAAGCCGTAGGCGATTTCCGTGTAGGCGACGGCATAGCGCGCCACCCACAGGTAGCCGCACAGGCCGGCGACGGCACCGGACAGCGCATACGTCCCGAGCAGGCGCTGGTGGCTCGGGATGCCGATGTAGCCCGCGCATTGCGGCGCGTTGCCGATGGCGTACAGGTCGCGGCCAAAGCGGGTGCTGCGTGCGATCCAGGCCATGAGCGCGAGCGTGGCGGCCGCGATCCACACGAGGTTCGGGAGGCCCAGCAGGCGGTCGAGCGGGAACGCGATGAAGTGAGGCGGCATCTGGTGCGCCGACACCCACGCGCCGCCGGACAGCACGAACACGGCGCCGCGGTAGACGCTCATCGTGCCCAGCGTGACGACGATGGGCGGCAGTTCCAGGAAGCCGATCAGCCAGCCGTTGACGAGACCGAGCGCCAGGCCGACGGCGACGGCCGCCAGCATGATCAGCGCCAGCGGCAAGCCGGGATAATGGGCACCCAGCATCGCGGCGACCATGCCGGACAGCGCCAGGTTCGAGGCGACGGACAGGTCGACGCCGCGCGTGACGATGACGAGCATCTGCGTGAGCGCCAGCATCACGAGCAGCGTGCTGTCCGTGACGAGGTTGGCGAGCGAGCCGGCCGACAGGAAGACCGGTGCGCGCAGGCCGACGGCCACGACGAGCAGCACGACCATCGCCGCGAGCAGCGGTTCGCGTTGTTTCAGGATGTTCATGCAGCCTCCGTGATCAAGCCGGATGCGGCGGCGACGACCGCTTCCGGCGTCGCATCAAGGCGCAGGAATTCGCGCTGCACGCGGCCGTGATGCATGACGACGATGCGGTCCGCCATGCCCAGCACTTCCGGCAGTTCAGACGACACGAGGATCACGGACAGGCCGCGCGCCACGAGCTGGCTGATGAAGCGGTGCACGGCCGCTTTCGAGCCGATGTCGATGCCCTTGGTCGGCTCGTCGAGGATGATCACTTTCGGGTCCGTCGCGAGCCACTTGCCGAGGACGACCTTTTGCTGGTTGCCGCCCGAGAGCTCGGCCACGTGCTGCGTCAGGTGGCTCGCCTTGAGTTCCAGCTGTTCCGCGAAGTGGCGCGCGATGGTCGCTTCCTGCTTGCCGCGGCCGCGCAGGAAGAAGCCGATGCGCGACAGGATCGGCAGGGTGATGTTGTGCTGGATCGGCATCGTCAGGTGCGCGCCATGGTGCTGGCGGTCTTCCGGCACGTAGGCGATGCCCAGCGCGATGGCTTCGCTGGGCGAGCGCGCCATCACGGGCCGATCGTCCAGCGTGACGCACCCGGAGACGCCCGGCGTCAGGCCGAACAGCGCCTGCATCACCTCGGAGCGGCCGGCGCCCACGAGGCCGTAGAAGCCGAGGATCTCGCCGCGGCGCAAGGTAAAACTGACGTCGTCGAATTCGGTGGGATGGGACAGGTTCTGCACGACGAGCAGCGGCTCGCCGATCTCGGCCTCCGCCTTCGGATACGCCTGGTGCACGGCGCGGCCGACCATCAGCGCGACGAGTTCCTGTTCCGTGATGTTGGCCAGGCGCCCCTCGGCGACGAACTGGCCGTCGCGCAGCACGGTGTAGCAGTCGGCCACTTCGAAGATCTCGTCGAACTTGTGCGAGATGAAGATGACGGCGGTGCCGGCCGCTTTCAGTTGGTCGATGATGCGGTACAGCTCCCGGATCTCGCGCTGCGACAGCGCGGCCGTCGGTTCGTCCATGATGACGACGCGGGCATCCTGGGCGAGGGCGCGCGCGATCTCGACGAAGTGGCGCTGCGCGACCGACAGGTCTTTCACGCGCGCCCTCACGGGCAGAGCGACTTCCAGGCGGGCGAACAAGGCTTCCGCCTCGCGCTCGATCTGCGCCCAGTCGATACGCCCCGCCCGTACGGGCTGGCGGCCGACGTAGATGTTCTCGGCGACGGAGAGTTCGTCGAACATGACGGTCTCCTGGTGCACGGCGGTGATCCCGGCGGCCATCGCTTCCTGCGGGCTCGCGAAGCAAACGGGCTTGCCGTCGAGCGACAGGGTGCCGGCGTCCGGACGATAGATGCCCGTGAGCGTCTTCACGAGCGTGGACTTGCCGGCGCCGTTCTCGCCGATCAGGGCCATGCATTCGCCGGCGCGGATCGTGATGTTCACGCCGTTCAGGGCATGGATGCCGTTGAAGCGCTTGCTGATGCCGGTCAGTTGGAGGACCGGGGGTGTTTGGGTGGCTGGCATAAGTAGTAGTCGGCGTAAGCACCGTCATTCCCGCGCACGCGGGAATCCATACTGAGCTGACTTCGGTCGTTCAGTATGGGTTCCCGCTTTCGCGGGAACGACGTGCAGAAGGTAGCGGCTTAGAACAACTTCGCGAACTTGTCGACGTTATCCGCGTTATAGGTGAACGGCGGCCCCAACGCAGCCTCGCGATTGGCATCCAAGGTCACGCTGCCCAGCCGTCCGACGGACACGCTGGCACCCGGCTTCGCCTCGACCTTGCCCTTCACGAACTGGTCGGCCGCGTAGGTGGCGGCGTAGCCCAGGTCGATCGGATTCCAGATCGCGAATTCCTTCACGGCGCCGCTCTTCACATGGCCCGCCATTTCGGACGGCAGGCCGAGGCCCGTCACGTAGACCTTGCCGACGAGGTGTTCGTCCGCCACGGCCTTGCTGGCCGCGACGATGCCGACGGTGGTCGGCGCGATGATCGCCTTCAGGTCGGGATGGCTGCGCAGCAGGCCGATCGCCTCGCGGTAGCTCTTGTCCGACTGGTCGTCGCCGTACACGGTGGCCACCAGCTTGATCTTCGAATACTCGGGCTTTTCCAGCACCTTCTTCATCACGCCGATCCAGATGTTCTGGTTCGTCGCCTGCGCGGAAGCCGAGAGGATCGCGATCTCGCCCGTGCCCCCGATCTCGTCGGCCGCCATCTGGATCTGCTTCTCGCCGATCAGTTGCGCGTTCGACGGATTCAGTTGCATCTGCCGGCCTTCGGGCGCGAGGCCGCTGTCGAACGAGACGACCTTGATCCCGCGTTGCATCGCCTTCTTCGCGATCGGCACCAGCGCGTTCGGGTCGTTCGCCGAGATCACGATCGCGTCGACCTTCTGGCTGATCAGCGAGTTGATGATCTCGATCTGGCCTTCGGCGCTGGGCGTCGTCGGACCTGTATAGATCACTTCGACGTCGCCGAGCTGTTTCGCCGCTTCGTCGGCGCCCGTGTGGGCCGCGTCGAAGAAGCCGTTGCCGAGGTTCTTCACGACCATCGCGATGCGCGTCTTCTCCGGCTTCTTCTCGGCGCAGCCGGCGACACCGGCCAGGACGCCGACGGCCGCCAGCGCGAGCAGGGTGGTTTTAAGCTTCAATGTGTGGCCTCCAGTTGCGCGTCCAGCCGCGGGTCGAGCTGCGCGTCCAGGTGGAACAGCGCGGCGGATTGCAGGTCGAACTGCGGATTAAAAAAAGGCGCCCCGACGTTCGGCGCCACTTCGTCCGGTTCAACGGTGACGACCTTGACGCCGTACTGCTCGAGCGTCTGTACGGCCTTGTCGGAGGCGCCGGTGTCCGTGATGACGGTCGATACGCGATCGAGGCCGCACAGGATCAGGCCCGCCTTGCGCGCGAACTTGGAGCTGTCGGCCAGCACGATCAGTTCCTCCGCCTGGCTGATCAAACGCTTCTCCGCCTGGATCAGCAGCGGGTCCGCTTCCATCAGCCCAAGCAGCGACAGGCCGTAGACGCTCATGAACATCTTGCCGGCGTAGTGGTGCTGGGTGATGTCGTTGTCGAACGGCGAGAGGATCACGTTCTGCTCGCGGTAGACCTTCCCGCCGGGGACGATGATCTCGTTCTCGCTCGAGACGAGCAGGCGCTCGGCCATCAGGAACGAATTGGTCAGGATCTTGAGGTGTTTGTCGGCCAGGAACTCGGCCATCATGAACGTCGTCGTGCCGCCGTTGATGATGATCGTTTCGCCGTCGGTGCACATGCCGGCCGCGTGGCGGGCGATGGCCCGTTTGCGGGCGGCGTAGCACTGGATGTTGTTCTGGAACGTTTCGCTCGACAGCGGGAACTGGCGCTTCTTGGGAAGCAGGTTCTCGGCGCCGCCGCGGGTGCGGGTGAGCAGGTTGCGGGCTGCGAGCCAGCTGATGTCGCGCCGGACCGTCGCCGGTGACGCGTTGAGCCATTCGACGAGCTGCTGGACCGTCGCCGTCTGGTGCTCGGCGAGCAGTTTCAGCAAACGCTTGCGGCGTTTGTGATTCACCATGTGTCTCCTCCTATGCCGTTTATGTAGTTGTGCGGCGGGAACAGCGTCGTACCGTGGGTCGCGCCGTCTGGGAAAAAGAGTAATGAGGAGTTGAAAGCCCGTCAATCGTTAAATGATCAAACGATTGATTATTTGGCCGCCGCGGCGCGCTCAAATGCGCGTTTCGATCAACTAAATGATTAAATCGCTCTTGGTCACGATGTTGATCGATTCCGCGTTGACACTGATTGGGCCGCTGAATTCTACTGTGCCGGATGCCGCGACCGTGGTTCACGGCGCGGGCCAGACGACACACAACGCAAACACATGGAGACGTATTTATGGGTGCAATGAGCGCTACCTCCCACAAGGAACCGATCACGTCGCGCTGGGACGACCAGCACGCCGCCACGCTGAGCGAGCCCGAGCTGCTGCTGTACCGTTCCAATCTGCTCGGTTCCGACCTGCGCATCACGAACTTCGGCGGCGGCAATACGTCGGCCAAGATCGTCATGACGGATCCGCTCACGGGCGGGCAGGTCGACGTGCTGTGGGTGAAGGGCTCCGGCGGCGACCTGGGTTCGATCAAGCTGGACGGCTTCTCGACCCTGTACATGGACAAACTGCAGGCCCTGAAACAGCGCTACCGCGGCCTGGAACACGAGGACGAGATGGTCGGCTACCTGCCGCACTGCACGTTCGATCTGAACCCGCGCGCCGCGTCGATCGACACGCCGCTGCACGCCTACATCGACCGCCGCCACGTCGACCACATGCACCCGGACGCGGTGATCGCGATCGCCGCGTGCAGGAACAGCCGCGCGCTGACCGAGAAGATCTTCGAAGGCGAACTGGGATGGCTGCCGTGGCAGCGTCCCGGCTACGATCTCGGACTCAAGCTCGAGAAACTGTCGCAGGAGCAGCCGCAGCTGAAGGGCATCATCCTCGAAGGCCACGGCCTGTTCACGTGGGGCGATACCGCCAAGTCGTGCTACGAGACGACGCTCGCGATGATCAAGCGCGCCGAGGAGTGGCTGGCCGCGAACGTCAAGCAGCCCGTGTTCGGCGGCCCGGTCGCTCAAGCGCTGCCGGCCGAGCAGCGTGCGGCGCTCGTCGCCCGCCTGATGCCGCTGCTGCGCGGGAAGATCAGCCAGCAGGAATTCAAGCTGGGCCACTTCGACGATTCCGACGCCGTGCTGGAATTCGTCTGCAGCGCCGACCTCGCGCCGCTGGCCGCGCTGGGCACGTCCTGCCCGGACCACTTCCTGCGCACCAAGATCCGCCCGCTGGTGCTGGACTTCGACCCGGCCGCGCCCGATTTTGATCGTCTGGTGTCCGGTCTCGATCAGGCGTTGAGCGATTACCGCGCCGATTACACCGCGTATTACGAGCGCTGCAAGCGCGACACGTCGCCGAAGATCCGCGACGCCAATCCGATCATCTACCTGATCCCGGGCGTGGGCATGCTGTCGTTCGCGAAGGACAAGGCGACGGCGCGCATCGCCGGCGAATTCTACGTCAATGCGATCAACGTGATGCGCGGCGCGAACGGTGTCGACGAGTACGTCGGCCTGCCGGAACAGGAAGCGTTCGACATCGAATACTGGCTGCTGGAAGAAGCGAAGCTGCAGCGCATGCCGAAGCCGAAGAGCCTCGCGGGCCGCATCGCCCTGGTGACCGGCGGCGCGGGCGGCATCGGCCAGGCCGTGGCGCGCCAGCTGCTGCAGGAAGGCGCCTGCGTCATGCTGACGGATATCGATGCCGATGCGCTGGCAGGCGCACGGGACAACCTCGTCAAGGTCGCCGGCAAGGACAACGTCGCGACCGTGCAGGCCAACATCACGAGCGAGGAGGAGGTGGGCGGTATCCTGTCCGCCGCCGCGCTGCGCTTCGGCGGCGTCGACCTGCTCGTGTCGAACGCGGGCATCGCCTCCGCGGCGCCGCTGGACGAGACGTCGCTGGAGGTCTGGAAGCGCAACCAGGACATCCTCGTCACGGGCTACTTCCTCGTGTCGCGCAACGCATTCCAGATCATGAAGCAGCAGAAGCTGGGCGGCAGCATCGTCTTCGTGGGCAGCAAGAACGGCCTCGTCGCGTCGGCCGGCGCGTCGGCGTACTGCACGGCGAAGGCGGCCGAGATCCACCTGGCCCGCTGCATCGCGCTGGAGGGCGCGGAACACGGCATCCGCGTCAACGTCGTCAATCCGGACGCCGTCATCCGCGGCTCGCGCATCTGGGACGGCAAGTGGAAGGAAGAGCGCGCCGCGTCGAACAAGATCGACACGGACGACGTGGAAGAGTTCTACCGCAAGCGCAGCATGCTCAAGAAGAGCGTGTTCCCGGAAGATATCGCGGAAGCCGTGTACTTCTTCATCAGCGAGAAGTCGGGCAAGAGCACCGGCAACGTGCTGAACGTGGATGCCGGCAACGCCGCGGCATTCACGCGATAATATCAATTCAGAAGAACAGCGGCACCGCCGGGCGCGGTGCCGCGACGACAGGAGACAACATGACGACCCTCATCGATGCCGGTCTGGTGGCCGACCATAACGCGCAGCTGGCGACCCGGCTGGAAGCCGACTACGAGGCGCTAGGCGGCATGCTGGCCCGCCGCGGCCAGGATATCGAGGCATTGACGGCCCTCGCGCAGCGCTTCGCGGTCGCGGTCCCCAGCTGGGGCGTGGGCACGGGCGGCACCCGCTTCGCGCGCTTCGCGGGCCGCGGCGAGCCGCGCAACGTGTTCGAAAAACTGGACGACTGCGCCGTCATCAACGAACTGACCCGCGCCACGCCGGCGGTCTCTCCGCACTTCCCATGGGACCGCCCGACGGATGCGAAGGAGCTGCGCCAGAAAGCGGACGACCTGGGCCTCGCCTTCGACGCCGTCAACTCGAATACCTTCCAGGACCAGCAGAACCAGGAACACACGTATAAATACGGCAGCCTGACGGCGAACAGCAGCGCCACGCGCGCGCAGGCCGTGAAGCACAACATCGAATGCATCGAACTCGGACGCGAACTCGGGTCGAAGGCGCTGACGGTATGGGTCGGCGACGGCGCCAACTTCCCCGGCCAGCACAACCTGCGCGGCGCGCTGGAGCGCTACCTGGACAGCATGCGCGAGATCTACGCGGCGCTGCCGGACGACTGGAACGTCTTCATCGAACATAAACTGTTCGAGCCGGCGTTCTACGCGACGACCATCGCCGACTGGGGCACGAGCTTCGCGTGCGCGACGGCGCTGGGTCCGAAGGCGAAATGCCTCGTCGACCTGGGCCACCATGCGCCGAACACGAACATCGAAATGATCGTCGCGCGTCTGGCGCAGTTCGGCAAGCTGGGCGGCTTCCACTTCAACGACAGTAAATACGGCGACGACGACCTGGACTCCGGCTCGATCAACCCGTTCCAGCTGTTCCTGGTCTTCAACGAGCTGGCCGACGCGGCGCTGCGCGAAGGCCCGGCGTTCAAGCCGGCGTACATGCTGGACCAGTCGCACAACGTGACCGACCCGGTGGAGAGCCTGATGAACAGCGCGGTGGAAGTCCAGCGCGCGTACGTACAGGCCGCGCTGGTCGACCGCGCGCAACTGGCGGCGCTGCAGGAATCGAACGACGTGCTGCTGTCGGCGCAGGCGCTGAAGCAGGCGTTCCGCACGGACGTGTCGCCCATCCTGGCGATGGCGCGCGTGCGCTCGGGCGGCGCGGCCGATCCGGTGGCGTGCTACCGGGCCAGCGGGTATCGGGACAAGGTCGCGAGCGCGCGGCCGGCGAAGGCGGGGGCGAGCAGCAGCGGGATCGTGTGAATGACCGTCGCCCCCGCGTAGGCGGGGGCCCAATTTTGCGCGTGTTCACGCGACACTTGGGTTCCCGCCTGCGCGGGAACGACGTTGGTTATTGATCAGTCGCTCCAGGAGTCCCCCCATGAGCAAGCCCTTACTGGCGCTCGCCCTGTCGTGCGCCTTCGCCGCGCACGCGGCCGGCCCGTCCACGACGTTCGCCGACGTCGCCCGACACCTGCAGGCCCCGCCGCCCGACGCGCGCCCCATGATGCGCTGGTGGTGGTTCGGCCCCGCGGTCGTCAAGTCCGAGCTGGAACGCGAGATCCTCGCGATGAAGGCCGGCGGCATCGGCGGTTTCGAGATCCAGCCCGTGTATCCGATGGAGCTCGACGATGCCGCGCGCGGCATCCGCAACGTCCCGTATCTGTCTCCCGAATTCCTCGATGCGGTGAGCTTCGCCAACCGCACGGGCCGCGCCAACGGCATGCGCGTCGACATGACCCTGGCCAGTGGCTGGCCGTACGGCGGCCCGCATGTCACGGTCGGCGAGGCCGCGGCGCGGCTGCGCCAGGCCGTCGTCGACGTGCCGGTCGGTGCGGCGAGCTTCGCACTGCCGGCCGTCATGAGCGGCGAAAAGCCGATCGCGGCCTTCGTCGGCTCGGGCGTCGATCCCGCGTCGCTGAAACCGCTGCAGGTACAGGCGGGTGCCGACGGCCGCGCGGCGATCGCGCCGGCCGACGCGCCCCGCAAGGTCGTCGTGTACATCGCCAGCCGCACCGGCCAGCAGGTCAAGCGCGCGGCGCTGGGTGCGGAAGGCTTCGTGCTGGACCACCTGAGCCGCAAGGCCGTCGACCATCACCTCGCCGTGGTCGCCGAGCCCCTGATGAAAGCGTTCGGCGACGCGCCGCCGTATGCCGTGTTCTCGGACAGCCTGGAGGTCTACAACACCGACTGGACCGACGATTTCGCGGCGGAGTTCAAGCGCCGGCGCGGCTACGACATCGTGCCGCACCTGCCGGCCGTGTTCACGGGGCAGGGGCCGGACGCGCCCGCGCTGCGCCGCGACTGGGCGCTGACGCAGACGGAACTCGTCAACGAGCGCTACCTGACGCCCATCGACGACTGGGCGAGGCAGCACGGCACGCAATTCCGTTCGCAGACGTATGGCGAGCCGGCCGTGTCGCTGTCCAGCAACCGCCTCGTCGCGCTGCCCGAAGGAGAAGGGCCGCAGTTCCGCGAATTCTCGTTCACGCGCCTCGCCACGTCGGCGGGTCACCTGTACGGCCGGCCCGTGATCTCGGCGGAGACGTGGACGTGGCTCCATTCGCCCGCGTTCGCCGCGACGCCGCTGGACATGAAGGTGGAGGCGGACCGCATGCTGCTGCAAGGCGTGAACCAGTTCATCGGCCACGGCTGGCCCTACACGCCGCCCGGCACGATCGAACCCGGGTATGCGTTCTACGCGGCCGCCGTGTTCAACGACCACAACCCGTGGTGGAACGTGATGCCGCAGGTGACGGGCTATCTGACCCGCATGAGCTGGCTGATGCGCCAGGGCGAGCCCGCGAACCAGGTTGCCGTGCTGCTGCCGAACGACGACGTGTATGCGGCCCTCGTGCCGGGCAAGGTGTCGCTGTCGGCCGAGATGCACACGCACGTGACGCCGGCGCTGACGGCGCAGATCCTCGACGCGGGCCAGAACCTCGACTACACCGATGCCGACGCGGTCCTGGCGCTGGGTGTGCGCCACCCGGTGCTCGTACTGCCGCACGTGACGCGGCTCGCGCCCGAGGTGATCGACAAGCTGGCGGCGTACGTGCGCGGCGGTGGGCACATCGTCGCGGTGGGCGGCGCGCCCTCGCTGGCGCCCGGCTATCGCGATGCGGCGCGCGTGTCCGCGGCCGTGGCGGCGAAGGCCAAGGCGCTGTTCACGAGCCCGAACGTGCGGACCGTCGCGCACGACGATGCCGTCGGCGCCGCGCTGCAGGCCGTGCTGGCGCCGGACATGAAGCTGTCGGCGCAGGCCTCCGACGTCGGTTTCGTGCGCCGCAAGCTGCGCGACGCGGACATCTATTTCATCGCGAATACGAGCAACCGGCCCGTGCATGCGCAGGCCTCGTTCGCGGCGGTGCGCAAGACGGCCGCGTGGATCGACCCGGACAGCGGCCGCATGACGGCGGCCACCTTGCCGGCGTCGCTCGACCTGGCTCCGTACGAATCGCGCGTGCTCGTGCTGGCGGATGCGCTGCCGTCGGCGCCGGCGCCGGTGGCCGCCACGACGGAGATCGCCGACCTGGGCCGCGACTGGAGCCTGCGCTTCCCCGGAAAGGCGCAGGCGCAACGTCTCGCCGCGCTGCGCTCGTGGACGGATGACGAGGCGACGCGCTATTTCTCGGGCGTCGCCACCTACGAAAAAGACGTCGAGCTCACGGCCGCGCAACTGCGATCGTCACGGCTCGTGCTGGATTTCGGTCCCGGCACGCCGCTGGAATCGGCGCCGAAAGTCCCGGCCGGCATGCTCGCGATGTTCGACAGTCCCGTGCGCGAAGCGGCGCAGGTGGTTGTCAATGGCCGCCTTGCGGGCGCCGTGTGGCATCCGCCGTATGCCGTCGACGTCACGGGCTTCCTGCAGCCGGGCCGCAACCGCATCGAGGTGCGCGTCGCCAATCTTGCGCTGAATGCGCTGGCGGGCCACGCGCTACCGGATTACCGGCTGCTGTCGGCCCGCTTTGGCCAGCGCTTCGTCCCGCAGGATACGGCGTTGATCGCACCGCAGCCGGCCGGCCTGCTGGGCCCCGTCAAGCTGCTGGGTGCGGGCCAATAAAAAATGGAGAACGACATGATCAAGACCCGACGACTCACCCTGTTGGCCGCAAGCCTCGCGCTGGCGCTGCCGGCGCTCGCGCAGACGACCGGCTACCCGCAACCCACGCCCGCCATGCAGGCCATCATCGACAAGGACATCAGCCGCCACTTCGGCGACGCGCCGGCCGACGCGGGTCCGCTCGCGACGGACCTGTCGCCCGAGCTGACGCCCGCCGCGATCGACAAGGCATTGCGCAAGGTGGCCGACTGGCAGCTCGCGCGCTCGCAGCCTTACTTCTCGCGCATCTGGACGGAGAGCGTGATGTACACGGGCTTCATGGCCGCCTCGGAGGCGACCGGCGACCCGAAATACCGCGACGCGATGCTTGCGATGGCGCGCCATTTCGACTTCCAGGAGCGCGACCGCCTGCCGAACGCGGACGACCTGTCGATCGCGCAGACCTATCTCGACCTGTACTTCCAGGAGAAGAACCCGGGCATGCTGCGCCTCACGAAGGCCGAGATGGACGACCTGCTGCCGCTGGCGACGCTCAAGCCCAACGATCCGCGCATCCCGTGGTGGTGGTGCGACGCGCTGTTCATGGCGCCGCCCGTGTGGGCCAAGATGTTCAAGGCGACGGGCGAGCGTAGATATCTCGACTACATGCACCTGAACTGGAAGCGCACGTACGATCTCCTGTACGACAAGGACGAGCATTTGTACGCGCGCGACGCCAGCTACAAGGACAAGCGCGAGGCGAACGGCAGGAAGATCTTCTGGTCGCGCGGCGAAGGCTGGGTGATGGGCGGCCTGGCGCGCGTGCTGGACTACGTGCCGGCGGACGATCCGCAGCGCGGCTTCTATGTGCAGCAGCTGCGCGAAATGTCGGAAAAGCTCGCGTCGCTGCAGGGCGCGGATGGCCTGTGGCATGCGGGCCTGCTCGATCCGAAGACATATCCTCTGCCGGAAATCTCGGGCTCCGCCCTGTTCGTGTACGGCATGGCGTATGGCGTGAACCACGGCCTGCTCGACGGCGCGAAGTACCGGCCCGTGATCGCGAAGGCCTGGACCGGGATCCTGAAGAACGTGTATGCGGACGGCCGCGTCGGCAATATCCAGCAGACGGGCGCCGAACCGGCGTTCTACCGTCCTTCGTCCAGCTACGACTACGGCGTCGGCGGCTTCATGCTGGCGGCGGCGGAACTGAAGCGCATGGCGCAGGGAGGCGCGCGATGACCGAGACCAGGGCCTTCATCATGCGCCTCAAGCCGGGGAACGTGGACGAGTACAAGCGCCGCCACGACGACATCTGGCCGGAACTGGCGGACCTGCTGCGCGCGTCCGGCATCTACGATTATTCGATCTTCCTCGACGAGGCGTCGTTGCAGCTGTTCGCGGTGCTGAAGCTGCGTGACGGCCATACGGTCGCCGCGCTGCCCGAGCATCCCGTCATGCGGCGCTGGTGGGATGCCATGGCGCCGCTGATGGAGGTGGAGCCGGGGAACCGGCCGAAGGAATGGCCGCTGCGGCAGGTCTTCCACCTGCCGTGATGGCTCATTTGCGGCTTGCTTCGGGGTCGAGCAGGCCGCGCGCCTTGAGCCATTCCTCCGCCCGTTTCGGCCACGCCGACGCCGTTCCGAGCCCCGCCCGCATTCCCATCCCATGCGACCCGTGCTCGAACAGATACATCTCGGCCGGCACCTTCGCCCGCGTCAGCGCCTGGTAGAACAGGATGCTGTTCTCGACCGGCACCGTCTGGTCTTCCTGCGTGTGGATCAGGAGTGTCGGCGGCGTGGCGGCCGTGACTTGCTGCTCGACCGACATCAGCCGCACATCGGCCGCGGACGGGTTGGCACCCAGCAGGGCCTTGCGCGAACCGGCGTGCACCGCCGGGCCGTCCATCGTGATCACCGGGTACATCAGCACGAGGAAGTCGGGCCGGGCGCTGATCTTGTCGAGGTCCGCGCCCGTGCGGCCCAGCGGGTGGTCGTACAGCGTGCCCGCGCTCGCCGCGAGGTGGCCCCCCGCGGAGCTGCCCATCACGCCGATGCGGTCCGGGCGGATGTGGTACCGTGCGGCCTGGGACCGCACGAGGCGGACGGCGCGCAGCACGTCGCGCAGCGGCGCCGGGTGGCCGAACTCCTGCATGCGATACTTGAGTACGAAGCTCGTGATGCCGAGGGTGCCGAGCCAAGCCGCGTATTGCTCGCCTTCGCGCGCCGTGGACAGCCGCACGTAGCCGCCGCCGGGGCAGATGATGACGGCGGTGCCGTTCGGGCGGTCGACGGCGGGGCCGTACACGGTCAACGTCGGCTCGCTCACGTTGGACACGCGGCCGTCGTCGACGTGTTCCGGACCGAGGCCGGGCTTCGCATCCGGCACGCCCTCGGGCCACAGCGGGATCGTGGCCGTGGCGGGAATTTGCGGCGCGGCGAAGGCGGCGTCGACGGCTCCGGCGAGCAGGGTGCCGGCGACGAGTTTCATGGTGCGTCTCCTGGTTTCATTCGAACGATTCATTTGAGGTCCTGACATGGTAAAGCTTGGATGGTTGGGCAGCGCACTGTTGTGCGCGGGTTTGCTGGGGTGTGCGTCGACGCCGGCGCACGTCGATGGTCCGCTCGGCGCATTGGATATCGTGACGACGCCGGCCGCCGCGCTGGACACCGTCTGGCAGCCGCGCGCCGACGGTGTCATCGCGGTGGCGGGCAAGCCGTCCGGCTTCATCGCCACGCGCGACACGTACACGGATTATCGCCTGCACGTGGAATGGCGCTGGACCGGCAAGCCGGGCAACGGCGGCGTGCTGCTGCACGTGGCGTCCGGGCCGAAGGACGGCGTCTGGCCCTACAGTATCCAGGTGCAGACCAAGCACGGTGCGGTCGGCGACCTGCTGCCGATGGCGGGTGCGACGTTCGACGAACCGCTGACGACGGCGCCGGGCGCCTACCCGCCGATCAAGGCGCACGTCGCCGCGGACAGCGAGCGTGCGCCCGGCGAGTGGAACAACATGGACGTGCTGGTGCGCGGCGGCTGCATCGACGTGACGATCAACGGCGTCGCGCAGAACGCCGTCACGATCGCGCAGCCGGCGACCGGCCGCATCGGCTTCCAGCTCGAAGGTACGCCGTACGAGCTGCGTAACCTGCGCGTCGAACGGCTGTAGGACGGTCAGCGTTTCAGCCATGCTTCCGGCACCGGCACGATGCAGATGTTCAGCGTGCGGCCATCCGCCGACAGCATCGCGGACTGGATCTCGATGCGCGTGCCGTCCGGGCTGAACGTCGGGTGAGGGTGGTCGGCGGCCGTCGTCTTGTGGCCCGTCGTCAGCAACTTCATCTCGTGCGAGGCGCGGTCGATCAGGTACAGGCTGCGGCTGAAATCGTCGCCGACGGCGAAGCGGCCGTCGCTGGACCCGTGCACGTGCCAGAAGCCGCTGCCGGACGGCGTCTGGCCGACGATCTGCATCTGGCGCGTGCGCAGGTTGACGATGGCGAGGCCGCTCGGCTTTTCACGCGTGCCCGTCCGGCCCCAGCCGTCGTCCTGGCCGGGATTCGCGCCGCCGACGTCGGTGCCCGGCGCGTCCACCGCGGCCGCCGCGCCGGGGATCGCGCGGTGGCCCATGATGGCGAGGGCCACTTCGTCCTTGCCGATCACCGCTTCGTGCGTCACCCATTCGTACGGCGCTTCCGGGTACAGCGGGCGCAGGCCGCTGCCATCCGCCTTCACGGTCCACGTGCGCTGCGGCGACTTGCCGCCCGTCTCCCAGCAGAACACGATCTCGCCGGGATTCCACAGATTCGCCTGGATGTGGCCCACCTGGAACGGCACCGACACGACGTGGCGCACCTCGCCCGTACGCACGTTCACGCGCGCGATGCCGGCGGGGCCGGCGCCCATCTTGCGCGGACCGAACGCGGGCTCCAGCTTCGTGCCCGGCGCCAGGTGGCGCGCCGCCTCGTGCGGGCCGACGCGGACGTACAGCCATTCCTCGTCGGCGTCCAGCGCCGTGTCGCCATAGGCTTCCATCGATGCCGGCAGGGTCGCGGCCACGCGCTGGTAGCTGGCGGCGTCGCCCATGCGGCCGGCCGCGCTGTCCGCGAGCACGCGCGCGAGGTCGACCTCTACGACTTGCCGGTCATCGCCCGCGCGGCGCAGGAAATACAGCTTCATCGATTTGCGGGCCGCGTTCAGCATGCCCTCGTAGCCGCCTTCCGTGACCTGCACGATGTCGCCGGTCTTTTCATTGACCGCCATCGCCTCGTTGCCGGCCAGGCGAGAACGGAAGATCAGCCACTGGCCGTCCGCCGTCCACTGCGGGTGCGTCTGGTAGATCTTCGAATCGCCATGCGGGCGGCTCGTGAGAAAGGTCAGGCGGGTGCCGGTGACGGGATCGACGACTTCCTTCCGTTCGGACGGGAAGCGCTGGCCGATGGCCGCGCAAGCATCGACGGATGCAAGCAGGGCGCAGCACAACGTGAATACGGCGTATGGGCGCATGGACGGTCTCCTTGTTGTTGGAATCCGATCATTGTTGCAGCGGCGGCTGCGCACAACCGATCATTTTCCTGATTCTTTAGTCGCACCCGTTTTGACGGCGGACGGCGCGAGCATAGAATGCAACGCAGAACAGAACAACGAACGGATTCCTGCCATGCCGCTGCATCCTGCCCTGCGCCGACTGCTCCACGCCGTGCTCATCCTCCTCGCCATCGCGAGCGTCCACGCCCAACCGCTGCCCGCCGCCGTCAATACCGACCCGGCCCGCGCCCAGGTCACGCTGCCGGAGCCCGCGAATCCAGCGCTGCCGTCGCTGATCCTGATCGGCGATTCGACGGTCCGCAATGGCCGCGACGACGGCCAGGGCAAGGGCGCGGCGGGCCAGTGGGGATGGGGCAATCCGGTCGCCGCCTGGTTCGATCCGGCCAAGGTGAACGTCGTCAACCGCGCCGTCGGCGGACTCTCGAGCCGCACCTACATCACAAGCGGCCACTGGGAGCGCACGCTGGCCTTCGTCAGGCGGGGCGACATCGTCGTCATGCAGTTCGGTCACAACGACGCCGGCGCCGTCAACGACACGAGCCGTGCACGCGGCACGATCCGCGGCATCGGCGACGAGACGGAGGAGATCGACAACCTCCTCACGCACAGGCACGAGACCGTGCACACCTACGGCTGGTACCTGCGCAAATTTGTGGCCGACATCCGCGCGAAGGGCGCCACGCCGGTCATCTGCTCGCCGATCCCGCACAAGCAGTGGGATGCGGCCGGCCACGCGAAGCGCGACCGCGACACGTACGGCGGCTGGGCCGCGGCGGTGGCGCAGGCGGAGCATGTCGGCTTCATCGACCTGAACGAGGGCATCGCGCGCCGCTACGACGCGCTGGGCCAGGACGCCGTCGTCCAGCTGTTCCCGCAGACGACGCCGGACGAGCACACGCACACCAACTGGGCCGGCGCCGTCCTGAATGCGCAAGTCGCGGTGGAGGGCATGAAGGCATTGGGCGATCCGCGCATCGCCGCGTGGCTGAAGCCCCGGGCGCCCGTGAATCCGCTGCCGCCCGTGCGCGAGGACGACCGTCCCGTCGTCGACGCGCGCTCGGTGCGCGCCGAGGCACCGCGCGACGCCAGCCTGCCCACGTTGTACCTCGTCGGCGATTCGACGGTGAAGAGCGGCGGCGTGAACGGCGCCATCGGCTGGGGCGAGCGCATCGCCCCGTACTTCGATGCCCGCAGGATCAACGTGGTGAACGCGGCGATCGGCGGCCGCAGCAGCCGCACCTACTTCACGGAAGGACGCTGGGACAAGGTGCGCGACGAGTTGAAGCGCGGCGACGTCGTGCTGATCCAGTTCGGCCACAACGACGGCGGCCGCATCGGCGACCCGGCGATGAAGAACCGCGCGTCGGCGCCGGGCACCGGTGCGGAGACCGTCGAGGACACGCGTCCGGACGGCACGAAGGAGCAGGTGCACAGCTTTGGCTGGTACATGGCGCGCTACGTGGCGGATGCGAAGGCGAAGGGCGCCACCGTGGTCCTCGTGTCCCCCGTGCCCCACCGCGACCGGTGGCAGGAAGGCCGCGACTTCGCGACGTTCGCCGACTGGGACCGCGAGGTCGCCGAGGCCGACGGCGCGCTGTTCATGGACCTCACGCTGCTCGTGGCCGACGGCTACAGGCGGATCGGCGCGGCCAAGGTGGACACGCTGTTCGCCGACGCGCGCACGCACACGAATGCGGCGGGCGCCGAGTTCAACGCGGAGCGCGTCGTGGCCGGCCTGAAGGCGCTGCCGGGCAATCCGCTGGGCGCATATTTCGCCGACCGCGCGCTGGCCGCCCAATGAGGTCCGCACTGATCTTGTGGATGGCGCTGTGCGGCGCCGCGCATGCCGACGACTGCACCGCATGGGGCCGGCCCGGCGCGGTGCTGTTCCAGGACGATTTCCGCAAGCCGCTGGCAGGCTGGGTGGCCGAGTATGCGCGCACGCCGGGCAACGCCGTCGAGAACCGGGACGGGCGGCTCGTGATGGACGTCGACGGCGGCGCCACCGTGTGGCTGGATCGTCCGCTGTACGGCAATGTCCTGATCAGCTTTACGCGCCGCGTGCTCGTCGACGGCGGGAAGAACGACCGCCTGTCCGACCTGAACGTGTTCTGGATGGCGCGCGATCCGCGGCGCGCCGACCCCTTTAGGCGCAGCGGCAAGTTCGAGGACTACGACGACCTGTCGCTGTACTACGTGGGCATCGGCGGCAACCACAACACGACGACGCGCCTGCGCCGCTATGGCGGGGGCCGGCGCGAACTGGTCGCCGAGTACACCGACGGCGCGCATTTGCTGGAACCGGACCACGACTACCGCATCGAGATCGCGGTGTACGAGGGCTGCACGCGCGTGCGCGTGGACGGCAATACGTGGTTCACGTATCGCGACCCGCATCCATTGACGTCCGGCTGGTTCGGGCTGCGCACGACGTGGTCGCGCCAGGCGGTGGACGACCTGAAAATACAACGACTCGACTGACAGGAGACATGCTTGAAGAACCGTTTGAAGCCCTGCGTGGCGGGGGTGCTGGCCGCCTGCGCGCTGCACGCGTCGGCCCAACAGGCGCCGGCCCCGCAGGAAAAGGGGCCGGCAGCGGCCGACGCCATGCTGCACGCGCTGGACGTGCATTACCCGACGCCTTACCGCGCGATGGATGCGGCCGAGGTCAAGGCCGTGCTGGACCGCGTGTTCGACTACCTGGACAAGGTCACGCCGGCCGAGGTGATCGACCAGCGCACCGGCGCGCCCATCACGGACCTGTCCACGCCGAACGCGAACGCCGTGCTGAAGCCGGGCGACTTCCGCCTGACGAGCTATGAATGGGGCGTCACCTACTCGGGCATGCTGGCCGCCGGTGCCGCGACGGGCGACCGCCGCTACACCGACTACGCGCTCAAGCGCCACGAACTGCTGTCCCGGCTGACGAAGACGTATCTGCCGCTCGTGCTGGCCGACCGCGAGCATGCCGCCGCGCCCATCAAGAGCTTCCTGAATCCGCACGCGCTGGACGACGCCGGTGCGTTGTGCCAGAGCTTCCTGAAGGCGAAGCTCGAGGGGTCGCCGGTGGACTATTCGCAGATGATCCCGATCTGCGGCGACTTCGTCACGAAGAAGGAATACCGGCTGAAGGACGGCACCCTGGCGCGCGGCGGTCCGGACGGCCGCGGCGGCGTGAAAATGCGCCCGCTGCCCGATACGCTGTGGCTGGACGACATGTTCATGGGCGTGCCCACCATCGCGTACCTCGGCAAGGCGACGGGCGATGCGCGTTACTACGACGACGCGGCGCGCCAGGTGCTGCAGTTCTCGAAGCGCATGTTCAACAAGAACCTCGGCATCTACATGCACGGCTATGTCGAAGGCTTGCGCGACCACCCGGAGATGCACTGGGCGCGCGCGAACGGCTGGGCCGTGATGGCGATGGTCGAGGTGCTGGAAGTGCTGCCGAAGACGCACAAGGACTACAAGGCGGTATTGGACCAGCTGCGCGCGCACGTCAAGGGACTCGCCGGCTACCAGACGAAGGACGGCTTCTGGCACCAGCTCATCGACCGCAACGACACGTACCAGGAAACGTCCGCCACCGCGATCTACGCGTACGCCATCGCGCGCGCCGTGAACCGGGGCTATGTCGACGCGCAGGCCTATGGGCCGATGGCGAACCTCGCGTGGAACGCGGTCGCGAGCAAGGTGCAGCCGAACGGGCAGGTAGAAGGCATTTGCGTGGGCACGGGCATGGCGTTCGATCCCGCGTTCTATGCGTACCGGCCGACGAGCGTGAAGGCGGCGCACGGGTACGGGCCCACGTTGCTGGCGGGCGCCGAGATCATCGCCATGAACCGCAAGTTCAGGTTCGGGCTGAACGACAGCGGGTTGATGTACCAGGGTGTGCGCTGATCAGACCTCGATCACGAGATCTTCGCGGAACGCCGCCTGCTCGCCCTTGTTCGCATACCCGAGCGGATTCGCGACCACGCGGCAGCGCCAGCCCGTGCCTTCGACCACATAGTCGTTCGCGCAATGCAGGTGGCCGTGCATCCACACGTCCGCGAACGGCAGCAGGTCGTCCAGCGCATTGCAGAACCCCGCCGTGCCGGGCTTGATGCCGTAGCGCGGGTCGGCGCTGCGCAGGGTCGGGGCATAGTGGGTGACCGCGATCGTGGTGCCGTCGAACGGTGTCGCCAGTGCGTCGCGCAGCCAGGCCTGGCAGGCGAATGACAGTTCCCGCTGGCCTTCCGCCAGCAGCGGCACGCCATCCACGAGCGTCGTGTTCCCGGACAGGTAGTAGTTCGCGGCGCGGAACGCTTTGTCGCGCTGCTTGAGCTGGCGCCCGATGTCGGTTTCGGAGCCTGCCAGGGCGTCGAAGTCGGCCCACAGGGTCGTGCCGATGAAGCGGACGTCGCCGAGGGCGACGATCTCGCGGTCGAGCCACGTGATGTCCAGCGCGGCGCAGGTCGCGCGCAGGCGCGCGTGCGTGGCGGCGAAATCGAGGCCGTCGAATTCGTGGTTGCCGGGGACGTACAGGACGCGCGCCGCGGCGCCCGTCGTGGCCGGGGCGAAACGGCCGAGGCCGAAGTCGTCGGTGTCCAGGCGCGAGCGGGCCTGGTACGAGCCGATGTCGCCGGCGAGGACGACGACGTCCGTGTCGGCGAAGATGGTCGGCTGGAACCCGGGGTCGCGTTCTAGGTGAAGGTCGGAGAAGAGCTGGATACGCATCCAGCAAGTATACCTGTCTTCGCGAACGGACCCCGGTTCAATGCGTTACTTGCCGGCCTGCTGCAGCTTCTCGCCGGCGCGTTCCAGGCCGCGGCCCGTGGCGGCCGTCGCGTCCTTCGCGCCTTCCTTCACGTTCTGCGCGGCTTCATGCGATTCCTGGCGCACTTCGGCGCCGGCCTGCTGCATCTTGTCGCCGGCGCGGTCGGCCGCTTCCTTGACGTTCTGGTTGGCCTCGTGGGCGGCTTCCTTCGCATTCTCGCCGGCCTGTTGGGCGGCGGCGTTGGCGTTGGCGGCGGCTTCCTTCGACTCGGCAGCGGCCTTGGCGCCCGCGTCGTCGATGGCCTTGCCGGCTTCCTGGGCCGGGCCCATGCCGTTCTTGTCCTCGGCCTTGTGGCAACCCGTGACCAGCACGGCGACAGCAAGCATGATGCTCGAAATGGTGGTGGCTTTCATGATGTTCTCCTAGTAAGAAGTTGTCACTTAGGTTACACAATCTCGTAAAGTTGCGGCGTACGATACGGCTGGGCCGGATTCGGGCGCATCGAGGATCACAGGGAGAGAACGGTGGAAGGCCTGCCGCGGTTGACCGCGCGGCGACCGTCCGGATCCCGCGGATGGGGACGAACGGCCGCCGGGAGAGGGAGAGTCAGATGGCCCAGCCGCCCGCGTAGAACACGGCCAGCGCGAGGGCGATGCTGACGGTGCCGAAGTTCAGCTTGCGCCATTCGCCGGCCAGCACGCGGCCGATCACGAGGGTGCAGAAGCCCAGCATGATGCCGGTGACGATGTTGCATGAGAGGAGGATGAACACGGCGCATACGAGGCCGGCCAGCGCATCGAGCTTGTCGTCCATGTTCATGTGCGCCACGCTGCTCAGCATCAGCAGGCCGACGTACATCAGCGCCGGTGCGGTGGCATACGAGGGCACCAGGCCGGCCAGCGGCGAGAAGAAGATCAGGCCGAGGAACAGCAGGCCGACGACGACGGCGGTGAGGCCGGTGCGCGCGCCGGCCGCGGTGCCGACGCCCGATTCGATGTAGGCCGCCGCCGGTGCGCCGCCCACGAGGCTCGAGAACAGGGAGCTGACCGAATCGGCCGTCAGGGCCTTGCCGCCGTTGTGGATGTAGCCGCGCGCATCGACCTGGCCGGCCTGGCCGGCGACGGCGCGGATGGTGCCGGTGGCGTCGAACACGGCGGTCATCACGAGGGCCAGCACGCTGGGCAGCACGGCCATGCTGAGCGCGCCCTTGACGTCCATCGCGCCGATCAGCGAAGCGTGGCCCGGGCTGCTCAGTTGCGGCCACGAGAAGATGCCTGTGAAGTGCACTTTCGGATCGAAGGCCAGGCCGAGGGCGGAAATCGCGATCACGACGAGCAGGATCCCGCCCGGGACCTTGCGCTGTTCCAGGCCGAAGATCGCGGCCAGGCCCAGGATGCTCATCAGGACCGGGAACGACGTGATCTGGCCCAGCGCGACGGGCAGGCCGGCGCCCGCGTTCTTGACGACGAGTCCGACTTCGCTGGACGCGATCATCAGCAGGAACAGGCCGATGCCGACGCCCGTGCCGTGCGCGACGCCGGACGGCAGGTTCTGCAGGATCCACGAGCGTACGCCGGTGATGGAGATCGCCGTGAAAATCACGCCCATCAGGAACACGGCGCCCAGCGCGATCGCCGGCGTCAGGCCCTTGCCCAGCACGAGGCCGAACGCGGTGAAGGCGGTCAGCGAGATCGCGCAGCCGACGGCGATCGGCAGCCGCGCCCAGAATCCCATCAACAACGAACCGAAGGCCGCGGTCAGGCACACGGCCACGTACACCGCGCTGACGTCGAAGCCGGCCTGGCCCAGCATGCCCGGCACGACGAACACGGAATACACCATCGCGAGGAAGGTGGTGACGCCGGCCACCACCTCCGTCCGCTGCGTGCTGCCGCGCGCCGAGATCTGGAAGTACCGGTCGATTTTGCCGCTGGCGGCAGGTGGGGACGTGAAAGTCTCCGCGCGCTCGACGCGCTGGAGTTGAGGCTGTGACATGGCTGCTGCTCCTCTATGTTATCGGCCCCGGCGCGCGTTGCTTGGACGCGGCACCGGGTTGTCTCATCGTTATGAGTAGAGAAGCTTAGAGCCGAAGGCGCGCGGCGAACCATGCATCCTATGCATAGGCACTATACGCCTCGGCGTATTGTATTCGGCGCGACCGCGTCAGCGGGCGGTCCATACGGAGAGTTCGACGTCGTCGGCGAACGGCATCGACAGGTAACCGGACGCCGGCGCGCGCACGCGGGCGAGGTAGTCCGGGCTGTGGTCGGCATTGTCCGCGACGATCGCCGCGCCCGGGCGCAGACGCGGTTCCAGCAGCGCGAGGACGTCGGGATACAAGGCCTTGGCGCCGTCCAGCAGCACGAGGTCGATCGCGTCCGGCAGGCCGCCGGCGAGCGTGTGCAGCGCATCGCCCGTGCGGATCTCGACGAGATCGAGCAGGCCCGCGGCAGCCAGGTTGGCGCGCGCCCGCGCGACTTTCGCCGGCTCGAATTCGCTCGTGACCAGCCGCCCGCCGCCATTGTCGCGCAGCGCGGCGGCCAGGTGGATGGTCGAGATGCCGAACGACGTGCCGAATTCGACGATCGTCCGGGCCCGGCTCGAGCGGGCCAGCATGTAGAGCAGGACGCCGGTGCCGCGCGAGACGGGCAGGGCGAGGTCCTTCAGGCGGCCGTACAGGTCGCGGTAATCCGTCTTGCTGCGCATGAGGCGCTGCAGTTCCGCTTCCGCCAGGTCGCGGCAGGCGGCCAGCGGCGATTCGGCATCGGCCTCGGCAAACAGGCGCGCGAGCAGCGGGGCGACGGGATCGGTGGCGAGGGTGGTCATCGTGGTTCCTTGTGGTGGTGAATGGGTCCGGTTATTATGCGAAGAATCCTTCAGGTTTTCCATTCGCATTCCCAACGCCCCCGATGACCGAACGCCGCCGCCCCCAGATCGCCTCTCGCAAGGCACCGAAACAGGCCCGCTCCAATGAGCTCGTGGCCGCCGTGCTGGAGGCGGCTGTTCAGGTTCTGGCGGCGGAGGGGGCGCAGCGCTTCACGACGTCGCGCGTGGCGGAAAAGGCGGGCGTCAGCGTCGGGTCGCTGTACCAGTACTTCCCGAACAAGGCCGCGATCCTGTTCCGCCTGCAGAGCGACGAATGGCGCCGCACGACGGCCATGCTGTCCGCCATCCTCGCGGATACGGCGCGGCCGCCGCTGGACCGGTTGCGGTTACTGGTGCACGCGTTCGTGCGGTCGGAATGCGAGGAGGCGGCGATGCGCGTGGCGCTGAACGACGCGGCGCCGCTGTACCGCGATGCGCCCGAGGCGCGCGCCGTGCGGCAGTCGGGGGAAGAGGCCGTGCGGACGTACCTGGCGGAGGCGCTGCCGGGGGCGCCGGACGCCCCGCGGGCGCTGGCGGCGGACCTGCTCACCGATACGCTGTCGGCGGTCGGCAAGCAGTTTTCGGAGCGACCGCGGACGGAGGGGGAGATCGTGGCGTACGCGGATGGGCTGGCGGATATGTTGTGTGCGTGGATGGAGAAGCTGGCTGCAGCCTGACCGTCGTTCCCGCGAACGCGGGAACCCATACCGAGTTCGCGAAGTCGGTCCGTCGAATGTACCGGATTCCGTGGTCCAGCATGGCGGGAACGACATTTACACGTTAGCGACCCAGGATTTTTGCCAGATACTCCCGATGCGTCGGCACCGTCGCGACGGCGGTCGCAAGCTGGCTCGCGCGCTCGCGCACCCAGTCGAGCGACTGTTCCTCGGGAATCAGCTTGAGGGTCGGATCGCTGCGCGCCGGCCAGTTCTGCATGCCCGCGTGGATCGCGAGCCAGCTGTGGCCGTCGAAGCCTTCCTCGTCGTACTGGTGCAGCACGCCCGTTTCGCGCCATGCGTGCAGCTTGTAGGCCAGCGTCTCGGGCAGCTCCGCGGCCGCCATGGCTTGCCAGAACGGGGTGTCGCGGCGCGCGGTCAGGCAGTAGTGCATCAGGATGAAGTCGCGGATGCGTTCGAACTGGCGCGTGAGGCCCGTGTTGTACGTGTCGACGAGCTCGAGCGCGACGGGGCCGCCCCGCTGAAGGAGGGTCATCAAACGGCCGACGCCCACTTGCACCAGGTAGATGCTGGTCGATTCGAGCGGTTCCAGGAAGCCCGTCGCGAGGCCGATGCCGACGACGTTGTGCGACCAGAATTTCGCGCGGTGCCCCGTCGTGAAGCGCAGCAGGCGCGGCTCCGCCAGCGCTTCGCCGTCGAGCTGCTGCAGCAGCTGGTCGCGGGCCTTTTCTTTGTCGATGAAGCGGGTCGAAAACACGTGGCCGTTGCCCGTGCGGTCCTGCAGGGGAATGCGCCATGCCCAGCCGGCGTCCAGCGCCGTCGCGCGCGTGTACGGCGTCAGGGTGTCGCCCACGGGGGCGGACGGCACGGCCCATGCCCGGTCGACGGGCAGCCAGTGCGAAAAGTCGACGAACGGTTCGCCCAGCGTGCGGCCCAGCAGCAGCGAGGCGAACCCGGAACAGTCGATGAACAGGTCGCCCTTGACGACGCGGTCGTCGTCCAGCTTCAGCGACGCGATGCCGCCGTCCGGCCGGCGCGCCACGTCGACGACCTTGCCCTCGGTGCGGCGCACGCCGCGCTTCAGCGCGATGTCGCGCAGGAAGCGGGCGTACAGGTTCGCGTCGAAGTGGTAAGCGTAGTTGAAATTCGCGGCGTCCTTGCCGGGCGCGCAGAAGCGGTCGTTCATCGCCATCACGGTCGGCAGGCATTGCTCGCCGAACGTGGGCAGGTTGGCGCGCGGGTGCCGGCGGTACTGGCCCCACAGCGACTCGGGGCCGTTCAGCATGCCGAAGTCGCCGAACGTGTGGTAATAGTCCTCGCCCTTCACGCGCCAGTCGCGGAACCGGATGCCCAGCTTGTACGTGCCGTTCGTCGCGCGCAGGAAGTCCGCTTCGGGGATGCCGAGGATCTGGTGGTAGTTGCGGATCGAAGGGAACGTCGCCTCGCCGACGCCGACCGTGCCGATGTCCTCCGATTCCACCAGTTCCACCGTCGTGCCCTTCAGGCCCGTCGCGAGGGCCGTCGCGGCCATCCAGCCGGCCGTGCCGCCGCCGAGGACCACGATGCGTTCATAAGTCATGCTGTCTCCTGTTTGTATGCACATCGATTGTACTGATGTCTTTACGGCGCGCAAGAAACTTTTAGCGCCGGACACGAACTTGCGGCCCGGTGTTGTGAAAACGGTTTCAATCCGGGGTATGATTTGGATGTTCGCGCTAACAAAAAACGTTTACACAAGGAGACAGCATGCAGACGAACATCCTCCGCGCCGCGGCCCTCGCCGCCGCACTGTGCGCCGGGACCGCCCACGCGGCGACCTACCCGTTCCAGGACCCGAACCTGGCCCCGCAACAACGCATCGCCAACATCCTGGCGCTGATGACGCCCGACGAAAAGATCGCCGCACTGTCGACCGATTCCGGCGTCGCGCGCCTCGGCATCCCCAGCTTCGGCAGCACGGAAGGCATCCACGGCCTCGTGCAGCGCGGCGAATCGAAGCGCCAGCGCGAGCCCATCCCGACGACGCAATTCCCGCAGCCGCCCGGCATGGGCGCGAGCTGGGACCCGGAGCTCGTGCGCCAGGCCGGCGCCGTGCAGTCGACGGAAGCCCGCTACATCACGCAAAGCGGCAAGTACAGGCACCCGATGCTGATGCAATGGGGCCCGCAGGCCGATCTCGCGCGCGACCCGCGCTGGGGCCGCAGCGAGGAAGTCTATGGCGAGGACGCATTCCTCGTCGGGACGATGGCGACGGCGTTCACGCGCGGCATCCAGGGAGACGACCCGACATACTGGCGCGGCGCGGCGCTCCTCAAGCACTTCCTCGCCAACAGCAACGAGAACGGCCGCGGCAACTCGACGTCCGATTTCGACGACCGCCAGTTCCACGAATACTATGCGGCGCCGTTCCGCATGGCGTTCGAGGACGGCGGCGCGCGCGCCCTGATGGCGTCGTACAACGCGTGGAACGGGACGCCGATGGGCGTGCACCCGGTGCTGCGCAGCCTCGTGATCGGGAAGTGGAACGCGGACGTGATCTCGAGCGACGGCGGCGCCATCGGCAACCTGGTGAAACTGTATAAACGGTATCCGGACCAGAAGGCGGCGGCCGTCGCGGGCCTGAAGGCCGGCATCAACCAGTACCTCGACAAATACCAGGACGAGCTGCGCGCCGCGCTGAAGGAGGGCACCATCACGGTGGCCGATCTCGACGAGGCGCTCGCGCGCAAGTTCCGCACCACGATCAAACTGGGCCTGATCGACCCGCCGGCCGGCAATCCGTATGCCGCGATCAAGGACGGGCCGGCGCCGTGGGACAGCGCGGCGCACAAGGCGGTGTCGTTGAAGATGGCGCTGGAATCCATCGTCCTGATGAAGAACGACGGCCGCGCGCTGCCGCTCGCGAAGTCGCGCGTCAAGCGCATCGCCGTGATCGGGCCGCATGCGGACAGCGTGCACTGGGACTGGTATGGCGGTACCGCGCCGTACACGGTGACGGCGCTGGCCGGCATCAAGGCGGCCGTCGGGCCGGGCGTGAAGGTCGACTACGCGCCGGACAATGCGAAGGGCGCGGCCGTGAAGGCGGCGCGCGACGCGGACGTGGCCATCGTCGTCGTCGGCAACGACCCGACCTGCGGTCCGAACATGGCGCACGAGTGGACCGACGCCGGCACGAAGCCCTGCGCCGACCCGGGCGACGGCCGCGAGGGGCGCGACCGCGAGACCCTGGCGCTCGCGCAGGAAGGCCTGGTAAAACAGGTGCTGGCGGCGAATCCGCGCACGGTGATGGTGCTCGTGTCGAGCTTCCCGTACACGATCGGCTGGGCGAAGGAGCACGTGCCCGCGATCGTGCAGATGGCGCATGCGTCGCAGGACCAGGGCACGGCGCTCGCGCAGGTGCTGTTCGGCGACTACAACCCCGGCGGCAAGCTCGTGGCGACGTGGCCGGCGGCGGAATCGCAGCTGCCGCCGATGATGGACTACGACATCCGCCACGGCCGCACCTATATGTACTTCAAGGGCCAGCCGCTGTTCCCGTTCGGGCACGGGCTGTCCTATACGACCTTCAAGTATGGGAAGCTGCGCACGAGCGCGCCCGCGCTGGCGGCCGACGGCACGGTCGACGTCGACGTGGACGTGACCAACACGGGCAAGGTGGCGGGCGACAGCGTCGTCGAGCTGTACGCCGCGTGGCCGAAGTCTCAGGTCGAGCGGCCGCGCCAGGCGCTGGTCGGCTTCCGGCGCGTGAACGTGAAGCCGGGCGAGACGCGCACGGTGCGCATCCCGCTCGCGGCGCAACGCCTCGCGTACTGGAACACGCAGGCGGGCCGGTTCGAGGTCGAGCCGGTGCCCGTGAAGCTGATGGTGGGCGAGTCGTCTGCCGACATCAAGCTGACGGCGACGCTGCCCGTGAAGCGCTGACCCGCGCCAGGTGACGGCCCAGCCGCCAGCCCAGGCACAGCAGGGTGAGGGTGGGCGGCAGGCCCCACGGTTCGGGGATGACGGACGCATCGCACACGTACAGGCCGGGCGTCGCCGTCGCGAGGTCCGCGTCCAGCGCCTGTCCGATGCGCACCGTGCCGCCTGGATGCGCGGCGAAGTGGTGGCTGGCGAAGATGTGCCGCGCGCCGGCGGCTTCCAGGATGGCGCGCGCCTGCGCGATCCCGGCATCGAAGCGGCGCCGGTCGCCCGGCGCCAGCGTCTTGTCGACCCAGCGCGGGCCGACGTTGCCCTTGATCTCGTCGCGGATCTTGACCATGATCGTCAGCGTGCGGTCGTGTGCCAACAACCGGTCGACCCGGCCCGCCTGCGCCGCGAACGCCTGGTACATGGGGCGGGGCAGCGTGAGGTCGGCCAGGCTGATGCCGGCCTCCGGATCGTAATGCCCGGCCGCCATCGGCACCTCGGCGCCGCCGCCTTCGATGCCGTCCACCGTGCCCATCACGGCCACGACGGGGTCGCTGAAGAACGGCACGGGCCCTGCCAGCAGGCCTGAGGTACGCAGGATGCGCGGGCTGCCGATGCCGCCCGCGGCCAGCACGACGAGGCCGGCGCGGAAGGTCTCCATCCGCCCGCCGACTTTCGCTTCGACGCCCACGGCGCGGCCATCTTCCACCAGCACGCGCGTGACGTGCGCATCGGTGACCAGTCGCGCGACGTGCCTGCAGGCGTCGTCGACCAGCTCGCGGGCCGACCACTTCGCCCCGAACGGGCACCCGTAGACGCAGCGCCAGCATCCGGTGCGGCACGCGGCCGGGCGGATCATCTTGTCCAGCTTGCGCCACGCGAGTCCTTGCGCGCGGGCGCCCGCGGCGATGCGCGCGGCCATCGGCCCCACGAGATCGTCCGGCAGCGGCGCCATCGGCAGTTCCGCGCGCCAGGCGGCCAGCGCCGGGGCCAGGTCGATGCCGTGCCTGGCGAACATGGCGGCGGGCGGCGGCGCGGCGGTGGCGAAATTGATGGTCGACGTGCCGCCGGTCGTCAGCGCACGCACGAGCAGCGACAGGTCGCGGTGCAGGAACGCGCCCTTGCCGGGCACGGCGGCCATGCCGGCCATCTGCGCCAGCGTGCCCGCGAGCGGCGCGGCGCCGCCGGTTTCCACCATCAGCACGCGGGCGCCGGCCCGCGCGAGCTCGCGCGCGACGCTGGCGCCGCCGGGGCCGGTCCCGGCCACGATGGCGTCGAAAGAAGGGGAGTTCGAAGACATGCGGCATTGTAGCGTGCACGCCGTAGTGCACGCCGGCCAGTTTTGTACTATCATAAGTTACATGAGAACCGACAGCAAACTTTCCTCGATCCTGCACCTGTTGCTGCACATGGCCCACAGCGACCGTCCGCTGACGTCGGAAGAGCTGGCGGGCTTCCTGCACACGAATCCCGTGCTCGTGCGCCGCACGCTGGCGGGGCTGCGCGAGCGCGGCTACGTCGCGTCGGAGAAGGGACATGGCGGCGGCTGGGCCGTCACCGCCGACCTGCGGCGCGTGACCTTGCGCGACGTGTACGAAGCGGTGGGGTCGCCGACCGTGTTCGCGATCGGCAACCGCGTCGAGCAGCCCGGCTGTCTCGTGGAAAAGGTCGTCAACCAGTCGCTCGGCGACGCGCTCGCCGAAGCCGAGGCGCTGCTGCTCGCGCGCTTCGCGCAGGTCACGCTGGCGGAACTGTCCGAGCGCTTCAACGCGCAGTATCCCGAAGGAGGAGTACATCATGCACACCCATCAGAATGAGTCCGCATTCGACGTGATCGTCGTGGGCGGCAGCTACGCCGGCCTGTCGGCGGCCATGCAGCTTGCGCGGGCGCGCCGGCGCGTGCTCGTCATCGACGCCGGCCGGCGCCGCAACCGCCACGCGGACCGCTCGCACGGCTTCCTCACGCAGGATGGC
This sequence comes from Massilia orientalis, assembly GCF_030411975.2. NCBI lineage: Bacteria > Pseudomonadati > Pseudomonadota > Betaproteobacteria > Burkholderiales > Oxalobacteraceae > Massilia > Massilia orientalis. The sequence continues at coordinate 56,127 of NZ_JASNRB020000001.1, read as the reverse complement.
GCGGAAGCGGCGGCCATCGCCGCGCAGGGCCGCGCCCAGTTGCGCGCCTACCCGAACGTCGCGTGGGCGAACGAGACGGCGGTGGCGGCGCGCATCGACGGTGACGGTTTCGACGTCGCGCTGCCCGATGGGGGCACCGTGCGGGGGCGCCGGCTGATCCTCGCCACCGGCGTCGCCGACACGTTGCCGGCCGTGGACGGCCTGGAGGAACGCTGGGGCACGAGCGTGTTCCACTGTCCGTACTGCCATGGCTACGAACTGGATGAAGGCGCCATCGGCGTACTCGCGGCCGGCGAAGCGTCGCTGCACCAGGCGCTGATGCTGCCCGACTGGGGCCAGGTCACCCTGCTGCTGAACGGCGCGTTCGAACCGCGGCAGGATCAACTGGCGGCATTGGCCCGGCGCGGCGTGGCCGTGGAGCGCACGCCGGTCGCGCGCATCGAAGGCCGGGCCGACGTGGTGCTGCAGGACGGACGCCGGCTGCCGCTGGCGGGACTGTTCGTCGCGACCCGCACGCACATCGCCAGCCCGCTGGCCGGGCAGCTGGGCTGCGCGCTGGAAACCGGACCGCTGGGGCCTTACGTCGCGACCGATGCGCAGAAAGCGAGCAGCGTGCCGGGCGTGTTCTGCTGCGGCGACCTGGCCCGGCCCGCCGGCAACGTGGCGCTCGCGGTGGCGGACGGCGCGCTGGCGGGCATCGCCGCGCACCGTTCCCTGATTCCCGAGCTGGCCGTCCTGGCGTGACGCGCGGCATGCCGCGCCGCGCCCTTGACGCTTACGACGTCATGCGGTTCCAGCCCGAGCGCACGGCCGCCTTCATGCGTTCCCACGTGGACGAGCCGCTGCCGCCGTAGCGGGTATCCCAGTCGCTGCGCAGGTCGGATTCCACGTCGTCCCAGTTGCGGCCCTGGTAGCGGGCGTCGCGCCGCATCTCGTTGCCGTAGCGGTAGGCCGGCGCATAGTCGTCGTAGGTGCCGCCCAGGCTGGCGTAATTCGTCTGCCAGTCATTGCGGTAATAAGTGTCGTCGTCGGGCGCGCTGCCCTGCAGCGGCTGCACCTCGACTTCCGTGTGGCGCACCGTGTCCTTGATGTTTTGCTGGCGCTGGCTGACTTCCTTGCCGACGACGACTTCCTCGACCACGCGCGCGGATTTCTGCACGATGGCTTCCTCGGCCGTTTCGCGCAGTTCGATCGTCTGGTCCTTGAGCGCGGCGACGTCGGCCGGGTCGAGCGGCTGGTCGACCGGACGGCGTTCCACGCTGACGTGTTCCTCGCGCAGCGACACCGTCTCGTTCACGGGCGTCTCGACCAGGCGCGAGAACACGCGCACGCCGCCCCGTTCGACCTGGCGCTTGCCGACCCGGACTTCTTCCTGCACGACCGGGATCGCGGCCTTGCCGGTGGTCCGGTCGACGGCCGTCTCGCGCTGCAGCGAGTCGGAACGCGAGGTCGAGTCGGACAGGCTGCCGGACAGGTTGCCGCCCTGCGTGCCCGACTGCATCGAACCGGCGGCCAGCGACGGCGACGTCTGCGGCTGGTAGGCGCTCGTGCCCAGCGATGCGGCGTTGCCCGCCAGGTCGTGGCGCTCGTCGATGTCGATCGGGCCGAAGCGTTCGATCACGTCCGCGGCGCGTTCCACCTCCGGTTCCGACGACGTGGTCAGGGTCAGCACATGCTGGCCGCCCGCGACTGCGGTGGAATAGCGGGTCGCATGTTCGTCGTGGTCCGAGCCGAACAGGTTTTCGAAGAAGTGCTTGATCGAGGCGCCCACGCCTTCCTCGTGGGTCGCGCCGAGCGTCGCGCCGGCCGTCGTCGTGGTGCCGGACAGGTCGGCGCTGGAGACATAGACGTTGTCGCGGGTGAAGCCCGATGCCAGCAGTTCGTCCATCGCGTTCTGGGCATCGCTGCGGTTGTCGAACACCGCTACGAGAGTATGTTGCATGATGCGTCCTCCGGTGATTGTCACGTGGGTGAGGTGTCGCCGTGCTCGTCGAAGCGCTCGACGCTGACCTGCTCGGACTTGAGCATGACCGTGTCGACGTGGTGTTCTTCGCGGCGGGTGCGCGTGATGTGGAGCTCTTCCTTGATGCGCAGCCGCCGTTCGACGACCAGCACTTCCTCGAGAATCGGTACCACGAGCGTATCCCCTTCGTAGCGGGTCGCGGGCGCCTGGTCGAGCGGGACGATGCGGTCCACCGGCACATGGTGGACCTCGACGTCGTCGCGCAGCAGGCGTTCGTCGATCCGGCAAGGGGTTTCGGCGACAGTCTTGTGGATACGTACGCCGCGACCAGTCTCGACGATCCGTTTCTCGACCCACGCCTCCTCATGGACCACGGGAACCCGCACGAGCTCCTGTTTTTCCTGATCGGGTTTTGCTGAGTCAAGGGACACGGTCCGCCTCCGGGATCACGACACTGGAGCGACCGAGATTACTCTATTGTCTACGGTTCCCGCGCACCGTTGCCTCCCCTCAATCGAGACTGTAGGACGGGACGCCGGGCGGCGTCATGGCCGGCGCAGCGCGGCAAGTACATCCGCCGGCACCTGCAGCGCCGTCCCGTGGCGCATGCGCCGCGCCGTGCTTTCGTCGGGGAAGCGCATCTGCGCGGTCACGTCTTCCCAGTGCACGAGGTCGCGCGAGCGCAGCGCGCCGTAGTGCTTCGTCGTGTAGGCGTCGTAGTACACGATGACGTCGTCGCCCACCTGCAGCGCCGTCGGGCCCTCGGTCCACAGGCCGGCGGGCGAGATCGGCGCGCCCAGCGGTTCGAACGGCCCCTGCAGGCCGGCGGCGCGCGCCAGCTGCAGGTATTTGCGGGGCGGGTGGCGGGTCTCGTCCTTCACGAGCAGCCAGTCGCCGCGGTGCGTGCGCAGGAACGTCGCGTCGATGACGGAAAAGCCCGGATCGTAGAACAGGCGGGTGGGCGTGAACGCGGCGAAGTCGCGCGTCGTCGTCGCGTAGATGCGGTGGTTGTATTTGTTGGCGCCGGCGTCGTCGCCGGCCGCTTCGGATGCCGCGAAACGGCCCGGGATCGTCGAGGACCAGAAGATCAGGTATTCGCCGCGCTTCTCGTCCCACGCGATCTCTGGCGCCCACGCGTTCAGGGTCGTCGGCTCGTGCGCCATCACGGGCAGCTCGCGTTGCGGCGACCAGTGGACGAGGTCAGGCGACGACGCGTAGCCGATGCCCGTCTCGTTCCAGCCGCTCGTCCACACCATGTGGTAGATCCCGTCCGGGCCGCGCACGATGCACGGGTCGCGCATCAGCTTCGCCTTGCCGACCGTGGGCGCCACGTAGCTGCGGCCGCCGTTCAGCGCTTCCCAGCGGTAGCCGTCGTCGCTCCCGGCCAGGTGCAGGCCGTCCTGCCCGTTGTCGATGAAGTAGGCGAATACGTAGGCGTCCTGTTGCGATGCCGGTTTGATGCCCGCGCAGCCGCTCAGTGCGGCCGCGCCGAGGGCCGTCAGTACGGTGCGGCGTTTCATTTATGCTCCTCGTCGCCCAGCGGGCGCTCTACGGTGTGATGGGGACTCGGCGGTACGGCAAACGCCGCGACCGGATCGGGATGGGCGGGATCGAACGCGAAATCGTCGACGATGAAACCGGCCGCCGGTACGCGCGCCTGGCGCAGGCCCAGCACGACGGCCTTCGCCAGCTCGTAGCTGCCGTAGCTGTCGTGGTGCGTGTTGTCCAGGCGGCCCGGCGCGGGCGCCGCGAACGCGGCCTTCGAGCCTTCCGGACCCAGCGCCTCGTAAAAGACTTTGCTCATCGCGTTCAGGTCGATGAACGGCACGTTCAATTCCTGCGCGGACTGGCGCGCGGCCTCGGCGTAGTCCTTCAGCGACGGGATCACATGGCCGTCGGCATCGAAGCCGCGCCGCTCCATCGATGACACGATCACGGGCAGGCCGCCGTGCGCGCGGACGGCGTCCACGTGGGCCTTGATCTCGGCCTTGTACGTCGTGAACGGGCCGCCCTTGCCATCCTTGATCTGCTTCTGGTCGTTGTGGCCGAACTGCATGAGGAGCGTGTCGCCCGGCTGCATGCCGCTCACGATCTTGTCCAGCCGGCGGCGCGCGAGCGAGTCCCGGTACGTCTCGCCCGATTCGCCGTGGTTGGCGACGGCGATGCCGGGCTTGAAGAAGCGCGGCAGCATCTGGCCCCAGCTGTTGTACGGTTCCGCCGGCTGGTCGCAGACGGTCGAATCGCCCAGCAGGTACAGGGTCGGCACGTGCGCCGGCGCGATGGCGATCGTGCGGACGGCCGGATGCGCGCCGTTGATTTCCAGCGTCAGGCGCGGATCCCAGTTCCACGCTTCCTCGACGGTTTCGCGCGGCGCTTTCAGTTTCACCTCGCCGCCGCTCGGGATCCTGGGCGTGCGCACGTTGACGATGAACGTCTTCGTGACGGTTTCGCCCGGCCGGGTCGCCACGTTTTCCAGCATCAGGCGGCGCAGTTCGGATTTCACCGTCGTCGTGGTCGCGGCCTTGTCGTCGCCAAGCGTGACGGTCACCGTGTAATTCCCTTCGGGGAGGTCGACGGAAAAATAATAGGGATGGACGCCGTCGGGCCGGCCGCCCGGCTCGAGGCCGTAGCCGCGCGCGGTGCTGTAGACCGCGTCGACGGGCGTGTAGCCGGCCGGCGCCTTGCCGGGGCCGAACGCGAACTTCCACTCTGCGGCATGGCCGTTGGCCGCGCAGGCGGCGAGAAGCAGGGCGCTGATCGCCCCGCGGATCGATGGGTTCATGGTTTTCCTGTGGTTCTATTCAGCGCTCGAACGCGCCCAGGTCCGGTGCCTTGCCGCGGAAGGGCAGGCCCACGTCGACGCCGCGGTCGATGACGGCGCTGGCGGCAGACGGGTGGAACATGGGTAAGTCCGGCAGGCTGCCGTCCGGCTTGCGCGGCGCGTCCCAACCGGTGGGCGCCACGCTGTCGAAGTCGGACGGCTTCAACGCAAGGTGCAGATCCCAGGAGTTGGCCGCGCTGTCCGCGCCTTCCACCTTCAGCGCCGCACCCGCCGGGTAGGCGAGGTTGTTGCGCAGGGTGCCCAGGTAGACGGGACCGCCGTCAGGGGCCACGCCGAGCATATTGTAATCGATAACATTTCCAAAAGCGGTATTGCCGAAGAAGTCCAGCGCGATGGGATGATGGTTGGCATAAAATCCCGACACCTTGTTGTCGAAGGCGACGGAAAACCGCACGACGTGCTTCGCGCCGTTCGCCACATATTTGCCGCCGTAGCCGCCCGCCTTGATGCCGTTGCCGTTCCCCGCCGCGAGCGGCGTGTGCGTGCCCGGCAGGTAGCCGTGCTGCCACGCCCACGAGTATTCGATGGTCACCGGCGAGTACGCGTTGATCAGGTCGAAGCCGTCGTCCGTGTTCGCCCACGCGCGGCACCCGCGGAACACGTTGCCCGGATGGCCTGCGCTCACGTGGGCGCCGAAGCCGTCCGCGCTCTGGCCCGCGCCGTTCGATGTGTACGGATCGTAGTTGTGGTGCGAATCGCTGTTCAGCACGAGGTTCCAGCCGCCGTCCTTGATGAACAGGCCCGGGCCCATGTTGTGGTGCAGGTTCAGCTGCTCGAACACGTCGTGGTTCGCATCGATCCACACGCCCCACGATTCGTGGTTCAGGCGGTTGTCCGGCTGCTGCGGCGCGCCCGTGATCTCCAGGCCTTTCAGGTGGATCCAGTCGGCGACGACTTCGATGCCCTTGACGCGGCAATCGTCCTTCATGCCAGAGAAGTCGAACACCGGCGTCTCGCCCGGATACGCCCAGTAGCGGATCGGCTGCTGTTCCGTGCCGCTCTTGTCGAGGACGATGGCGGACACGGTCGCGCGGCGCGACGCGCACGCCGCCGTGGCCTTCGTGTAGGCGTAGCGGCCGCCGCGGAAATATACGGTGTCGCCCGGCTGCGCCACGGCCTGCGCGTGCGCGAACGATTGCCATGGGGCGGCCAGGGTGCCGGCCGCGGTGTCGCTGCCGGTCGGTGCCACGTACCAGGTCGCGGCGGATGCGTGCCCGGCGAAGCAGGCCGCGGCAATCACGAGGAAACGATGCATGCGGCTCTCCTAAGTGCGGGGCAGCGCGGCGCCGATCAGCGCCAGGTTCTGGATGGCGGCGAGGCCCCATTGCGCCGTCTCGTTCGTGCTCACCCACGGCACTTCGTCGACGGGATTCAGCACGTCTGGCCCGGCCACGCGGACCGTGCGGAACGGCCGCTGCCTGCCTTCGCCCGCGAACTCCTGCCACGCGCGCCGCGCCAGCCGGGGGTCCTTGCGCTTCCAGGCCGCGTACGCGGTCAGGCGCGAGTGGCCGACATACAGCGCGTGCGTGGCCCCGTGCGGCGCGCCGAGGCGGCGGCGCTGCTCGTCGACCGGCGCGTTGAACAGTTCGCAGTAGTCGAGCCATGCCCGTTCGAAGGCCGTGTCGCCCGTCAGGCGTATCAGCTCGTCGAAGATCTCGACGGCGCCGAACACGGCGTTCAGGTGCAGGGCCTTCACGTCGTTGCCGATCATGTTGTGCAGTCGGCCCGTGTCCGGCTCGTAGCCCATGCGGTCGCCGTTGAAGAAGCCGTGCGGCATGGCGGCGATGTCGCGCATGCCGGTGACGATCTTGTCGCGGTAGCGCGCGCTGCCGGTGCGCTCCCACTCGGTCAGCCAGTTCGCCACGAGCGACGCCCAGTCCGTGCCGAAGCTGATCCGCGCCGGGTACGGCCCCTTGGGCGGCTGGTTCGCGAGCTTGCGGACCGGATCGACGTCGTCCAGCCTGCGGTCCGCATCGAGGACCTCGCGCATGATGTCGCCGGTGCGTTCGTCGCCCGTCAGGTAATAATAAAACCGCCGGTAGACGGCCGTGCTGATGCGCACCTGCTTGGCGCTGCAGCCCCAATGCTGCACGTTGTGGCGCGAGCCGAGCCCCGCGAAACGGCCCAGGTGGTACGTGTCGACTTCGCTCGTGTGCCGCACCATCGCCTCGCCCATGCGGAAGATGTCGGCGCGGCCCGTGCGCAGGAACGAATACCACAGCCACAGGTCGGGCGACAGTTCCGAATTGTCCCACGCGAAGCCGCCCACGTCGTAGCGCCAGTCGTGGCGGTCGGCGTCGTAGGTGTGGCGGATGTCGCCGTAGTCCCAGAAGCCGTACCAGCGGCGCTGCTCGACTTCCTTGCGGTAGAAATCGAAGCGCGCGTCCAGCTGGTCTTCGATCGCAGCTCGCGCCGGCGTGCTGCGGTCCGGCAGCGACCACAGGGTGCCGAACACCTGGGTCGCGAGGATGTGCGCGGGTGCGGGCACGAGCTGCGGCGGCGTCTGCACCGCCTGCGCGATCTCCACCAGGCGGGCGCGCGGCGGCGTCGCCTCGAACGCCCACAGCGTGATCTCGCTGCTGCGCGCGACGCCGACCGGCGTGCCGAAGCCTTTCTCGTAATCCTCGTACGTGATCTCCAGGCCCTGCAGCTCCTCGGCATGCGTGTCCATGCCCATGCCGTCGTGGTAGAAACGCAGGTCCATCGCGGGCGCGTCCGGGGACCACATCCAGACCGTGGCGCGCGCCGCGTCCGTGTGGGCGTCGCGGATGTCCAGCTGCGTCGGGTGGCGCTGCCAGAAATCGCGCAGGCCGAAGGCCATACCGCCGGACACGCCCCCCACATAGCCGGTACCGGGCGCGCGCCGGCCCCAGGCCGAATCGACCCAGCCGCACCCGGCCTTCGTGCGCTTGCGGATGCGGAAGCTGTCGGCCGACAGCTGCGCCAGCGACACGTCGCCCCACGCCGGCACGAGGTGCAGCAGCGGCGCGACCTTGTCGGCCACGGGCGGGCAGCGTTCGCCCGCGAGCTGGGCGCGGCGCACGTCGGCGCCCGGGTCGCGCCGCAGGCCGGTCAGGTTGCGCACGCCCTCGGCCCACAGGCCGCCGTCCTCGCCGGCGAAGCGCACGTGGCGGTCGTGCAGCGCGTCGCGCAGCGGCACGTCGAACGTGAGGCCGATGCCGCGGATGAAGTCTTGCAGCTCGTCGCCGTCGAACACGAACGTGTGCATGATGCGGATGGACTCGGCGCCTGCATACAGGTACAGACGGACGGTGAACGGGAGCCAGGCGCGGGTCTTGTCGCGGTGCCTGCCCTCCAGCCTGATCACGCTGCGCACCGGGCCTTCCTGCTCCAGCGTCACTTGCTCGACTTCGCTGACGAATTCGCTGCGGCGCGTACTGCCTTCCGGCTGGTCGTCGCGCAGCGCGACGAGGCGGACGTCGCGCGCGATGTCGCGGCCGGCGCGGCGGATGGCCGTCACGAGCACGGGGCCGCGTGACGGCACGGCGCATTCGACGACGCCCGTGCTTGCGACGAAGCCGCCGGCCGCGCGGCGCACGGTGACGGCCTGTTGCGCGCGGGCGCGCGGCGCGCCCGGACGCACGCGCAGGGCGGCGTCGGGGCGGACGCTCGCGCCGAGCGCGTGGGCCGTCCATTTCAGCGAACCGTCCGGCCAGTACGCCAGCGGCCAGCTTTGCGCGGGCACGTCGCCGGAGGCGCCGTCGACCACGAATGGCTGGTCCTTGCGGACGGCGCCGCGCGGCCACGGCACGCCGAATGTCGTGCCGGCGCTGAACGCGGGTGCGCCTTCCAGCCAGCCCAGCGCCGCCCCGTCGGGTGGCTGCGCCGGCGTGGCCGCCGCCCGCGCCGTCCCGCCCAGAGGCAGTGCCGCGGCCACCGAGGTGGCGCGTGCGCTGGCGCGGAAGAAGTCGCGGCGGTCCATCAGCGCGCCGACAGGCTCACGCGCACGGGCGCGGCCACGCGCGCCGCTTCATCCGTCACGGTGCGCTGCCACTGTGCGCGCGAGGTGATTTCGCCGGCGCGCGTCCACGCGGCGCCCACGTAATAGCGCAGCGGCTGGCCGGACGTCACCGGCGCCAGCATGAACGCGTTGCGCGCATCGGTGCCGAAGGCCGGGTTGCCGGCGGACGGCAGGATCACGGCCACGCCGAAATCGCCGCTCTTCTTTTGCGCGACCCACTGGACGAGGGCTTTCGATTTAGCGTCTTCCGTGAACGTGGACTTGCCGTCCTCGCCCTTGTCGGCCGGTTCCTTGTTCAGGCCGACGGCCGCCTGCAGCGGACCGGTGCCCGCGAACGTGAAGGTGCTGTCGATGCGGTCGAACCAGTGGCCCGCGTCCACCGTGAAGCGCTTGACCTCGGCCACCTTCGTGCCGGCCGCGTCCCAGCCGTCGTAGGTCAGTTCGAAGATCGCGCGCACGGGGCCGTTGGCCAGCACTTTCCAGTGCGTGAAGTTGATGCCCGAGACCAGCTTGCCGCCGGCCCAGATGCCCGTGCCGCCGGCGCCCAGCGTCGTGCCGACGTTGTACATGTCGATGCCTTCACCCTCGTCGTGGTGGTAATGGTCGTGGCCGATGTTGTACCAGCGGTCGACGATCGGGTACGGGACCCGCTTGAACCAGATATCGAGGCCGCTCGTCTTCAGGACTTCCTTGTCGGAGCCGGCGGGCGCCGGGGCGGCAAGGGCGGGGCCGTAGGTGCGGTGCGCCACCTTGTCGTTCTCCCACGCGAAGTCGTCGAGGCGTTCCGGCACGATGCGGGCCCAGACCTTGGTGGGGAACGGCGGCACGACGGCGTCCGTCTTTTCGACCGTGAACGTGGCGCGCTTCTCGCCCGGCGCGAAGTCGTGCTGGAACAGCAGTTCGCCGTACGCGACGCCGTTCTTCTGCGGATCCTTCGCTTCCGGCGCCACGTTCGTCACCTGGTGCGGCAGTACGCGGCCGGCCGCGTCCTTCACGACGATGTGCTGGATGCCGGCATGCGGCAGCGCGTCGTTGACGCTCTTCCACGGGATGGCGATGGTTTCCGCCGGCCGGGCGATGGCGAGATCGTGGGTGACGGTGACAGTGAGGCGCTCCGCCGCGTGGGCAGTGGTGGCGAGGGCGGCGAGGGCGAACAGCGGCAGGGAGAGTTTCATCGTTCGTGGCGGCGTAAGGGTCCAGTGGGAATATGCCCGTCGAGTATCGATTCGGCGGCTCCCGGGTGTCAACTTACGGGCGGTGACGGGCGCCATTCAATCAGCGCGTTGAGCGATGGTCTTTACGCGCATGACCCGCAAAGCCAGTGTTTTGGCTCGCAAGGACAAGGCGCCGGGCCGTGGAATGCGCGGGCTTTCCATTACTCTAATGGTGCTTGACGTTCATGCAACGTGAACGGGGCAGGGGAGACACTTATATCGGTCGGAAAGACCGGAAGGGCAAACATGAGAGACAAGTACAAACTCGTAGGGCCGATCTACGACTGGCTCAGCGCGTTCTACAGCGGCAAATCGATCCACCGCTGCAAGGTCGCCATGCTCGACAAACTGCGTCCGGGCGACAGGGTGCTGTTCGCCGGCGTCGGCCACGGCCGCGACGCGGTTCACGCCGCGCGGCTCGGCGCCGACGTCACCGTGGTCGATTTGTCGGCCACGATGCTGAAGAAATTCCAGGCCAATCTCGAACGCGAAGGCATCGTCGACGTGCGCATCCGCCAGGTGCACAGCGACATCATGCTGGTCGAGGAATTCGAGCAGTACGACATGGTCGTCGCGAACTTCTTCCTGAACGTGTTCGAGCAGGACATGATGCTGCGCGTGCTCGCGCACCTGATCCGCTTGGGCCGCCCGGGCGCCCACATCGTCGTCGGCGATTTCTCGTTCCCGACCGGGAACGTGTTCAGCCGTGTCGTCAAGACCCTGTACTGGTACGGGGCCGTCGGCTTCTTCTGGCTATTCGCCGGGAACGCCTTCCACGACATCTACAACTATCCGGAGTGGATGAAGAAGTTCGGCCTGCAGGTCGGCGAACAGAAGCACTACAAGCTGCTGCTGCTCGACTGCTATTGGTCGGTCATCGGGCAGAAACCGGCCTGAGACCCAACGCCGGTGCTGCACGCCCATCGAATCCAACCGGAGCCCACATGAGCCAACACGCTGTCGCGCTGGAGCGGCGCATCGCCGCCGACCTGTCCCATCACGATACGGCCAGGCGTGCCGCCGTCCTGCGCCAATACGGCGGCCACGCGCTGTCGTTCTGCACCATGCAGCCGGGCATGTCGTATTTCGACGTGCCCGGCGTCGGCTACATCGCCTTCGCAAAATACTGGGGCATGCGCTTCGCGCTGGGCGAGCCCGTGTGCCCGCCGCACCTGCGCGACGCGATGCTCACCGCGTTCGTCGACCGCTATCCCGACGCCGTCTTCGTCCAGGTGGGCAAGGGCGTCGTCGACCACCTGCATGCCCGCCACGGCTTTTACGGCACGCAGTTCGGCAGCGAGTCGCGCCTGGACCTCGCCACATTTTCACTTCGCGGCGCGCGCAAGCAGGTCATCCGCACGGCGATCAACGCCGCCCGCGCGGACGGCATCGAGATCCGCGAGGGCGGCTTCGACCACGACGTGCGCCGTATCTCCGACGCGTGGCTCCGCACGCGCCGCTGCAAGAACAACGAGATCCGCTTTCTGATCCGGCCGATGATCGTCGACTACCGCGAAGGCACGCGCTACTTCTACGCCTACCGCGGCATCGACGCCGTCGGCTTCGTGTTCTTCGATCCGCTGTACCGCGACGGCCGCCTGGCCGGCTACGTGCCGAACATCTCGCGCTCGTCCGCCAACTTCCGGCAAGGCCTTTGGTATGCGCTGATGGCGTACGCGATCGCGCGCTTCCAGGAAGAAGGCGTGCCGTGCGTGGACCTGGGCCTGACGCCGCTGATGCTGGCCGGCGACGTCGAGCCGCAGGAATCGCGCGTGCTGCGCGCCACGTTGTCCGTGATCCGCGAGCGGATGGACTTCCTCTACAACTTCAAGGGGCTGGAATTCGCCAAGTCGCGCTTCCAGGGACAGGTCGACAAGACGTATTGCTGCCACCGGAACGCGCTGCCGGCCCTCGCCATGACGGCCATGTTCCGCCTGACGCGGATCCTCTAGGCCACGGAGAGACCCATGACGACCACCATCAACGAGGCAGCCGACGGGCTGCCGGACGTGCGCGACGCCTTTGCCGGCAAGCGCATCCTGCTCACTGGCGCGACGGGCTTCGTCGCCAAGGTCCTGCTGGAAAAGCTGATCCGCACCGTGCCCGACGTCGGGCGCATCGTGCTGCTGATCCGCGCAGGCAGCCACGGCGATGCCCGCGCGCGCTTCGAGCGCGAGGTCGCGGCTTCGTCCGTGTTCGACCACCTGCGGGCCGTGCGTCCCGCCTGGCTGGAACGCTTTCTCGCCGAGCGGGTGGACTGCGTGACGGGCGAGATCACGGCGCCCGGCTTCGGCCTCGCGCCCGCGCGCTTCGCCGAGCTGGCGCGCGGCGTGGACGTGGTCGTGAACGCGGCCGCCAGCGTCGACTTCCGCGAACCGCTCGACGAAGCGCTCGCCATCAATACGCTGAGCCTGCGCCACGTGACGGCGTTCGCGCGGGTGGCGAGCGCGCCGCTCGTGCACGTGTCGACCTGCTATGTGAACGGCTACCACCGCGGCGAGATGCGCGAGGACGTCGTCGCGCCGGCAGGCAGCGCACGCGACGGCATCCCGCGCCATCGCGACGGCTGGTACGACGTCGACGCGCTGATCGCTTCCCTGCAGCGCAAGATCGAGCGGGTGCGGGCGAAGGCGGACGGCGCGGATCCGGAACGGCTGCGCCGGCGCCTGACGGACCTCGGCATCGCCCAGGCCCAGCGCCACGGCTGGAACGACACCTACACGTTCACCAAGTGGCTCGGCGAGCAGGTCGCCCTCCGCGCCATGCACGGGCATGCCTTGACGATCGTGCGGCCGTCCATCATCGAAAGCACGCTGCGCGAGCCGGCGCCCGGCTGGATCGAAGGCGTGAAGGTGGCGGACGCCGTCATCCTCGCCTACGCGCGCGGCAAGACGAGCTTCTTCCCCGCGCGGCGCGAAGGCATCATCGACGTCATCCCCGTCGACCTCGTGGCGAACGCCATCGTGCTGGCGGGTGCGGAGGCGCTGTCCGCCGGGCCGGGCCGGCGCATCTATCAATGCTGCAGCGGTTCCACGAATCCGCTCGCGCTGGGTGAGCTGATCCGGCTGCTGCAGGCGGAATCCAAACGCAACTGGCGCAAGTACGACCGCCTGTTCCACGCCGAGCCGAAGCACGATTTCCGCACGGTCGGGGAGGGCACGTTCCGCTTTTTCATGGGCGCGTTCGGCATCGGCGCGACGGCGTGGAACGGCCTGCGCCGCCTCGCGGGCGCGCCGGGTGCCCTGCACGCGCTGGACAAGCTGCGCACGACGCGCCTGCTGGCGCTGACGTTCGCGTTCTACGCGCATCCGCGCTACCGGTTCCACAACGCCGGCCTGCTGGCCCTGGCTGCGCGCTTCGGGGAGGAGGCGCGGCGGCTGTATTCGGTGGATGCGCGCCTCGTCGACTGGGAAGACTACCTGTGCCGCATCCACATGGCGGGGCTGAACCGCTATGCGCTGCGGCGGCGGGACGCGGTGCCGGAAGAACCGGCAGCCGCCGTTGCGACATCCGGTGCTGCGGCAGCCGCGGGCGTCGACCCTTTGGCGGCGCCGGCCTCGCGCTGACGGGCGGCGCGGCAAGCCGGACCGGCTTGTCGGACAATTATGCAACTAACCGACAAATGCGGCTGCCCATACCAGAACCCCGCCACCAGCACGCCGGGAGGCGCGGGCGGCATGCGATGTAAATATGCGCCCCTTCGGACGTGACTGCGCTATGATGTTTTCCCAATGGACGCAACGTGCAAGCGCGCCCGGCCGGTTCCCTGGAGGAGGTCGTGAACCTTTCGCCTTTACCCCTCGCGGTATTCGTCGTCGACGCGGCAGGGAGGATCACGAGCTGGAACCGCGCCTGCGAAAAGCTGGCGGGCTATGGCGCGGCGGACATCCGTCACTGCAGCCTCGACCAGATCATCGCCTTCGACGACCCGGCCACCGCGACCTGGATCGGCGACCGCGTCAACGAAGATTCGACGGGAGAACTGATTTGCGCGGACGGGCACCGGGTGCCGGTGCGGGTGACGGTGGCTCCGCAATCGCTCGATCCCGACCAGCCCGGCGGCTACAGCGTCATCGTCGTGCCGCGTGCCGGCCTGGCCCCGACCCGTTACGCATTGATCCAGGACCTGCCCATCGCCGACATCATCGAGGAATTGCCGTGCGTGTTCTACGTCATCGACCAGAGCGGGCATCTGCTGTTGTGGAACCACCAGCTGGAAGACGCGCTCGAGATGGCGAGCGAAGAGTTGCCGACATTTAACGTTCAGAATTTTTTCGACGAGCGTGACCAGGCGATGATCGTGGAAAAAATCCTGGACGCCTTCGAGGGCGGCGGGTCGTACCACGAGGCCGACCTCGTCGGGAAGCACGGCAAGCGCACGACCTTCCTGTTCCATTGCTCGCGTGCGAGCCTGGGCAACCTGCCGGTCGTGTTCGGCACGGGCCTCGACATCACGTCGCGCAAGGAAGCCGAGCGCGGCCTGCGCGTGCGCGAGCGGGCCATGTACGCGAGCGTGAACGCGATCGTGATCACGTGCTGCGCGGACGGAGCCGACAACGTGATCGAGTACGTGAATCCCGCGTTCGAGCAGATCACCGGCTACACGCTGGCCGAGGTGAAGGGCCGCAATCCGCGCTTCATGCGCGTCGAGGATTGCGACGTGGGCGAGCAGCACCGCATCCACGACGCCGTCGCGCGCCGGCAGAGCGTGCGCGCCGTCCTGCGCAACCGGCGCAAGAACGGCGAGATCTTCTGGAACGACTTGCGCATCGATCCCGTCGGCAGCATGGAGGGCGAGGTGACGCACTTCGTCGGCGTGATCAACGATATCACCGAAGCCCGCCATTACGAGCGCCGGCTGCAGCACCTCGCGCACCATGACGCGCTCACCGGGCTCGCCAACCGCACGCTGCTGCTGGAACGCCTGAAGGCGGCGATCGATGCGGCGTCGTCCCATCGCCGCCAGGGCGCGCTCGCGTTCCTCGACCTCGACAACTTCAAGCACATCAACGACACCTTCGGCCACGAAGCCGGCGACGCCGTCCTGCGCGAGATCGCGGCCCGCCTGCGCGACAGCATGCGCGAGGAAGACACGGTGGCGCGCCTGGGCGGCGACGAATTCGTCCTCGTGATCGCCGAGCAGACCGACGTGACCCAGCTGGCCTGCCTCGTCGAGCGGGTGCGCCAGAGCGTGTCGGCGCCCGTCGTCGTCGAGGGCAAGGAGATCCTGCCCGGCACGAGCATCGGCGTCAGCCTGTTCCCGCAGGACGGGCGCACGGTCGACGCCGTCATGCGCGCGGCCGACGCCGCCATGTACCACGCCAAGACCCTCGGCCGTAACAACGTGCAGTTCTATTCGGAGGAACTGAACCAGGTCGTGCACCAGCACCTGTTGCTGGAAGCGAGCCTGAGCCGCGCGATCCGCAACGGCGAACTGGTGCTCGGCTACCAGCCGAAGGTCGATCTGCGCACGGGCAAGGTGGTGGGCGCCGAGGCGCTCGTGCGCTGGCAGCATCCGGTCGACGGCATCATCGCGCCCGACATCTTCATTCCCGTCGCCGAGCAGACGGGCCTGATCATCCCGCTGGGCGACTGGGTGCTGGACGAGGCATGCGCCACGCTGCACGCGCTCGCCGCCGTGGGCATCGAGGACTTCGTCATCGCGGTGAACCTGTCCGCCCGCCAGCTGCGCCAGCGCCGCTTCGTGAACCGGCTGGCGGACACGCTGGCGCGGCACGGCGTCCCCGCGCACCGCCTGGAGCTGGAAGTGACGGAGAGCCAGCTGATGGACCACCCGGAAGAAGCGCGCGACGCGCTGGCCCAGTTGAAGCTGCTGGGCGTACGCCTCTCGATCGACGATTTCGGGACCGGTTACTCGAGCCTCAGCCACCTGCAGAAATTCCCCGTCGACTGCATCAAGATCGACCGGTCGTTCCTCGGCGGAGGCACGGATCCGGACGACGGCCATGAAGTCATCACGCGCGCCATCATCGCGCTCGGCCACAACCTCAAGCTGCAGGTGATCGCGGAAGGCGTCGAGACGATCGAGCAGCTGACGTTCCTGCGCGCTCACGACTGCGACCAGATGCAGGGCTATTATTTCAGTCCGGCCCTGGCCCAGGACGGGCTGCAGGAGATGTTGCGGCGCGACGCGCGCCTGCCGATGTAGATACCGGAGAGGTGGACGATGATGACGACGAATGTCGACGCCGTGCGCAGCGATGTGCGCCGGGTGCTGCTGGCCACGCTGGCCATCCTGCTCGTGCCGGCCGTGGCGATGCGTTTCACGCACGAGGTCGACTGGGGCGCCGGCGATTTTCTCGTCGGCGGAGCGCTGCTGGCCGGAACCGGCCTGGCTTACGTACTCGCGAAGCGGCGCATCGCGGGCCGGGCTGGCCGCCTGCTGGTCGGCGGCCTGCTTGCGCTCGGGCTGCTCCTCGCGTGGGCAGAACTCGCCGTCGGCGTGTTCCACTGACGCCAGCCTGTCAGGCGTACTCCCCCGTGTGCAGGACCGCGTAGGTGTGGCGGCCGGCTTCCTTGGCGGCGTACAGTGCGCGGTCGGCCGTTTCCATCAGCGCGCGCGGGTCGACGCTGCCGCCGGACGCGAGGCCGATGCCGATCGTCGTCCCGACTTTCAGGGTGCGGCCGGCCGCCGCGAACGGCTGCGCGATCGCGTCCAGGATCTTGCGGGCGACGCGTTCGACGTCGGCGTCGCTGCGCACGTCGTGCAGCAGCACCGTGAATTCGTCGCCGGCCAGGCGCGCGACGAGGTCGGTCGAGCGCACGCTGGTGCGCAGCCGGCGCGCGAACTCCACAAGCACGTCGTCGCCGGTCGCGTGGCCGTAGCGGTCGTTGATCTGCTTGAAGAAGTCCACGTCCAGGTACAGCAGCGCGCAGTCGCGGTCGCCCTGGCGCGAGCGGTTGGCGGCGCCTTCCAGCGCCTGCTCGAAGCGGCGCCGGTTCGGCAGCTGCGTGAGCGGGTCCGTGTGCGCCAGCGCGTGCAGGCTGCGCTCGTGCATGCGCGAGGCGGTGGCGTCCGTCGTCAGGATGTACACGCCGAGCACGCGGCCGTCGCGCATCTGCGGGAGGAACGTCGAGTGGGCGATGCGCGTGTGGTTCTTGCGCACGATCTCGTGTTCGCACTGCGACGCGTTGCCGAGCCAGGCCTGCTCCAGCGCCCTGGCCTGCGGCGCGTAGAAGCCGGGGCCGAACGCTTCCTCGACGGTGAGGCCGAGGATCCGCTCCGGCGGCACGCCCAGCCACGACGCGTGCACGGCGTTGGCGAACGCATAGCGGCGGTCGGCGTCCAGGTGGGCGATCAGCACCGGCACGTTGTCGGTGATCGTGCGCAGGCGCTCCTCGCTCTCGGCCTGGCGCAGCTCGGAGAGCTTGCGGGCGGTCATGTCGAACGCCATCGCGTAATAGCCGTCCGGCGTACCGTCCAGTGCGCGCTGCGGCACGAACATGCACTGGTAATGCAGCTGGCGGCCGTTCACCTCGATGACGTCCTCGAACGTGCTGCATTCGCCCGCGTGGACGCGGCGCAGGTGTGGTTCGAGCTTGGCGTATTCGTGTGCCGAATAGGCGTCGCGCACGTCGTGGCCGATCAGCGCTTCGGCCGCCTTGCCGTAGAACTGGATGGCGCGGCCGTTCAGGAACACGAACTTGCCCGCTGCGTTCACCTTGCCGATCAGCGCCGGCAGGTTTTCCGTGATGGCGCGCAGCCGGCGTTCGCTGGCTTCCAGCTGTTCGCGCGCCGTGTTGCGTTCGGTGATGTCGGTCATCGCCACGACGGCGCCCAGCATCCGCCCGTTGGCGCTTTTCAGCGGACGGCCGCTGGCCAGCAGGGTGGCGGCCGGGCGGCCCGGAGGCGCGATGGCCATCGCCTGTTCGCGCACGACCTCGCCGCGCAGGACGCGGGCGAGCGGCACTTCGTCCGGCGCGAGCGGCGTGTGGCCGTCCGCTTCGTACAGGGCGTAATGCGTCGGCCAGTCGGCCGTCTTGACGCAGGCGCGGTCCAGGCCGTGCAGCATGCGGGCCTTCTTGTTGAACAACGTGAGGCTGCCCTCGGCGTCGCAGGCGACGACGGCGACGTCGATCGATTCCAGCACGGCGTCCAGCAATTCCTGCTTTTCGTCGAGCTGCTGGCGCGTGCGGTTGCGTTCAGAGACGTCGTCGATGAACGCGCCGATGCAGCGCCGGCCCTGCCATTCGTAGGCGCCGACTTTCATCTCGATGGTTATGCGGCGACCGCTCGCCGTCAGCGCCGGCAGTTCGACCTGCCGGTCGACGACGGTGCTGAAGCCCGTCTGCGTGAAGCGGCGCATGCCCTCGACGTGCGCCGCGCGCAGTTCTTCCGGCACGATCAGGTCCGCCAGCGAACGG
Organism: Massilia orientalis; assembly: GCF_030411975.2. Lineage (NCBI taxonomy): Bacteria > Pseudomonadati > Pseudomonadota > Betaproteobacteria > Burkholderiales > Oxalobacteraceae > Massilia > Massilia orientalis. The sequence goes on along the minus strand of NZ_JASNRB020000001.1, from coordinate 37,741 downwards.
CCCACGGCCTCGCTCCGGCGCCAGCCGAAGATCCGTTCGGCTGCCGGGTTCCATTCGGTGATGCGGCCCTCGGGATCGGCGCCGACGAACGCACTGTACGACGTCGCGACGATCGTCCGGTTCCAGCTTTCGGCATCGCGGAGCAGCGTCTCGGCCGCCTTGCGCTGGGCGATTTCCGTGGTGAGGTCCGCCAGGCGGGCTTCCAGTTCCGCCGTGCGTTGGGTCACGCGCTGCTCCAGTTCCGCGTTGAGCGACTTGAGGGCCTGTTCGGCCATCACGCGCGCCGTCGTGACGCGGGCCTGGTTCAGCTCCACTTGGACCAGGTCGGCCAGGTCGCGCAGGCACTGGCGCTGCGCGTCGGAGAAGCGGCGCGGGTTGCGGTCGACGATGCACAGCGTGCCCACGGCGTGGCCGTCGCAAAAGAGGGGCTGCCCGGCATAGAAACGGACGTGCGGCTCGCCCTTGACGAGTGGATTGCCGGCGAAGCGCGGATCGGCGGCCGCATCCTCGACGACGAACGTCTCGCAATGCGCCACCGTGTGGGCGCAGAAGGCATCCTCGCGGGCCGTCTGTTCCACGTCGAGGCCGCAGCGCGACTTGAACCACTGGCGCTTGTCGTCGACCAGCGTGATGAGTGCGATGGGCACGCCGAAGGTCAACGCGGCCAGGCGCGTGTAGCGGTCGAAGCGGGGCTCCGGCCGGGTATCCAGCAAGTCGAGCGCGGTCAGTGCCGCGAGGCGAGAAGTTTCCGAGATCGTCTTGGTCATCAGCATGGCCGTTCCAGGTGGTGTGAACGGCGGCGGGGCAGGGGCCGCAAGGAAGGCGCTCGCCGGGTGTTGGGGCGAGTGTCCGGGGGAATGGTAACACTAAATTCCTCACGGAAATTTTCATTTTTGTGGAATGTGGCGCGACGACTACGTTGCAGTTCACATATTGCACGGGCGCCGACATAGTAAAATGGAGGCCCGCGTTCCCCTCCTGGCAAAGGATGTTTCCCCATGGCGCCGATCGATCTCAACGGCTATGACCTCGCCGAACTGAAAGGTTTGCTTTTCGATATCGAGCTGGAGATCAAGCGCCGCGCGCGCGACGAGCGCGACCGGGCGCGCGACCGCATCCACGCGCTCGCGGCCGGCGCGGGCATCCCGCTCGACGCGCTCGTCGAGACCGCGGCGCCGCGCTACCGCAATCCGGCCGACAGCGGCCAGACCTGGACGGGCCGCGGGCGCCAGCCGCGCTGGATCGCCGAGGCGCTGGCCAGCGGGCGCTCGCTGGACGATTTCAAGATCTGAGCATCGGCGACGTGTAAGCCGGATCGTGGGCAAAGGGAAGCGGCCGGTTTGCGCGCAGTGCGGCGAGGACCGCTGCGAAGTCGGTCCGGCAGCGGAATCCCAGGTCGCGTTCGATCGCGGCCGCGTCGTACACGCGGCCGATGCTGGCCGGCAGCGACCAGCCCCGGGCCGCGTAGAGCCTGGCCGCGTCCGGGAAGTGCCGGGCGATCACCGCCGGCGCGTCCGTCTTCAGCCGGGCCGCCTCCGCGCGGTCGAAGAGCGTCGGCGCCGACACGACGTACAGGCCGAAGCCGATGGCCGGCGCCTTCTCCAGCGCGGCGAGGTGCGCGCGCGCGCAGTCTTCGACGGTCAGGCGGCGGTGCAGGAATTCGTTCGCCTTCATGTTTTCGCCGGCAAGATGGTCGTGCGTGTCATCCTCTTCCGGGAAGAATCGTGCCGTCCTCAGCACGATCACGGGCAGGCCGTGGTCCGCATGGAACAGCCGCGCCAGCTCCTCGGCCGTGCGCTTGGTCACGCCATAGATGTTCCGGGGCTGCAGCGGTCCGCTCGTCTCGTCCAGCCAGACGGCGGCGGGCGCGGTCTCGGCGCGGATGGCCTGCGTGATCATCAGCGAGGTGGTCGACGTGAACACGAACCGGCTCGCGCCGTGGGCCACGGCCGCTTCCAGCAGGTTGAGCGTCCCGGTGACGTTCACGTCGACGAACGCCTGGCGCGGATAGCGCGCGATGTCGGGTTTGTGGAGCGCGGCCGCGTGGATCACGCCGTCGAACCGGTGATCGGCGAACAGGCGCCGGACCAGCGGCGCGTCGGCGACGCTGCCGACCACGTCGGTGTGCGGGCCGGGCGCCACGTCGAGGCCGAGCGGGACGTGGCCCGCCTGCCGCAGCAAAGGGGACAGGAAGCGGCCAAGCCAGCCGGAGGAGCCGGTCAGGAGAATTTGCATGTTCGATGTCGAAGTCGTGGGGTGCCGTTCGTCGTCAGGGTGCGGGACCCGTTTTCCAACCAACATTATGACAAGAGGACATCATGAACAAGCAAATCATCTTCAACCTGCCGGTGCAGGACCTGGACCGTTCGAAGGCCTTCTTTTCGGCGCTCGGCTTCACCATCAATCCGCGCTACAGCAACGAGAACGCGCTGTTCATGAACGTCGTCGACGACACCCTGCACGTCATGCTGATGACGGAAGCGTTCTTCGAGTCCCTCATCAACAAGCCGGCCGTGCGGGCGCGCGACGCCAACGAGGTGATCATCTGCCTGAGCTGCGAAAGCCGCGACGAGGTCGACAGCCTGATCGCCCGGGCGCAGGCGGCGGGTGCGCGGATTCCGCACCCGCCCGAGGATCATGGCTTCATGTACGACCAGGGCTTCGAGGATCTCGACGGCCATCTGTGGAACCTGGTCTGGACTGCGCCGCAGGAATGACCCGTCAGGGCAGTTGCACGCGGACCACGCCGTCGGAGACGGTCACATAGAGACGGCCCTTGTCGTCGATCGCCAGGCCTCCTGGATTGTTGAGGCCGCCGGGGAGGGGGCCGGGTCGCGTCTGCCACAGGCCGACCTGGCCGGCCACGGTCGTGACCACGCCGCCCGGCGTGATCTTGCGGATCGTCTGGTTGCCGCCGTCGACGACGTACAGGTTGTCCGCTTTGTCGATCACCATCTCTCCCGGCCCGTTGAATTGCGCCGCCGTGCCGGTACCGTCGGCCGCGCCGGGTTTGTCGGCGGTGCCCGCGAAGATGCTGGCCGAGCCGCCCGGGGTGACCTTGACGATGATGTGGCGTTTCGAATCCGAGATATAGCCGTTGCCGGCGCGGTCCACTGCAAGGCCCGTCAAGGCCACGCCCAGCATCCCGGCGGTGGCGCTCAAATCGGCCGGAAACTGATAGCTCACAGGAGGGCTTGGGTCGGAATAGCCCGGCACGAACGAGCCGGACTCCTGGACGAACAGGAGGCGGCCGCCGCCGTTGCTGTCCACGGTCCGCCAGCCGCGATGTTGCGCTTCGTGGCTCCCGGTGGCGGGAGTGCTGGAGCCTCCTCCAGCCATGATCGCGGTCGTCGCGTACAACGTGCCGTCGGGGCCAAGCGCCAGCGTGGACGGATTGTCCCCCAGGTTCTGCGGCAGGAGACGGTTGGCCGGCGCATGCGTCGGGAACCTCGACAGCGACATCGTGCTGGTGACCCCGTCCAGCGTGATGCGGCGCAGGGCGATGGCAGGCGACCCGTCATAAGTTTGCAAGCCCCAGCCGTCCAGGGCGTAGAGCACCTGGCTGTTCTTATCGAAAAGAAGCTTCGCGATCTGCTTCGTAAAGCCGGCCGCACTGCCGGTTCCATCCGTCCCCGGGGGCACGCCATCCTTGCCGACAAAGCCGGACACGACGCCGTCCTGCGTCAATTTGAAAATCGTGGCGTTGGCGTCGTTCGCCACGAACAATGTGTCGTCAGGGCCGACCGCGATGGCGCCCCTGAGGTAATTGCCGGTCGGGTTGTTGGCCAACAGGACGATGGCCTGGTTATTCACCGGCGGCGCGCTCGGCGCCGTCGTATCCGGTGAGCCGCCTCCACCGCCGCACGACGTCAGCAATGTGGCGGTTGCCGCGACGAGGATGGCACGGCGTGCGGGTACGGTGGCAGGTATGTTGAACACGGATCGATCTCTTTCTATCGCAAGCCTGGCCGGCGTGGCCACGGTATGCAGGATAGCAAGAGAACGATATAAAAATTCTCACGAATGGTCACGACGAGAATGTCGTGGTTTTATTTCTTGGCTGCAGGAGCCGGGACGCTCATCAGCGCCCCCGTCAGGTAAGTCTTCATGCGCGCGGCGAACCGCCGCTCGACCAGAACGTGCACGCCGTACGCGGCGCCGAGCACGGCGGCGATCATGCCCCAGAACAGCAGATGGGCGTTTACAGTTGGATAAAAGCGGTTGAACACGAGATAGCCGATGTTCTGGTGTAGCAGATACAGGGGATAGCTGATCGCCCCGGCCAACGGCCAGCGATGGCGGGCGATCGCGCCTGTCCGCCCCAATGCAATCAGCAGCATCACCACGAAGAACAGGGTCAGGATGCCGATGACGATACCGGCGTTTAGGGTCGACATCGCGTTCTCGGCGCGCACCTTGCGCACGATAACCCCGGACTGGAAGAGGGCGAGGCCCCAGGCGCCCGCGAGCACCGTCAACCTGCTCATGGCCGCACCTTTTTTCCAGATCAGGAAGCAGGTGGCGCCGGCGATGAAATACGCCGCGTAATCGAAGATCAGCAGGGTACGGACGACATGCAGCGCGCCTGCCGGCGCCGACGCGTCCGGGAACAGCGAGAGGAGTGCGAGCGCGGTACATGCCAGCAGCCACATGACGAGGTAGCGCTGCGCCTGGTGAATTTGCCCGATGACCAGGAGCGCAGCGACCAGCGCATAGAACCGGATCTCGACCAGCAACGACCAGTAAGCTCCTTCCAGCAGCGGCACCCTGAACAGGTCGGCGACCATCGTCATGTTGACGGCGTACTGGACGAACGTGACGTCGGGTCGCGCGGCCAGTGCGATGCTGGCGAGAAAGGTGATCGTGCAGCACGTCCAGAACGCGGGGTAAAGCCGTACGATGCGGGAGATGCAAAAGTCGCGCAGGCGCGCGCTGGCGGCCGCGGTCATCAGGACGACGAACCCGCTGATCATGAAAAACAGTTCGACACCGAGGAAGCCGTATTCGGCGACGGGCGCCAGCAGCGGGTACGGCATCGCCGAGAACCCGCCGGCCGGCCCGCGGTAGGCGTAGTGAAAGAAGACGACGGCGAGCGCCGCCAGGAATCGCAAAAGATCGATCTCGTTGACTCTGGCGCGTGTCATGGCGTGAAGCTCGACGCGGCGGATTCAGTGGTGCGCGACCATGCCTGCGGGCGCGATGGCCCCCGGTACGGTACTTCGCGCGCCGGGTTGCCCGCGCTTGTCCAGCATCTGTCTGCTCGAGATCGCAAACAGGAGGAATATCCAGATCGGTGCCTCGTAGAAATACATGATGCAATACGCGGGGATCAGGACGATGAACGTCGCCAGGATGAGGCCGTGCAGAGCGAATATGCGCAGCAGGATCAACGCCAACGGCAACGTCACGATGATGCCGCCGCGGCTGACCAGGTTCAGGATGACGCCGATGTCCTGGTAATGGCATCCGATGCACGGATCGGCTCCATAGCCGAACCCCGTGAACTTCTCTTCCACGCCGGCATCCAGGTAGGTGTTTATGCCCTGCATCTTGAACGACAGGCTGGGATCGTGGCCGCCGAAGCGGGTCATCAGGTGGTCGATGAAATTGGAGGCGTAAATGTAGAAAACGACGACGGACAGTGCGATGACGATCTCGAGTAAGCCGATGCGCTTGCGCCACAGCCAGCCGAGTAGCAGCAACAGCACGGAAACGAAAAAGATCGAGGATGCGGCATGCGTCATCAGCACGGAAATGATGGTTCCGACCGCCAGGACGATGCGCTTTTTGCTGAACTCGGCCGAAAACGCGTAAATGGCCAGCATGCACGATACGTAGTTGGTGTAAGTGCCGGGCTCCACATGCAGGCCCGCAAAGCGGGCGATGTTGAAGTATTCCTCGGTGACCCGGCTTTCCGTTCCGAACACGAGTTGATGAACGTCGTAGATCGAATGTGTGACGAAATAGTACAGGATCACCTGGATGGTCAGCGTCAGTACGTTTATCCCGATCAGGCATGCCAGCGCCGCCTCGAATTCCCTCCTGTACGAAAATCGCGCTTCGAAGATCGCGATGGCCAACGCCAGGTTGGCGGCGATCAGCAGGACGAATTGCGGTGGCACCGGTTTGACGACGACCACGTGAAAAACCAGTGTGAACAGCAGCGTCGCCACGAGCAGGGAAGGCAGTTTCATCCGGATCTTCCCGAGGAACACCAGAGGCGACATGGCCACCATGGCCACGCCCGCCGCGAGATACTTCGGCAGCATCGTGGCGCGGGTGCCGGATTCTTCGAAAGGCGTGAATAACAGGAAGAGCGCGACGAGAAACGCCAGGAAGAACAAGATCGAGAAACCCGACGGAGAGCGCTTGTTCTTCATGGCTGGACCAAGATTTCCGGGATGAATAAGGTCGCCGAAGTCCCCCGTCCGGGGACGGGGTGGCTGGCGCGCACCCGTCAAGCATGCGCTACGATGCTGAAGCTCGTTTGATGTGACTCAACTAGAAGCGGCTGGTCAGCATAAGGTTGACGCTGCGCGGACTGCCCGGCGCGTGCAGCGACTGCGCGCCGTCGTGCCACACGTAGTCGTAGTAGCGGTCCGCCACGTTGCGGACCTGGAGCTCCACGTCCAGGTTGTTCCCGAGGCGGTAGGCGGCCGACAGGTTGACGATGGCATACGCGCCGAACTTGCCGGTGGTGTTGGTCCGGTCGAGGAAGTAATCGCTCTGGCCATTGATCGAACCGGACAGGCGCAGCACGTCGCTGACGTTGTAGTCCGCCCCCGCGTTGTACAGCAGGTGCGGCGTGTGATCGATCTCGTTGCCCTGCGTGGCGATCGACGCGGCGTCCGCCTTGACGATGCGCGCCCGTTGCACGGCGGCGCCCACCCACACGCCCAGGCGCGCCGTCGGCTGCACGTTCAGCTGCAGGTCCACGCCCCGGCGCCGCGTCTCGCCGATGTTCTCGGCATCGTTGGCCGGGTCGTTCATCTTGCGCCGCGCTTCGTTCGACGCATACTGCTCCCACACGGCGAGGCGGCCTTCCACGCCTTGCAGGGGCCGGAACTTGACGCCGGTCTCCCAGCCGTCGTTGATCGACGGCGACAGGTCGCTGGTCTGGTTGACCTTGTAGGTGGCGGTGCCGATGCCGATCTGGAACGTGCGGCCGACGTTCCCGTACACGGACCAGGCGTCGTTGACCTGGTACACGGCGGACAACTTCGGTTGCCGGATCAGTCCATAGTCGTTGATGCCGTAGACGCGGCCGTCCAGCAGGTTCGTGTAGCTGCCGGTGAGCCTGTCGACGCGCAGCGCCGGGGTGATGGTCAGGTCGGCGACCGGCTTGTAGATGGCCTGGACGAAGCCGCCTGCCGTGTTCAGGTCGAACTGCTGGTCGCGGGTCTGGGATTGCCGCACCTCGCTCGCCGTGAACCAGCGCTGGCTGGCGTTGTCCTGGCGCTCCGTGTCCATCCCGCCGACGACACGCAGCCGGCCGGTCGGGCGCCACGTCAACGTCGTCGAGGCGCCGGTGTGGTTTTCCTCGATCGTGCGTTCCTGCTGGCGCACCCCGGCGGAGAAGGTCACGTAGCGGTGGTCGTTCAAGGCATTGTGATAGATCTGCGCCGTCCAGAACAGCTGGCGGCCGAGCGCCGTCTCGGCCTGCAGGGCCACCTGGTCCATCCGGCGCGTGCCGCGGTCGGTGGCGTTGTGCGGCAGCGACTGTTCCCAGTCCGCGCGGGCTTGCGCAGCCGTCAGGAACCCCGGCTCGTCGGCGCGCACTTCATGGTGGCGCACGATCAGGCCGTACCGGCTCGTGCCGTTGTCGGGCGAATAAAACCATTTACCCGAGAAGGTGGACTTGTCCGCATCCGAGTGGGCGCGGTAGCCGTCCGTCTTTTGCCAGCTCGCGGCGTAGTTCTGGGAAAACCCGTTGCGGTCGACGCCCAGTGCCGCCTGCCCATCGCGCGTGTCGAAGCTGCCGTAGCCGAGGCGCGCCGCGCCGTAGTTGCCTCCGATCTTTGTCACGACGTTCGCGTTGCCGGCGATGTTGTGGAGGCCGTAGCGGGGATCGTTCGTGCCGCGCACGAGCTCGACGGCGCGGATGTCCAGCAGCGGCGCCAGGTCGAGGTAGGGCATCATCCCATCGTTGCTGTTGCTGGGTATCCCGTCGATCAGCAGCTTGACGGCGTTGATCTCGCCTTCGCCCGTGAAGCCGCGGATCGACATCTTGCCGGACGTGGTGCCCTGGCCGTATTGCGTGAGCATCACGCCGGGGAGCTGGCCGAACAATTGCCAGTTGTGGCTGACCGCCTGCGTCGCGATCTTGCTCTCGTCCAGGACGTCGACCGACGTCAGGACATTGCGCGTGGCCAGCGGTCCCGTTGCCTTGCCGACCACCGTGACCAGACCCACCGTCATCGCCGGCGCTGCGGTGATGTCTGCCGTGTCTTGCGCGCGTGCCGACAGCGCGAAATACAGTCCGATGGCAAGGACGACCGTCTTCTTACGATAAAACATCATCAAGTGTTGATAGAAAGAAAAGTTAGATCTTACCCCACATACATTGGACTGTAAATTATAATGAGAATGATTCGCATTGAAACAACGAGGGGGTATGCGCAGATTCATCTCATGGTTGCACCGGTATGTCGGGCTGGCGGCGGTCGTCGTGCTCGTCATGAGCGGCATCACGGGCGCCGTGATTACCTTCGATGGCGAGCTCGACCGGGCGGCGCACCCGGAGTTGCGCCGTGTCGAGCCGCGGCCGGGCGGCGCTGGCGTCGACACCCTGGCGGCCGGCGCCCGTGACGCCTGGCCGCGCGACCCGGTGCGCATGCTCGTCCTGCCGGCGTCGCCAGGGGATGCCGTGGAGGTCTGGTACCGGGGCAGCAGCATGCGGGCGTACCTCGATCCGCACGACGGCCACGTGCTCGGCCTGCGCGACACGCACGATTCGCTGATGGGCATCCTCGTCGACCTGCACACGAACCTGCTGTCGGGCGAGACGGGCAGGGCGGTCATCGGCTGGTTCGGCCTGGCCGCCGTGCTGCTCATCGTCGTGGGCGTCTGGTTGTGGTGGCCCCGGCGCGGCCGCTGGCGCCAGGCATTCACCGTCAAATGGGATGCGGGTGCCGCGCGTGTCTGGCTGGACGTCCACAAAGTGGCGGGCAGCGTGACGGGCGTGTTCCTCGTCGTGATCGCCGGGAGCGGCGCGGCGCTGGCGCTGCCCGGCGTGTTGACGGAGCCGTTGCTGGTCGCCCTCACCGGCGCGGGGGCGAAACAGGCCGCGCCGGCCTCGTCATCCCGCGCCGGGCCGCCCGCGTCGCTCGACGCGATGGTCCGGCGCGCCGAAGCGGCGTTCCCGGGGGGACGGATCACGCGCCTGATGATGCCCGCCACGCCGAACGGCGCGGTGACGGTACGCATGCGGCTGCCCGGAGAAATCCACCAGATCGGCCGCACGTTCGTCCACTTCGACCGGTACGACGGCAGGCTGCTGCGGACGGACAACGTCCTCGAATCGAACCTGGCCACGCGCATCAATGCCTGGTTCTATCCGCTGCATACCGGCGCGTACGGCGGGACGGCGACCCGCGTGCTGAACGTCCTGTTCGGCCTGTCGCTCGCGCTGATGTCGCTGTCCGGCGGCTGGATGTGGGTCAGGAACAGGCTCGCGAGGAAACGGGCGGAGGCGCGCAAACGCGGGCGTGCGCCCGTGACGACCGCGGTAAATTGACGGCTCAGTCGTCCTTGCGGGACCGGAACGGAAACATCAGCTGCCTGGTGAAACCGTCCGGTACATAATCGCCGACCACGCCGTATTGCTCGGGAAAGCCCGTCTGGCCTTTGACGGCCGTACCGAGGATGTGATCGATGAAAGCGAAATGCGCGGCGTAATTCTTGTCGATGGCCACGTCGTCCGACGAATGGTGCCAGTGGTGGAAATCCGGCGTGACGATCACGTATTTCAGCGGACCCCACGGCAAATGCACGTTCGCGTGGTTGAAGACGGCCTGGAATCCGACCACGACGATATACACGTCCATGACGTTCTTTTCGAAGCCGAGCACGTACAGGGCGCCCAGCACGCCCACCCGGGTGATGATCAGTTCCACCATGTGCTGGCGCGAGCCGGCCAGCCAATCCATCGTTTTCGCCGAATGATGCACGGCGTGGAAACGCCACAGGAAAGGAATCTCGTGGTAGGCACGGTGGGTGCAGTATTGCACCAGGTCCGCGCACAGGATGCACAGCAGCAGCTGGGGCAGGAACGGGATCGATTGCACCGTATCCTGTATCGTGTCGCCCGCCATCCAGCCGAACAGGCGGTGAATGGCAAAGTTCACGGTCAGCAGCGCCAGGCCGACGATGCGATCCGTTCGTGGCGATCAGGGGCGGCGGAGCATAGCATTTTGAGGCGCGCGAAAAGGCGCGGATTGTCACCTGGCCTTCAATCGGGGATCGGTTCGACCATGTCCCCGTGCCCGGCATATTCGTGAAAGATATCGTCGAGCCACGTCGCCAGCTCGTCCGCCGGCACGTCCGCTGGAATGACGACTTCCTCGAACGGGGTCCGCTTGCCGGGAACCGCGCGATACACGGCCCAAGCGTCGTTCTCGCGCCGGACGTCGACGTGGAAGCGGCCGTAGATATTGAAACGCATCGATGCTCCTGTTGCTGTTCGCTCCAGTGTAACCTGCGTTACGATGGCGCCTGCTGACAAGACGGGGACGGTATTGATTACGAGACGGGATGTGTTGCTGCTGGCGCTAGGCGCCGCGAGCGGTGCCGGCGCCCACGCCGGGCAGGCGCCGCTGCATATCGTGACGGCGCACCTGCCGCCGCTGGTGATGGCGCCGGGCGACAAACAGCCTGGCGCGTTGCGCGAACTCGTGGACGCGCTTTGCAAGCGCCTCGGCGTGGTGCCGGACATCGAGTTCATGCCCTGGCGGCGCGCATTGTATGTCGCTGCCACGACGCCGAATTCCGCGATTTTCCCCGTGACCCGGCTGCCCGAGCGTGAGCGGCGATACCACTGGCTCGCGCCGCTGTACGAGGAAAACTATATTTTCATGGCGCACAAGGGGAGCGACTTCGACGTCCACCGTCCGCAGGGCATGACGGACAAGCGCATCGCCCTGCTGCGCGGCGCGGCCCAATCGGCCATTCTGCGCGAGTTGGGGTTCCGGCGACTGGTGGAGGCATCGTCCATCGATGAAGTGCACCGCTTCCTGCTCGCGGGTATGGCGGATGCCGTGTTCGGCGAGCGCGCGATCATCCATCGGTCGCTCGAGATGCGCGGCGTCGAGAAGGACTTCCATCTTGGTGAGTCCGTGCGGACGACCACCGCCTGGCTGGCGGGCTCGCGCGATATCGGCGAGCAGGAAGCGGCCCGCTGGCGCGCGGCGATGGCGGAACTGGTCGCCGACGGTACCCACAAGCGCATTTTCCGGCAGTACGGACTGGCCTGACCGCGGTCTATATCGGAACTGTATAGATCCCCCGCGATTGCGCATGCATGCGGCGGCCCGGGCGCGGCTACACTGGCCGCCATGAAAATCACCCGACTCACCACTTACCGCGTCCCGCCGCGCTGGATGCTGCTGAAGATCGAGACTGATGAAGGCGTCACCGGCTGGGGCGAACCTGTCATCGAGGGGCGCGCGCGCACCGTCGAGGCGGCCGTGCACGAACTGTCGGACTACCTCGTCGGCAAGGATCCGGGGCGCATCAACGACCTGTGGCAGACGATGTACCGCGCGGGCTTCTATCGCGGCGGCCCGATCCTGATGAGCGCCATCGCCGGCGTCGACCAGGCGCTGTGGGACATCAAGGGCAAGGTGCTGGGGCAGCCTGTTTACGAGCTGCTGGGCGGCCTCGTGCGTGACCGCATGAAGACGTACAGCTGGGTGGGCGGCGACCGTCCCGCAGAGCTGATCGCGGGCATCGGCGCGCTGCGCGAAGCCGGTTTCGACACCTTCAAGATGAACGGCACCGAAGAACTGGGCATCATCGACAACGCGCGCAAGATCGACCAGGCCGTCGCGCGCGTGGCCGAGGTGCGCGCGAAGTTCGGCTCCGAGATCGAATTCGGCGTCGACTTCCATGGCCGCGTGTCCGCGCCGATGGCGAAGGTGCTGCTGCGCGAACTGGAGCCGTACCGGCCGCTGTTCGTCGAGGAACCGGTGCTGGCCGAGCAGGACGAGTACTACCGCGCATTGGCCGACGCGACGTCGATCCCGCTGGCGGCCGGCGAGCGGATGTACTCGCGCTTCGACTTCAAGCGCGTGTTCGAGCGGGGCGGTCTCGCCATCGTCCAGCCGGACCTGTCGCACGCGGGCGGCATCACGGAATGCGTCAAGATCGCGGCGATGGCGGAAGCGCACGACATCGCGTTCGCGCCGCATTGCCCGCTCGGGCCGGTGGCGCTGGCGTCCTGCCTGCAGGTGGACTTCGTCGCGCACAACGCCGTGCTGCAGGAGCAGAGCATGGGCATCCATTACAACCAGGGGGCCGAGCTGCTGGACTACGTGAAGAACAAGGAAGACTTCCTCCTGTCGTCCGGCTGGATCCGGCCGCTGCCGAAGCCTGGGCTCGGCGTCGAGATCGACGAGGAACGCGTGATCGAGGCCAGCCGCGCGGCAACCGACTGGCGCAACCCGGTCTGGCGCCACGCCGACGGCAGCGTCGCGGAGTGGTAGGCCGGCCTGCCGCTGGTGTACGATGCATGTCATACAAAAACATGCAGGGCCAGGGAAGCGGCAGGAAGAGATGAACGGAAGACTCGAAGGGAAGGTGGCGATCGTCACCGGCTCCACCATGGGCATCGGCGCGGCCGTCGCGCGGCGCTTCATGGAGGAAGGTGCGCGCGTCGTGATCAACAGCCACGTCGACGACGCGGCCGCACGGGCGCTGCACGAGGAACTGGGCGGGACACGCAGCCTGTTCGTCCAGGCCGACATCACGGATCCGACCGCGATGGAGCGGCTGGCGGCGCGCACGCTGGAACGCTTCGGGCAGGTCGACATCCTCGTCAACAACGCGGGCGTGAACGTGTTTTCCGATCCGCTGGAACTGGATGCGGAAGGCTGGCGGCGCTGCCTCACGCTCGACCTGGAAGGCGCGTGGAACGCGTGCCGCGCCGTGCTCCCGTCCATGCTGGCGGCAGGCAGCGGCAGCATCGTCAACATCGCATCGGTGCACGGCCACAAGGTCATCAAGGGCTGTTTCCCGTATCCCGTCGCGAAGCACGGGCTGATCGGCCTCACGCGCTCGCTCGGCGTCGAGTACGCGGCGCGCGGCATCCGCGTGAATTCGATCTCGCCCGGCCTGATCATGACGGAGCGGATCGAGGCGTGGCTCGCCGGCTGCCCCGATCCGGAGGCAGAACGCCGGCGCCAGGCCGCGCTGCTGCCGTGCGGCTGGATCGGGGAACCGAAGGACGTCGCGAACGCGGCGCTGTTCCTGGCCAGCGACGAGGCGCGGTTCGTGAATGCGGCGGATCTGCTCGTGGATGGGGGCAGGAGCCAGGTGTATCACGACTAAAAGCGACTGGACGCCCGGCCGCTTTCCTGGTGCTCGGACTGGGTCCGTACGTCCGCTATCGACCCGAAGCCGGCATTGACCTTGCTACACTTATAGGACACCGGTTTCCTTGAGCCAGTTTTCCACCAACGAAGGCCAAGCTGCTAAAGGGTGATCTTTCTCCCGAAGACCGAAGGCGCGCCCTCCTTTTGCAAAAAGATGAACCTCTGCCGGCACACCTGCCTGGTTGAGCGCCCGGGCGTACAGTGTGCTATTGCAGATAGGATCGACCGGATCGTCCCAAGCTTGCAATAGAAATGTGGGCGGTGTGTCCTTCGTCACGCGAATGCTTGGTTCGAGTGCTCCGGCGCGACACAGGTGACCCGGATAAAGCGCAATCGCAAAGTCAGGGCGACTGCTTAACTTGTCCACAGCGTCGACCGGCGCATAGGCAGACGCCACGATGTTGCTGGTCTGGGCGACCAGATAGCCTCCGGCCGAGAAGCCGATTACACCGATCTTTCGCGGGTTCAGGTTCAGTTCCGTTACCTTCGACCGCACCAGCTTAATGGTCCGCTGGGCATCCTGCAGTGCAAGCGGTATCTTTGGAAAGATCCTGCATCTGCATTTTTCATCCCAGTAGTCGTTCCCACCGGGGACGCGGTATTTGAGCAATACGCAGGTAATCCCACGTGATGTCAGCCAGTCGCAGATTTCCGTCCCTTCCAGGTCAATGGCCAGGACTCGGAATCCTCCACCGGGAAATACGATGACAGCGGCTCCGGTGTTCAGGCCCTTCGGCGAGTACACGGTCATCGTTGGATTGCTCACGTCATTGACCTGTGCCCATCCACCGTGTCCTGCCGCAGCGACGACCGATTCTGGCTGCTGGGTGGGCGCCGCGTCGGGAACCGCACCGGGCCAGATATCAATCTGCACATGTCCCGGCGACGGCTGCCAGGTCGCAGCTCGGGCGGGCGCGAAGCTTATCAAAAGAGCAGCTAGACTTATCAAGAAACATGTACGCACGGCCTTCCCCTTGAATGATTTACATTTGCGCCCCGTCCCGGGCTGCGCGGGAAGTGTCGATCAGATTGGGGCTCAATGGGCAGGCGTGTGACGAACCGAGCGGACTGCGTGATGAGTTACCGGTAGCGGCTTTGCAATCGGTCCGCTCTTGGTCGATAGCGGACGGTCAGCATGGGGCAGCGTGCCGGGCTGCTGTTGTCGGAGCAACTGAAAGTCATGAAAGCCCGAATCCTGTTCTTCCCACTCTGAATGGTCGGCTTGCTTGCGACCGCGAGGGCACGTGCGCGTGTCGTGCCATCGGGATTAAGAGCGCCTGACAAAACCTCTCTACATATCGACAACAGATGAGCGAGCCGGCAAGCGACACGTACGCCTGGTGCACGTCTGCTCGTCGCTGATGCCGAATGCGCAATCTGCGGGAGCGGTGTAGCCAACCCAAGGTCCGCTTCACGACCCAACGCCACCGTCCAAGCCTTTCGCGCGACTTCACGCCGTAGCGCGCGATACGAGCTGCGATGCCTCGACTGCGCAGCCAGGCCCGATGGGCTCTCGAAGCGTACGCTCGATTGGCATGCAGCTTACCTGGACGTTTGCGGGCACGGCCCGCCAGCCCTTTAACTGCCGGGATCGACTCGACGAAAGGGATGAGGAAACGCGAGTCGTGTAGCCGCGCACCTGAGATCTGGGCCACTAGGGGACGCCCAAGCTCATCCACCAGCAAACAGGATTCCAGTCAGAGATGATCTGCTATAAGCGAGCACAGGTCTTCGGGAGGAAGTGCGCGGGCCATAGCATCAGTCCGTTTACAAACACGGAGGCCATGTTAGTGCCCTGACTGAGCCTGCGTACGTCAGCTATCGACCCACTGCGGACGTTGGCAGCTGAACGGCTCATTTCCGTTGCATAAGAATTCGATAACAGTAGAGTGGCATTGTTACACTTAACTGTCCGTTAGATAGAGGCCTAATCGTCACGCGATTTGAGTCCCACCGCATCCATGTGGGCGTGTTTTGAGTACAGAACAGAGTTTCGTTTCGTTTGGAATAACAAACGAACTTGCTCGACCGCAGGAAAGATTCAAGCGCATCGCGTGACATTTCGTCGACGGTCCCATACACCGGCAAGCACATCAAGATCGAAGGCAGCATTCCTAAAAATGTACCGATTAATATGATTTGCAGATCGTCCTTGTCCAAGTATGACCATGCCAAGGCGGCTTCTGCTAAACCTAGAAAACCGAGCACAACGCCTAAGAAAATTGCCCAGTCACGCGTTGAGGCGAGCGCAGCGAGTCCAATAGATTGCTTCTGAAAATAACTCTTCGTTGTCATTCTTCGAAAAACATCCACATTCGTTATGTAAAGAATACGACAGTTCGATAACGCGCATAAAGATCCTGTGGCCGCTTTTGGCCGATCCCGGCGGTTCGGCTCAGCATAGCAGGTTGCCGAGCTGGAAAAGTCGCGGACTGTCACGACAGGCCGCTTACGACCCAAAGCGGACGGTCTCAAAGTTCGATACCTGAAGGTCAAGGCTTGCCGTCCTTGCGAGGTGGGGCGCCGAATAGTTCGACCTCCCAACCTTTGAATGGCGGATTAACGACGTACGCCGGGTCACAGTAGCTGCGGATGTATTGCGCAGCTCGATACTCAGCGTATTTGGCGTTCACTGGGAGCCCGTCGGGGGAAAGCTCGATGACATTCGCAAAGATGGCGTAGGCCTGTTCCATCAAACTGGGCGACTCAAGCATCGCCGGTCGGTAGTCTATTCCTTCAAGCAAAGGATGGCCGACACTCCCATTTGCGATCCAGAAACTGAACGTCCGCAGTGCTCCAGAGAACTCCGGGCTCAATTTTTTGGGGTAGCCAAGCGGGTCATGCGTCAGCTTCGCTTTAGAAAAAAATTCCATTGGTTGCTCCTGTTACTGCAAGGTCCGCTCCTGGCCGGATCAGGCCGTCGGACTCAGCGTAGCGCCTTGCCTCTTTGCAAAATCCGCGAACTGTCACCACGGGCGGCAGTCGACCCAAAGCGGACTAAGCGATCGTGAAGGCTTCCGTCGAACTCTCGGGCCAGACAATGGTGTACTTATCGGAACGCAGGTCTCGGTAAGCACTGCCAACCTTGTGCAGTAGGGATGCGTCCGAGAGAAGCGTTTTAGCTCGTTCAAACGTTGCAACTGGATCAGTGGTAAGAACGAATATGTTTATCTCTCCGCTGCCAATGTCATGTCCGTCTACCTCGGCAATCGGCTCTACGACTCGCCGTAAATTCTCTTCGAGCGTGACCAGTAAGTCGAAGTCCGGAATCGCGTTCGCTTTGAACTGGAGAACGAGTTGGTAGTCCATGATTTCCTTCTCGGGGGGCTAGGCTTCCGTCCGCTCCTGGCCGATTGCGGGCGGTCGGCAAGGCTCAGCGTACCCGGCTGTTGACTGCAGAGCAACTAGAGGGTTTTGTTAGGCGTTCTAAGCCAGCGTGCTTGTGCCGCGCTGGCACATACCCCAAAACGAAAATTCTTGCATCCTAAACCGGATACTTCCCGACCGTACGAAGCGATGCGCCAAAGGGGAAGTCGTGCATAATCTTCGATGCAAAATAACAGCGCTATATTGACGGCCCAATGCAAAATCTAGCGCCGGGACTTCGAAATCAAGGCGCCAATAACAACTCCAATTGCGACCCCTGGACCAATGCCGAGAGCAAGATTGCCGATCGCGACGCCAATTGCGCACCCAATCGCCACTCCAAAACAAATCCCGACACCCATGAACTTGCTAACTTTTTTATCGGGTGAATCGCTCATAGAATCCATTATTTCGTAGTTAAAAGGCCGATTGGCCGCCAGCAGCCATTGCTGAAGCTCCTCAGCCGCCCCCTTGCGGACGTTTAAAATCCGGGGATTCGCCTGCAAGCGTTGGTCGTTATTTACACGGCCTTTTGCTCCTGTCGGACATGCCATCGATTTCCGCCTGGGTCAGCGTTATCAGCATCGGCTCATCTGCCGGAAAACCATCGGCACCTATTCGTGCGGGCTTGGGCGGCGCTTCGTTCGGGCAAGCCGGGACCGAAGGCGGAAGCGATGCCGCCAGCGCAAATAATTGCTGACGCAGCGGTGTATCTACAACGTTGGCATCGATCCAGAGTTCGTAAGCACGTCGCCGCTCGACCCAGGACAGGTGCGAGATCGCGTTGCCGGAAGGTGCCTGAAACACGCTGAGCCGTGCCGGCATGCTGTTGATGCGTTCGGGCTCATCCTCCGGGGCACGCCAACTACGGGTGCCATCAACGGACATGTCTTGCTCGAATAGCGTCACATTATGACCGTCGGGCATGAGAAAGCCGCGGTACAAGCGCGTATGCGGAGTATTGTCGGGCTCGATCATCGCACCCAAGCTCTTGAAATTGGCGAACTGCGTGCCAGAGAGGTTCACCGGCTGGAATGACAAATCGGCCATGATCGGCGCGGACGGTCGGAATGCAATGCGGTAGCGCTCCAGGTTTGCCTCGCATACCTTCAGATAGCCGTTAGTTTTGGCTTCGAGAGCTCGCTTCGCCTGGGCTTCCGCGAAGCCGGGAGCGCCGGGCGGCAGGCCGAGCCCGCAGGACACGCCATCTGGGGCGGCGGGTCTGGCGTGGGGGACGACGACGGGCAGCGCGACCGCGATGGCCGCAATCGCCCAACCGATACGTCGGTTCATTACTTTTGCATTCATCCTTGCAGCTTAGCAGTTGTGGGCCCGTGAAGATGCGCGCTTTTCCACCGCTGCTGCCTAGCGAATCAGGTAATTGTGCGAACGACACCACCGTCGACACGTAAAGCCGAACCTGTCGTCGCCGATGCCTGTTCCGAGGCGACATAAACTACCATGTTCGCCACTTCCTCGGTGGTGGCGAAGCGTTGGATCAGCGTGGTCGGACGCATCGTTTTCAGGAAATCCTGCTCGGCCTGGGCGGGCGTGATGCCTTGCTCCTGAGCTGTGGATTTCATCCAGTTCGACAGAATCTCCGAATCCGTCGGACCGGGCAGCACGGCGTTGACGGTCACGCCGCTGCCGGCGACGAGTTCGGCCAAGCCGCGCGACACCGCCAGCATTGCAGTCTTGGTCATGCCGTAGTCGATCATTTCCTTCGGAATGTTCAATGCCGATTCGCTGCTGATGAAAACCACGCGGCCCCAGCCGCGCGCTGTCATCTTCGGAATGTAATGCCGCGACAACCGGACACTGCTCAACACATTCAGCTGGAACAGGTCGAGCCACTCTTCGTCAGTCTGGTCAAAGAAGTTTTTCGGACGGGCGGTGCCCGCGTTGTTGACCAGGATGTCGGTGTCAGGCACCCGTGCGATCAACGCTGCGCAACCTTCCGGTGTGGCGATGTCGGCGGCGACGCCGCTTAATTTGGCGTTTGGTAGCAGCGCGCGCATGTCGTGGAGCGCCGCGTCCACGCGTTCCTGCGTGCGCCCATTGATCACGACTGACGCGCCCGCGCGTGCAAGTCCTTCAGCGATCGCGCGGCCGATGCCGGCGGTGGAGCCGGTCACGACGGCTGTGCGGTTTTCAAGTTCGATTTTCATGTTATTGCTCCGATTCTGTTAATGCCGTTTCCGCCGCGCGAGCGAGGCGTTCAATCCAGTCCTGGTGGTAGCGATAAAGCGCACCGGGATATTCGTGGCCGATCACATCGAGGAAGAACTCTCCTTGCTGGGTTTCCTCGGTCAGCACGTGGCAACCCTTTTCCGTTGGCGTGATGACCCAGCCGTGGTACGCGCTGGAACCGGTGTCGTCCGCATCGACGGTAGTCTCCCATGCTAGTCGATGATTCGGAATGCACTCGGTTACGGTCAAGCTCATCGGATAGCCAACCGTGACGCGGTGAAAGCGCGTACCCAGCCGCAACTCGGATTCGCCGGAGAGGATGTTGACCTGGTCTTCAGGAGGAAAATAATTCGACCAATGCGCCGCGTCGACCAGCAGTTTCCACACGACTTCCGGCGGGGCATTCACGTCGATGTCGTTGAGGGCGTAGATGGACGAGATGCCCGGATGGTAGCGTTCGGGCCAGATGACTTTGTCGATCATGTTATGCAACCTGATGAGTTCATTGCGCGATTTGAATCGATGCGCTCGCCGCGTCAGTCTGCTTTGACGAGGTCCTGGAAGATCAGCGGTGCCCAACTGCGTCCGCGCGCCTGAACCAGCGCACCGCCTTCGCCGAGTTTGCCCAGCCATACCGGCGCGTAGCCGAGGCGTTCGGCCAACGCCGCGACCTGCGGCACTGCCTCGTCGTGGTCGCTGGACAGGAAGACCACGCGTCTCCCGCCCTTGACGCGTGGATCGGCGGCCAGCACACCGGCAGGAAGATGGTTAAAGCCTTTCACGACCGAAGCGCCGACGAATGCCCTGGCGATGGCGGCGGTAGATGGCTGGCCGTCCAGTACGTCGACCGGCACGCCATAGGCATTGGTCGCATCGATGATCGTCTTGCCCTGCCAGTTCGGCAGCGCCTTGGCAACGGTTGCATGTTCCAGGAACGGCACAGCGAGGAAGATGACGTCGGCTTGCAGGGCGTCTTCCAAGGTCTTCGGTCGAACTGATCCGCCAATGGCCAACGCTTGCGACGCCAACGCGTCAGGTGTACGCCGCGCAGCGACGGCTACGTCCATGTTCATGCGGGCGAAGGCACTGGCGAGTGCCTGTCCTACTTCTCCAAAGCCGATGATTGCGTAAGTCACAGAGTCTCTCCCATACAAAAAGTTGACGAGAGGATGGTAATTTAGTGTCCGCTAAGTGATAATCCGCAAAATATTCATAAGACTTATTCCAAAATAGAATGGATCAGTTCCAGGAATTGCATGCTTTCATCGCCGTGGTGGAGACCGGCGGCTTTTCCTCAGCGGCACGCAAGCGAGGTGAGTCGCAGTCTGCCGTCAGCAAGGCGGTGAACGCCCTGGAAAAGCGACTCGGGGTAGCACTGCTTCATCGCAGCACACGAAAGGTGACGCTCACCGAGCAAGGGCAGCGGTACTACGAGCGTACCAAGCCGCTGCTCGAGGAGATTCAGTTCGCAGACAGCGAACTGGCCAGCAGCACACTGGCCGTTTCGGGCCTCGTGCGCATCGCGGCGCCTTCGACGTTCGCACGCCTGCACGTACTGCCACTGATTCCAGAATTGCTGGTGCGCCATCCAGACTTGCGCGTGGATCTTGTACTGTCCGACGCGCTGCGCGACATGGTTGAAGACCGCATCGATCTGGCGATCCGACTGACGATGGTCAACGATCCGGATTCCGTCGTTCGCCGTGTGGCGGGCACGTCCTTGATCTGCGCCGGCGCGCGCCGCTATTTCGAACAACGCGGACAACCAAGGATGCCCGCCGACCTGGCCCACCACAACTGCCTGATTTACGGCGAAATGACCGAGTGGAATTTCTACGGGCCCCAAGGCCGCTTCAGTGTGCCGGTGCGCGGCAACCTGTCATCCAACAGCGCCGAAACCATTCTGGCCGGCGTGAAAGCCGGCGTGGGGATTGGAATGTTCCATCGGGCATCTCTTGTCGAGGAATTCCGTGATGCGGACGTGGTGACGGTACTTGATAATTTCATCCACGAGCCGCGCGATATCAGCCTTGTCTGGCCCAAGCGCCGCTTCGTACCCACCCGCGTGCGCGCAGTAACCGATTTCTTTGCGACGGCCCTCGCGCTCCGCATTTAGGGCAGGTCCGGTTTTCACGGGGCCGGCCAACTGCCGCAATCCCGTGCGCACTTTGCATCGGCGCCAGGTCAGCTTTTCAGGATGGCGCTCGTCATCAACTTGACGAGATGGTCCGCGCGCGGCGCAAACGACGGTTGATCGACCGTCCAGCCGAGCGCCGTTATCAGCGCGAACAGGTCGTCCCCGGTCATGTCGGCGCGTGCCGTTCCTTCGTCCTGGGCACGCTGCAGCAGCCGCGCGCCTGCCGAGTGCACTGCGGCGCATGACGCATAAAGCGCGGAGTCCGGATTGGCGTGGGCGGCCGCCATCATGGCGACAACGCCTCTGTAGCTGCGGGTGAATGCCACCAGTTCCCGAAACCAGGTGAGAAGTGCCTCGTCAGCCGAGGCCGAGCTTTCGAGTTCGTCCGCCTTCCGAGTCAGTGTGTCCAGATGGGTGCACAGCAACGCCTCGAACAAGGCCTCCCGTGTCGAAAAATGACGAAGCAATGTCGCCAGGCCTACGCCGGCGCGGCGGGCGATATCGCGCATCGAGGCCTCGGCGCCATGCTCGGCGACCACGTCACGCGCGACCGTGAGGATTTGATTGCGATTTTTTTGGGCGTCGGCTCGCATAAGTTCCCTTGACAAGTGGATCAGTGATCCATATAGTAGATTATGTGGATCGGTGATCCGCATAATACAGCGCCAGCTGGAATTTTTCCAGCGCCCGCGCAACGCCTATGAAAGAGCACACGACATGAACAGACTACATGGAAAGACCGCCGTCATCACCGGGGGCGCAACCGGCATCGGCCTCGCCGCGGCCAAGCGCTTCATCGAGGAAGGCGCCTTCGTCTTCATCTTCGGGCGCCGTCAGGACGCGCTCGATGCCGCTGTCACCGCCCTCGGGCCCAATGCCCGCGCCGTGCCCGGCTCAGTCTCCGAGCTGGCTGACCTTGATCGACTCTACGCGGCGGTGAAGGCCGAGCGCGGCACCCTCGACATCGTCCTGGCCAACGCTGGGGCGGGAAGTCCACTTCCTCTCGGCCAGATCACCGCCGAGCACATCGACGACACCTTCGACACGAATGTGAAGGGGACGATCTTTACGGTCCAGAAGGCGCTGCCGCTGATGGGCCCAGGCGGGTCGATCATCCTGACCGGATCGAGCGCCGGCACCACGGGAGCCCCGGGATTCACGGCCTACAGCGCGAGCAAGGCGGCGGTGCGCAATCTTGCCCGGACCTGGGCGGAGGATTTGAAAGGCACCGGCATCCGGGTCAACGTGCTGTCGCCGGGGGCGACGGCGACCGAACTCGCCAAGCAGGCGCTAGGCGAAGAGGGCCAGAAGGCGTACGGCGCGATGACACCGCTCCAGCGCATGGCCGATCCGGCAGAGATCGGGGCGGCGGCCGCCTTTCTTGCCTCGTCGGACAGCAGCTTCATGACCGCCAGCGAGGTCGCCGTCGACGGTGGCCTGGCACAGCTCTGAGGAGAGAATTCGAATGACACGATCACTGAAGGGAAAGACAGCTCTCGTCACCGGGGCATCGCGGGGCATCGGCCGCGCAATCGCCGAACGTCTCGCAAAGGACGGTGCGACTGTGGCACTGACCTATAACGCCGGCAAATCCAGTGCCGACGAGGTCGTCGCGGCGATCGAGCAAGCGGGAGGCGCCGCGTTCGCGATCCATGCGGATCTCGTCGATCCGGACACTGTCCCGGCCTTGTTTGCGAGACTCGACGACGAGTTCACGCAACGGAACGGTAGCAAAGTGCTCGACATTCTGGTCAACAACGCCGGCAATTCCGGTTGGCTTGGCTTCAAGGACGCCACGCCGGAAAGTTGGGACACGCTGATGGCCGTCTACGCCCGCGCGCCGTTCTTCATCGTTCAGGCCGCGCTCGATCGGCTTGCCGATGGCGGACGCATCATCAACATTTCTTCCGCAGCAGCCACGAAGCCGGTGACGGCTGCGCCCGTTTACTCGATGGCGAAAGCGGCCATCAACACCCTGACCCACACGCTCGCAATCGAGTTGGGGCCGCGCCGCATCACGGCGAACGCCGTCGCGCCGGGCTTCACGCGAACCGACGCGAACGCCGATTTCCGCGAGAATCCCGAACTCGTCAAGGCGGTCGAGGCCCAAATCGCCCTGGGCCGCTTTGGCGAGCCTTCGGAAATCGCCGCCGTCGTGGCGTTCCTGGCCTCCGATGAGGGTCATTGGGTGACGGGCCAAACTATTGAAGCAAGTGGTGGTTACAAGCTCTGACCGCCCCCAGGAACGAAGGAGAAACATATGAGTTACGCAATTATTGGCTTCGGCAAGATTGGCCACGCACTGGCCAAGGCGTTCGCCCGCAAAGGCATCGAAGTGGCTGTGGCAAGCACCCGCGACCCGCGCAGCTTTGCCGCCGAGGCGGCCGCCATCGGGCCTACGATCATTCCCGAAACCCTGGCGGAAGCCGTCAAGGCGGATATCATCTTTCTGGCTGTCCGGTTCGAGTCGCACCCGGAGGTCGCACAAGCCCTGGCCGACTGGAACGGGAAGACCATCATCGACGTGATGAACACGCAGGCTCCGCTTGAAGCGTTGGACGGTCTCCCGTCCTCCGCTTTTGTCGCGAAGGGGTTTACCGGGGCCAGGCTGGTGAAAGGCTTCAACCATCTCGTCGCTGGCGTGCTCGGCCAGGACCCGTCCGTACACGGTGGCAGGCGGGTCGTCTTCCTGGCGAGTGACGATAGCGACGCCGCATCGGAGGTCGCCGCGCTTGCGGAAAATCTCGGTTTCTCGCCGATAAAGCTCGGTGGACTTTCAGAAGGCGGATTGCTGGTGCATGCGCGCGGGCCAAGTTGGGGGCAGTTGATCTTCAAGGACCTCGTCAAGTTCGACTGATCCGATCGACGCGCGGGCGGCGCTGGCAGGTAAGCCGCACTAAGTATTATTCCCGAGTTTGACCCTGAGCGGATGGGCAACTATCATTGTGGAAACTTTCGAGGCTTACGCCGCTCTGCCATGTCCGATCCCCGCTCCGACCGCTTCGTCCGCGCCTACCTGAAGACGCGCCACCTCGTCCTGCTCGTCGAATTGGGCCGGCACGGGTCGATCATGCAGGCCGCGCAGGCCGCGAACCTCACGCAGCCGGCGGCGTCTAAACTGCTCGGCGAACTGGAACACGCGCTGGGCGTCACCTTGTTCGAGCGCCTGCCGCGCGGGGTCGAGCCCACGTGGTACGGCAAGGTGCTCATCCGCCGCGCCGGCGCCTCGCTGGCCGAGATGGACGCCGCGTACCAGGAAGTGATGGAACTGATGTCCGGCCTGCGCGGGCGCGTCGCGGTCGGGGCGATCCTGACGCCGTCAACGACCCTCGTGCCGGCCGCCGTCACCCTGCTCAAGACGCGGCATGCGCGCCTGAACGTGTCGATCGAGGTCGGCAGCAGCAAGCAGCTCGTCGAGCGCCTGCGCGCGGGCGACCTCGACATCGTCATCGGCCGCGTCGTGGACGGTTCCATCGCCGACGAATTCCACTTCGAGCCGATCACCGACGAGCCGCACAGCCTGATCGTGCGCGCCGGGCACCCGCTGCTGGGCGCGCGTGGGCTGGACCTGGCCGAACTCGCGCAGCAGGCGTGGATCGTGCCGCCGGCCGGCAGCATGGTGCGCGACCGGATGGCGTCCCTGTTCCTCACGCAAGGCCTGGAGCAGCCCGCGGAGACCGTGTCGACGGCCGAACTGCCCGTCGTGACGACGCTGCTGCTGGGCAGCGACATGGTCGCGCCCATGTCGGTCGAACTCGTCAAGCCCTACCTGGACAGCGGCCTGCTGGCCGTGCTGCCGTACGAACTGAATTTGCGGATGGACGTCTACGGCATCATCACGCGCCGCCATCACCAGCTGTCGCCGGCGGCGGAAGCCATGCTCGGCGCGCTGCGCGAGACGGCCACGCGGCCGAAACCGACGGCGCGCGTCACGTACATCAAATCGGTGTAAGCTGGCGCGATGGCTTCATCCGCATCACACCGCCTGCTCGGTATCGACTGGGGCTCGAGCAACCGCCGCGCCTATCTCGTCGACGCCGCCGGCACCTGCCTCGCCACGCGCGCCGACGACCAGGGCATGCTCGCCGTGCGCCCCGATTTCGCCGGCTCCTTCGCGGCCCTCGTGGCGGCGATGGGCGTCGATCCGGCTATTCCCGCCGTCGCCTCCGGCATGGTCGGCAGCGCCCAGGGCTGGCGCGAAGTGCCTTATCTCGACATCGGCGTGCCGCTGGACGCGCTGCCCGACCACGTGGTCCGCGTCGACGACCCGCGCGCCGGCCGTCCGTGCTTCATCGTGCCCGGCTACGTGCAGCGCGGCGAACACGTCGACGTCATGCGCGGCGAAGAGACACAGTTGCTGGGCGCCGTGGCGCTGGGCCGGCGCGACGGCTGGTTCGTCCTGCCCGGCACGCACAGCAAGTGGGTGCATCTGGCGGACGGCGTCATCCGCCGCATCGCCACGTTCATGACGGGCGAGCTGTTCGCGATGGTGTCCGCACACGGCACGCTGGCGCCGCTGATGGCGGGCGCGCATGACGACGACAGCGCATTCGTCACCGGCCTGGATGCGGCCCGCCGCGGCGCGCCGTTGTCGAACGCGCTGTTCGGCGTCCGTGCGCGCGTCGTCTCGGGCGCCATGCCGGCCGCGCAGGCGCGCTCGTTCGTCAGCGGCCTGCTCGTCGGGACGGAATTCGTCGCCGCGGTCGGGCTGACGGGTGGGGGCGTGCCGCCGACCTGCATCGGATCTCCCGTGCTGCGGGCCCGCTACGCGCGCGCGGCCGTCCATTTCGGCACCACGCTCGCCGGCCTCGATCCGGACCGCGTGTATTGCGCCGCACTGGCGCGCTTCCTCGACCGGATTCCCTCATGAATTTTGCCTTGCCCCTCGTTGCAATCCTCCGCGGCCTCGATCCGGCCGACGCCGGCGCCGTCGGCCGCGTCCTGTTCGACGCCGGCTGGCGCCTGCTCGAAGTGCCGCTGAACCGGCCGGGCGCGCTCGACGCCATCCGCATCCTCGTCGAGATGGCCCCGCCGGACGCCATCGTGGGCGGCGGGACGATGCTGAGCGTGGCGGACGTCGACGCCGTCGCGCAGGCGGGCGGCCGGCTGTTCGTGTCCCCGAACTGCAATCCCGCCGTCATCGCGCACGCGCGCGCGGCCGGCATGCTGTGCGCGCCCGGCATCGCGACGCCGACGGAAGCTTTCGCCGCGTTGGATGCGGGCGCCCATGCGTTGAAGCTGTTCCCGGCCGAATCGATCGGCCCGGCCGGGCTGAAGGCGATGAAATCGGTCCTGCCGGCCGATACGCCGTTGTGGCCCGTGGGCGGCGTCACGCCCGAACAGATCCCGGCGTGGAAGGCGGCCGGCGCGACGGGCGCGGGCATCGGCAGCCAGCTGTTCACGCCCGGCGTGACGCCGGACGACCTGGCCGCGCGTGCGCGGGCGTTCGTCGGGGCCTGGCGCGGGTGAGCACCCGGGCGGAACCTGGCCGCCGCCAACGGCCCGTGGGCGCAAGTTCAGCTCAGGTACCAGAGTAAGTCGTATGCTTGCTCGATCGCACGGTCGGTCGCGGTTGCCCTTTGTTCCAGGGTGAGAGCGCGGCTCTCCAAAGGCAGCTCGTCGGATCTGAACCGGGTCACCGTAGCGATCAGCACGGGAAACCGGGGCGGCGGCGCTTCACCCGCAAGGTCGTAAAAGTGTGGCGGCGTTGGCTTCATCGCATCGTTGAGATAGTGAAGCGGAAATGAATGGCGCGCATGGAATGGTAAATGGTCGAAATCTCCGAGGGCCAGTTGACGAGCGTGCTGGGCAATCGTTCCCCGGACCGTATCGAGCGCCTCGAATACGTCCAATCCGATCGGGCTTCGATGTTGGGCGAGGAAACCCAGCCCAAGCGGATTGACGTCGCGCTTCTGCTTGCCGCCCCATGTCCACTTCGCCATGATGCTGTCCACGGTCAGCGGCGCTGCCCCGGGCGCGGTCGGCCCTGCGATGGGGTAGCCCAGCAACGTGCCCATCAGCCCATCCCAGCCGCCAGGATTGGACGGCGCCGGCTTGAATTCGCGCCCTGCGCCCGTTGCGCCATCGACAAGATCTTCCAGTAATTTGCCTAGCGATTCATGGGCCGGGTCCACCGGGGTGCCGGGTATCGGCTCGCCCGCAAGCCAGTGAACCGAGTTCTGATTGGTCTTCCACGTCGTCCTTCCGGAGCCGTGGTCCCACAGGACACCAAATTTTCCGATATCGTGGGCTGCGGCACCGGCGCCATTGGGCGGCACGGCAATCTGGTAGAAGCCGTGGCCTTTCGGCCGTGAGGCGTACCCTGTCTGGAGTTCGAATCGCGGCCATCGATGGAACAGGTAGAACTGCGAATGGTCGGTGCCGACCGGGTCCGGACCGTTGACGGGATCGTACGGGAACGTGAGGGGACGCTGGTCGCCGGAGCGCTTCACCATCAGCAAGCAGGCGGCCCTGCGGGTGACCCTGTGTATTCCATTGCCCGCCGGTTCGGTGACGTAAACGACGAACATCCCATCCGCGAGCTCGCACCTCGGGTTTTCTTGGCCGGCCGTGAACTTCGCATACGGAGAACCGTGCAAGAAAGTCGCCCGGAAATTCACGGCGTTGACGTTCTGGTCGTACAGACTGGGCGACTCTGCATTCAATCGCCGAACGGTCTGCTCCGAGATCAGGTCCCGCACGAAATGCGGCTCGTCCCGCACGCTGCTCCCGCTCGCGCAACGAATGTGAGCGTCGGAAAAAATGCTGTTGTAGGCGTCGGTGCAATTCACGCCCGCGTGTTTAATCAGCGCCATCGATTCACCTTGAAAACAGTTCGGTTCTTGTTTGTCCAGGCATTCTATTGGACACGAATATCCTGCGACCTGAATTTGCGCACCCGCCCATCCGGATCGAACAGGATCCCGAGTTCACGGATCTGCGTGCCCGTTTCCGCGCTGCGGCCGAAGAGGGCACGTGCAAGGGTGGCCACGCTTGAATCCTTGTCACGGCGATGATCCCGAAGTGTCGACGGCCGGCAGCTTACCGGATCGCGTCGCGAAAAGATGCACGCTTTGTCACGGCTGCTAGAATGGATGGTCGATCTTCAAAGCGCACGATCATGTCCCGACCCGACCGCCATCCCGCCGCCCAGGTCTTCTGGCGCGACCCCGCCTTGCCGTTCATCGAAGCGCGCCACGTCGCGGACGGGCGCGGCCTGCACTACGGGCGCCACTGGCACGAGACGCATTCCGTCGGCGTCATCACGGGCGGCCGCAGCACCTATGTCAACGGCGCGCATGCGGAGGTGGTGGAGCAGGGCGCCGTCGTCGTCGTCAATCCGGGCGACGTCCACGGCTGCAATCCGGTCGACGAGGCGCCGTGGTCCTATGTGATGTTCTACTTCGATCCCGTGTGGCTGGGCCGCGTCCAGGCGCGCGTGCGCGGCCTGGCGGATCCCGCGTTCCGCCCGTATGCACAGGCGGCGTTGCGCGCGCCGCACCTGGTGGCGGCGGGCGTGCGGCTGTTCGCCGTGCTGGCGGATGCGCGCCGCGGCACCGCCGAACGCGAGGCCGCGGTCGTGGATTTCGTCGCGCAACTGGATGGCGCGCTCGCGCCCGGATCGGTACCGGAGGCCGTCGCGCCGAAGGTGGCACGCGTCGCGCGCCACATCGACGCGCATTTCGCGGACGCCCTGCCGCTGCAGGACTTGTGCGAGGCGGCGAACCTGTCCGGCTCCTACCTGATCCGCGCCTTCAAGAAGCGCTACGGCGTCGCGCCGCACGAATACCAGACCAACCGCCGCATCCAGTACGCGAAGGCGCGGCTGCGGGCCGGCGCGCCCATCGCCGAGGTCGCGCTCGATGTGGGCTTTGCCGACCAGGCCCACTTCCAGCGCGTGTTCAAGCGGATGACCGCCGCCACGCCGGGCCAGTACCGCGACTGAGCGTCAGGCGGCAGCCAGCCAGACGACGCTCGCCACGAGCATGCCGGCCATCGTCCGGTTGAAGACGCGCACCCGATGCGGCGTGCGCAGGTAGGCCTGCAAACGGCTGCCGGCCCAGGCCCACGCGGCGACCGACAGCCAGCACACGACGAAGTAGATGGCGGCGAACAGCCAGACGGCGGACGGCGCGCCGTCGGACGCATACGTGCCCATGCCCGCCAGCGCGGCCAGCCACGCCTTGGGACTCAGCCATTGGAGGGCGGCGCCCTGCAGCATCGTCGGCCGCGCCGCGGCTTCGCCCGCATCCAGCTCGCCCGCGTCGGCCGCCAGTTTCCACGCCATGTAGAGCAGGAAGACCACGCCGGCCCAGCGCACGACGTTCGTCACCTGCGGCCAGGCGGCGACCACTTCGTGCAGCCCGAGCCCGGCCAGCACGAGCAGCAGGCAGAACCCGGCGGTGGCGCCGGTGACGTGGGCGAGGCTGGCCGTGAAGCCGTGGCGGGCGCCGCTGCCGAGGGCGACGACGTTGACGGGGCCCGGAGAGATCGAGGTGGCGAGGGCGAAAGCGGCCATCGAAGCGAACATGCTCATCTGCGTTTCCTTTCATGTCGAGGGATGCGGCAGACGATAGCGGCGGCACGCGGGCCGGTATTGAAAAAAATGACCCAACCAATTGCTCAGCAACTTGCGCATTCGGCGCGGCGTGGCGATGGTAAGGTGATGCGATGACTTCCTTCGACACGACCCGACGCCGCCTCCTGCAGGGCCTCGGCGCCGCCTGCGCAGCCGTGTGCGCACCGGCGCTGGCCGCGGACTTCGACGTGCGTACGTTCGGCGCCCGCGGCGACGGCACCACGCTGGACACGGACGCCATCCATGCCGCCATCGCCGCGGCGAGCGCCGCCGGCGGCGGCACCGTACGTTTCCCGTCCGGCCGCTACCTGAGCTTTTCGATCCGCCTGCAAAGCCGCGTCGCGCTGTACCTGGACGCCGGCAGCGTGATCGTGGCGGCCGACCCGGCGGATGGCCAGGGTCGCTACGACCCGGCAGAACCGAACCCGCACGATGCCTACCAGGACTTCGGCCACAGCCACTGGCACAACTCGCTGATCTGGGGCGAGTCTCTCGAAGACGTGGCGATCCTGGGCCCGGGCCGCATCTGGGGCCGCGGCCTGACGCGCTCGGGGCCGGGCGCGAACCGGCCGCTCAACGCCGGCGACATGCCGTCCTCGCTCGGCGGCAAGGACCCGATGGGCGAGCGCAGGAAGTCCGGCGCCGTGTTCGGCGCGGAGATGGACGGCAAGGGCAACAAGGCGATCGCGCTGAAGAACTGCCGCAACGTGCTCCTGCGCGACTTCTCGATGCTCAAGTGCGGCCACTTTGCCGTCCTGGCGACGGGCGTGGACAACCTGACGATCGCGAACCTCACCGTCGACACGGAGCGCGACGGCTTCGATATCGACTGCTGCCGGAATGTCCGCATCAGCGACTGTGCGGTCAATACGCCGAACGACGACGCGATCTGCCTGAAGAGTTCCTATGCACTGGGCCGCGCGCGCTACACGGAGCACGTGACGATCACGGGCTGCCAGGTCTCGGGCTTCGACCTCGGCACGCTGCTGGACGGCACCTATCAGAAGACGCAGCTGAAAGCGCCGGACGAGGAGGGCGTGTGCGGCCGCATCAAGCTGGGCACGGAATCGAACGGCGGCTTCCGCAATATCGTCATCGCGAACTGCGTGTTCGAGCACTGCCGCGGCCTGGCGATCGAAAGCGTGGACGGCGCCGTCATCGAGGACGTCACGGTCGACAACCTCGCCATGCGCGACCTGACGACGGCGCCGCTGTTCATCCGCCTGGGCCGGCGCATGCGCGCGCCCGCGGGCACACGCGTCGGGGCGATCCGGCGGGTTAACATCAGCAACGTGGTCGCGTCGCAGGCGAATGCGCCGTACGCGGCTATCGTGGCCGGCCTGCCGGAGGCGCCCGTCGAGGACGTGCGGCTGTCGAACATCACGATCGTGTACGGCGGCGGGGGCACGGCGGCGGATGCGCGCCGCGTGCCGCCCGAGGTACCGGACCATTATCCGGAACCGAGCATGTTCGGCGTGACGCCGGCCTACGGCCTGTACGTGCGCCACGCGCGCAACGTGGAGGTGCATCACGCCGACCTGCGCACGGCGGCGCCGGATGCGCGGCCGCCCGTCGTGCTGGACGATGTGAAAGACGAGCGCTTCGACCACGTACGGCTCGGACGCGCGGCCGGCGTGCCGGCCATACGGCGGGTCAGGCCGGCATCGGTTCCTCCGCGCGGGTGATGCGCCACATGTCCAGGTTCACGCCCTTGCGGTAATCGTGCTGCATCTCGGGCGTCAGCACCTCGAACATCAGGCCATTCTCGAGCCACAGCTCGACGACGTCGAACACGCCGCCGCGCGAGCAGGGCACGGCGCGCCAGCCTTCGCGCCGGCCGATCGCGACGATCTCCTCGACGGAGCGCTCGGTCGCGATGGCCAGGTGGAAGCAGGCGTACGGGCGCGGGGCGGCGTCCGGATGCGGCCGGGCCATCCCGGCGCCGTTCCCCGGCGCCATCGGCAGCGTGTGCGGATAGACCTCGACCATCGACCCGCGCACGTCGCCGGCCATCGCGACCCACGCGCCGGGCCAGGGCGGGAAGCGGAACGACTGGCCGCCCCAGATCTCGGCAATGACGGCGGCGACGCGCTCGGGATCGCGCGCGGGGATGGAAGCGTGAAAGATCATGGTTCTCCTCGGGAAGTGACGGCACGGGCCAAAGTTGCGATGACACGCACGCCAACGCTGCCGAGGTAATCCCCGAGTACCGCCCACGCCGGGACGAAGCCCAGCTGCTGTTCGAGCAGGCACCGTGCGGCGCTGACGACGCAACGCTCGACCGTATCGAGCGTTGCGCCGCGCCGCGGGAGCGGGATAGTTCGGGTGGTTGACGTGTCCATGGCGCGCATCTTGACATTCGCGCCATGGACGGTCACGCCCCACCGGTGGGGGTATCGACTACTTGCCGATCTCGACGCGGTAGACCGGCACCACCTTCACGCCCTTCAGCTCGGCCAGCTGCGGCTTGCCGCCGAAGTCCGGACGATGCTCGCGCGGCAGGTAGATCGGCGCATCCGCGCGCAGCGGCAGCACGGTCAAGGTCAGCGGACCCTGGCGTTTCTGCGGCAGGTTACCCAGGTCGAATTGCCAGCGCTGGCCGTTGTAATACCAGTCGTCGACCATGCGCGTGCCGTCGAACAGCCGGGCCACGTCGCCCGTGAAGTCGATGTCGAGCAGCAGGCTGTCCACGTCCTTCGACCGATTCGCCGCCCCGACATCGAGCAGCCACGCGGCCGACGCGCCGAATGCTTCCGGATCCGGCTGCACGGCCGCGTTGGCGTTGCCGCCGATGCGGACCGGGCGTGCGGGCTGGGCGTCGCGCAGCGGTTTGACGGCCACCGCCACGGCGCGCGTCGGCAGCGTCGTGTCGAACACCTGGAACAGGCCGTCGCGGCCGGCGCTCTGCAGCGTCGTCGATGGATAGACGGCCGCGCGCACGTGCGGCTGGCCCGCGCTGCGCAGTACGAGCCGCCCGCCGTCGAAGTACGCCTGCGCCTCGCTGAGCACGAGCCGGCGCCGGCCCTGGAACGTGCCGATCGCCGCCTGGCGCGCCTGCGCCTGCGACAGCACGAGCACCGTCAGCGGCGTCGCGCCCGGGCAGCGCAGCGTGAACGCCGCATCGAGGCCGGGCCGGATGCCGTCCACGACGACCGCCCCGGCACGCTCGTCGACGTGCGCATGCGGGGCCTGCACGCAACCGCGGGCTTTTTCGCCGAACGCGAATTCGACGGGGACGCCGTCCTGCGCCGCGAACACCCACGTGCCGTCATCGAGCTGCGCGAGTGGCTGCGCCGTCGCATACGTCAGGCGCTGGCCGCGCTCGTCACCTAAGTCGAAATTGACGGGCCAGGCGAAGTACGCGCCGGCCGGCAGGTCGACGGGTTGACGGGGCAGGGTGACCGTGCCGCCGGGCAGCTTGACCACGAAGCGGACCTGTTCGCGCGCGGGCGTCGGATACTGGCGGATGTGCCCATCGTAGAACAGGAACGCGGCATCGCCGCGGCTGCGCACGGACCAGCGGGGAGGGCCCAGGTCGGCCGGATCCTTCGGCACCACGTCCGGTTTGCGCACGGTCATCGGCGCCAGGCGCGCGCCGAAGTCGTGCAGGAACCAGTGGAACGGACGCAGGCTGGCCAGCACGTCGCGCTGCTGGCCGTCCGGGCCCAGCGGCGCGTTGAAGTCGTAGTTGATCGCGGGGACGTCGTTGTAGCCACCGCTCTTCGTACTCTCTTCCAGGGTCGTGCCGCCCACGGGATTGCGCCCGCCGTGGAACATGTAGTACCCCATCAGGTTGACGCCGGAGCCCAGTTGCACAGGGAGCATCGAGGCGATGTCGTCGCTTGATACGAGCGTGCGGCGGCGGTACATCGCGGGCAGGCCCGCGCCGTATTCCGCGCCGAGGAACGGGGTCTTGTCCATGTCCGTTTCCGCCGTGCCCTGCTGGCTCGCGCGGGTCTGCGCACCGAGGTCGCCGCTCACGCGCGTGTCGAAGCGGAACGCGTACGTTTCCTTGGGCGGGAGTTCCTTCGTGCTCGTCGCCCACGGTTCGTCCGGATAGCCGCCGAACACCGGCGTCACTTCGCCCGACGGGTACAAGGTCTGGTCCCAGCCCGTGACGGTGTAGTAGGGCACGTCGATGCCCGCCTTCACGGCAAGATCCTTCAGCGTGCGGATGTGCTCCGCGCCGCGGCCCGGGCCGGCCAGGTTGTACTCGTTCTCGATCTGGGCGCCGATGACCGGGCCGCCCTGCTTGTACAGCAGGCCGTCCAGCTGGCGCCCGATCTCGCGGTAGTAGCGCTCGACGAAGCGCAGGTAGGTCGGATCGTTGCCGCGCGTGGGCATCGCGTCGACCACCCAGTCCGGGAAGCCGCCGTAGCGCACCTCGGCGTGCGACCACGGGCCGACGCGCACGACGACGTCCAGGCCGTGCTTGTGCGCGAGCTGCACGAAGCGGCGCAGGTCGCGGTTGCCGGACCAGTCGAATTTTCCTTCGGCCGCTTCGTGGTGGTTCCAGATGATGTAGCTGGCGACGATGTCGATGCCGGCCGATTTCATCTTGGCGAGTTCCGCATCCCAGCTGGCGGCCGGGCTGCGCGTGTAGTGGAACTCGCCCATCACCGGCAGCCAGGGCTTGCCGTCGCGCGTGAGGTACTGGTTGTTGATGCCGAGCGTGTGGCCGCCCGGCGCCGCCGCCGTGCCCAGCTTGATGGTGCCGGTGCGCGGATCGGGCGCCGGCGCGGTCGCGTCGACGGTGAGGAGTTGTTCCGCGCCCGCCATGCCGGGGCCGGCGAAGGCCAGCAGCAGGGCGGCGCGGAGCAGCGTGGGTCGGGTCATCGTCATCATCAGAACTTGTACGAGAGGCCCACGTTGTAGCGGCGGCCGTATTCCATCACGTTCTGCATGTACGCGTTCGCGTTCTGCGTGTAGACCACTTTCTGGTTCGTGATGTTGTCCAGGCCCACGCGCAGCTGCAGCTGCGGCGTCAGGTAGTACGAGAAGTTCGCGGTAACGTAGGTCTCCTCGCCGTTTTCCGCCATGTAGCCGGCCGTCCAGCGGGGCATGCGCACGAACGGGCTGTGGTAGTTGGCGGACAGGCGGGCCTCGAAGCCGTTCTTTTCGTACCAGAGCGTGACGCCGCCGTTGTTGCGCATCAGGCCTTCCATCGGGTAGTCATTCGTGTACTCGTGGATGTCGCTCTCGTTGTACGACCAGTTCGCGGCGACGCCCAGGCCGTCGAACGGTGCCGGCAGGCGCGTGAACGCGTGCTGGTACACCAGTTCCAGGCCGCGTACGTAGCCGCCTTCGCCGTTGATGGAGCGGGTGATGACCGCCTGGCGGTTGCCGATGGTCGTCGTGTCGGTCGTGATGCCGATGTAGCTGCCGATCTGCTTGTAGAACAGCGCGGCCGAGAACAGCGAGCCCTTGTCGAAGTACCACTGGTACGCGAGGTCGGCCTGGTTGGCCATCATCGGCAGCAGGCCCGGATTGCCGGCGCTGCCCGTCAGCGGCTGCTGCGAGCCCGGCGTCGTGTCCATCGAGATCTGGCGCGACGCGCGCATCTCGTCCATCGGCGCGCGCGACATGGCGCGGGCCAGCGAGAAGCGCACCTGGTGCTTCTGTTCTTCGTCGAGGCCGAAGATCAGGTTCATGCTCGGCAGGGCCTTCGTGTACGACGCGCCGCCCGACACCGCCGTCGGCGCGGCGCCGTTGACGGACTCCATGCCTTCGCCCGTCTGGCTGGTGTGCAGCACGCGCACGCCCGCATTGCCGCGGTACTTCAGGCCGAACATCTCGCCGTCCAGGTCGGCCTGGGCGTACAGGGCGCTCGTGCGCTCCTTGACGCGCCAGCCGGCCAGCAGGTCGTTCGCGGTCGGCGTGCGGCCGCCCGCATCGAGGGCGCCCGGACCGAACGTGGAGGACACGGTGCCTTCGAAATCGTTCAGCATCAGCGCGGGGAAGTAGCCCGGCACGTTGATGGTCGTGTACGCGGAGGCCGGGATCGCCGCATTGTTCGGCGAGATGTTCCACGTGGTCTGGCGGTAGGACTTCTCGCGGTCGGCAAAGCGCGCGCCGATCTTGATGCGGCTGACCGGGCCCAGGTCGAGCGGCAGCGCGCCGCTCAGCTGCGCGGAATCGAGGCGGTCGTGCACGTGGCCGTCGTTGTCGATGACCAGCTGCGGTGCGCCGAACGTCGCGAGGTTGCCCGTGTCCTGGCTGTACGAATACGACTGCTGCTCGTTGCCGGTGAAGGCCCACGACAGGGTGCCGTTATTCGCGGTGGTATTGCGCACGTCGGCCCACTGGCTGGCGCGGCTCGCGCGCGACGTCGCGACGTCCGCCTCGACCTTCCAGTCGCCCACGTTGAACTTGCCGTTCAGGCCACCGGCGAAGTTGTCCATGTTCTGGATCCAGCGCGTGCTGTGCGTGGTCAGGCTGACGTCCTTGACGGTCGCCCCGGTGACGTAGCCGTCGCGGATGTCGACGTTCGAGTAATTCCCGGTCTGCCAGCCGTCCCAGTTGCCGACGTCGCCGGTCCAGTGCTGCACGCTCGGTTCGCGGATCTTGTTGCGGGCGAAGTACAGGTCGGCCGTGATCAGGGCATCCGGGCTCGCCTTCCATTCCAGCTTGCCCAGCACGCTGCTGCGTTCATTGGTGCCGCTCTTCAGTTCATCCTCGAAGCCCCACGGCGTCTTGTCGACCTTGCCGTCGCCATTCAGGTCGGCGGAGTGGTCTTCGTTGAAGCCCCAGTGGTTCTTGCGTTCCTCGATCGACGGCTGCTTCTGGTAGCTGAACGCGACGGCCGCGCCTACGCTCCGGTTCGCGAACTGGTCGATCCAGATGCCGCCCAGGCGCGGGCGCACGGTCTGCGCGTCGACGTCCTTCGCCAGCGGGTAGTACAGCGCGTCGGCCTTCAGCGACGCCTGGCGGCCGTTGTACTTCAGCGGCTGCACGGTCTGCAGGTCGATGGTCGTCGCGACGCCGCCTTCGACCAGGTCGGCGTTCTGCGTCTTGTAGACGATGGCGCCGGACAGCGACTCGGACGGGAACTGCTCGAAGCGCACGGCGCGGTTCGGCTCGGACGAAGCGAGTTCGCGGCCGTTCAGCGTGGCGCCGATGAAGCGTTCGCCCATGCCGCGCGCGACGATCTGGCTCGCGTTGCCGCGATCGAGACCGGCGGCGAGGCCCGGCAGGCGCGCCAGCGATTCGGCGATGGTGGTGTCGGGCAGTTTGCCGATGTCTTCGGAGGCGACGACTTCGACCATGCTGTTGGAGTTCTCCTTGACGGAGAGGGCGCTGCGCACGGACGCGCGGATGCCGGACACGACGACCTGCTGCACGGCGGTGTCGCCGCCGGCGGGCGGTTCGGCCGGTGCGCTTTGCTGGGCGAGGGCGGGAATTGCGGGGAGGGCCAACAATGGGAAGAGCGAGCGTACGAGTACGCTCAGGGTTTTCTGCTGCATGTAATCTCCTTGCTTTTGTCGTTTGGACTTATGTGTTGTTGTCGACTTTGTTGGTGCGTCGAGCGAACCAATCAAGCGACTGACCGGCATTCTGTCGCGTTGCAAGGAGTACAACCATTGTGTTTTTCACCAGCGTATATACGAAGTTGATATACCCTGGTGAAAAGTATAAAAAAAGGACAGCCTGGGGGGCTGTCCTTTGCCAGCCCGCAGGCTGCCTTCTATTGCTCCGAGAGTTCTACCACCACATGCCGTAGATGGTGGCCAGCACCACGCAGATGACGGCCGAGCCGAGCGCAAACGCGCCGTCGACCTTGAACAGCTTGGTGTCGACGATCAGTCCCTTCACCTTGCCGCGGGCGAACACGGTGCTGAGCAGGACCATGCCGGCGACGACCAGCCAGAACACGATGAACAT